>NZ_BAABDI010000074.1:0-557 GCF_039539545.1 Hymenobacter antarcticus | reverse complement strand
TTATCCTATGTTCAGATACGACCTCTTAATTTAGGTCAATGAAGGAAAGGAGTGGAGTAAGATTCTAGTATTATGGGGCGATAGAGCCCGTTTAACATGACAATCCCCGCTCTTTTTTAGGGTCACTTTGGACAGTTCCAGTAGGCCACGAGCCTGTATCAGGATAGTAAAAGACTCCCTAGAAGTCCTTTTAAGTGCTTTTTTCTCATCTTTTTACCACTTTCATGATGGTTACCGCCTCTTTGTTACCCGTTGTCGGCCTGGACGTGAGTAAAGCCACGCTCGCCGTCTGTTACCAAGTGAATGAGCTCGTCAAACACCTGGAAGTCAATAATAATAAAGCGGGCTTTCAGCAGCTGGTGAAGGCTTGCGGAGCGCACTGCCGGTTTGTGATGGAAGCCACCGGCACCTATAACCTGGCCCTGGCCTATTACCTGCACGAGCAGGGGGGAGAGGTCGCCGTACTGAATCCACTGGTCATTAAGCGCTTCATTCAGATGCACTTGAGTAAAGGCAAAAGTGACCGCAAAGATGCGCAGTGGCTGTTGCGTTACGGC
>NZ_BAABDI010000073.1:0-597 GCF_039539545.1 Hymenobacter antarcticus | reverse complement strand
GAAGTTTGGTAGACCTGAAGCTGGTGCTCCGCAACGAAGCCAGTTAGGGTAGAACAGGTAACTAGGGCTAAGTCGTAACAAGGTAGCCGTACCGGAAGGTGCGGCTGGATCACCTCCTTTCTGGAGCAGTTCGACTCGTGAGTTCAAGAGTAGTGTTACAGTAACGACAACTTACTGCTTGTCTTTTCCTTCATTCAAATAATTTTGAATCCGAATACGGGCTTGTAGCTCAGGTGGTTAGAGCGCTACACTGATAATGTAGAGGTCCGTGGTTCGAGTCCACGCAGGCCCACTTGGTTCGCTAGGTGGTCTGATAGATTCCGGATTCAGCAAGTAATTAGAGGAATACAATAGGTATTCTTCTACGATGTCACTAAACACCAGAGTGACGAACGTTCTTTGACGTAAGGGGTAACAAAAACGAAGCGTAGCGCGCTTGGTCTTAGCAATAAGACAAAGCATCTCCTAGCAATAGGAGTAGCGTTACGAAAGCGAAGTAAGCAAGAGCACACGGGGGATGCCTAGGGTCTCAGAGGCGACGAAGGACGCGATAAGCTGCGATAAGCTGGGGGGAGGGGCACATACCCGTTAATCCTC
>NZ_BAABDI010000072.1:0-638 GCF_039539545.1 Hymenobacter antarcticus | reverse complement strand
CCATCGCCAATCCCAACGTTGCGGTAGGTGGCGGCAGCGGCACGGTGACTTTGCGCCTGACGGTGACCAGCGGTGCCAACCCGGTGTGCACCGCCGCCACCAGCGAGGTAACGGTGACGGTGAACCCGAACCCGACGGCCAGCGCGGGCACGGCCCCGGCGGCGCAGTGCCTCAGCGCCGCCGCCACTGGCAACACCTTCAGCCTGGAAGGCAGCGGCACCAACGGCTCGCTCAAGTGGACGGTGTTGAGCCAATCCTCAACGGGGTTAAGCGCGGTCTTCTCCAACGACGCCATCGCCAAGCCGACGGTAACCGTGACCGGTGGGGTAAGCGGCACGGTGACTTTGCGCCTGACGGTGACCAGCGGTGCCAACCCGGTGTGCACCGCCGCCATCAGCGACGTAACGGTGACGGTGAACCCGAACCCGACGGCCAGCGCGGGGAATGCCCCGGCGGCGCAGTGCTTCAGCGCCAACGGCAATACCTTCAGCCTGAACGGCAGCGGCGCGAGTGGCACGCTCAAGTGGACGGTGCTGAGCAAAACGCCCAGCACGCTGACGGCCAGTTTCTCTGACGACGCCATCGCCAATCCCAACGTTGCGGTAGGTGGCGGCAGCGGCACGGTGACTTTGCGCCTG
>NZ_BAABDI010000071.1:0-705 GCF_039539545.1 Hymenobacter antarcticus | reverse complement strand
GAGGATTAACGGGTATGTGCCCCTCCCCCCAGCTTATCGCAGCTTATCGCGTCCTTCGTCGCCTCTGAGACCCTAGGCATCCCCCGTGTGCTCTTGCTTACTTCGCTTTCGTAACGCTACTCCTATTACTAGGAGCTGCTTTGTCTTATTGCTAAGACCAAGCGCGCTACGCTTCGTTTTTGTTACCCCTTACGTCAAAGAACGTGTACTACTCTGGTGTTTAGTAGTGTCGTGAAATACCAGTCAATTACTGATGTTTCGTATTTATTATGGTGGAGGATAACGGAGTCGAACCGTTGACCCCCTGCGTGCAAGGCAGGTGCTCTAGCCAGCTGAGCTAATCCCCCGTGTTTCATATCCAGCAGCAATCCCGCTAGTTACAGTGGGCCTGCGTGGACTCGAACCACGGACCTCTACATTATCAGTGTAGCGCTCTAACCACCTGAGCTACAAGCCCGTGTTTCGACGATACCCGAGGGCAAACGTAGAATCCGTATTCAAAATTATTTGAATGAGGAAACAAACAAAGAGTAAGTACCAAGCAGTACTCATATTAGTATAACATCGTGAGCAAGGCCGCTCCAGAAAGGAGGTGATCCAGCCGCACCTTCCGGTACGGCTACCTTGTTACGACTTAGCCCTAGTTACCTGTTCTACCCTAACTGGCTTCGTTGCGGAGCACCAGCTTCAGGTCTACCAAACTTC
>NZ_BAABDI010000070.1:0-754 GCF_039539545.1 Hymenobacter antarcticus | reverse complement strand
CCCGAATCATGCCCGCCCGCGCCGCGTCGGTGGCCGGCACCAGCGGCACGGCCTGGTTGGCGAAGGCCGCGCCGTTGGTGGAGTAGTTCGGGGCCGTGCTCCCCGCCCAGGCGTTGCCATCGAGCGTCAGGGCCGGCCCGCCCAGGTTCACGGCCCGGTAGAACGTGAACGCGCCGCCGCCCCCCGTGGCCGTGAACGTGGCCGTGATGGTCTTGTTGCTGCTCATGCTCACGCTCAGCGGATTAGCGGCGCCCGTGGCATCGCCGCTCCAGCCCGCGAAGGTGAAGCCCGCCGCCGGAGCGGCCGTCAGGCTCACCGTGCTGCCGCTGGCGTACGTGGCCGCGTTCGGACTTCGCACTACCGTGCCACTGCCCGTGGTATTCACCGTGAGCGTGTAAGTGGTGGTGGCAACGGCCGTGAACGTGGCCGTGATGGTCTTGTTGCTGCTCATGCTCACGCTCAGCGGGTTGGCGCTGCCCGTGGCATCGCCGCTCCAGCCCGCGAAGGTGAAGCCTACCGCCGGCGCGGCCGTCAGGCTCACCGTGCTGCCGCTGGCGTAGCTGGCTGCGTTCGGGCTTCGGACTACCGTGCCACTGCCCACCGTGGGGGTGCTCAGCGTGTAGCTGATGGGCGTGCCCCCGGTTTGCTGCCAGAGCTCCACGCCCGAAAAGTTGGGCCAGCCGCCGCTGCTCGTGAACTGCACTTGCCCGGTGGCGGCCAGCGTCACGGCGTAGGGGCCCAGCCGCGCCCAGGT
>NZ_BAABDI010000069.1:0-763 GCF_039539545.1 Hymenobacter antarcticus | reverse complement strand
ACCTGGGCGCGGCTGGGCCCCTACGCCGTGACGCTGGCCGCCACCGGGCAAGTGCAGTTCACGAGCAGCGGCGGCTGGCCCAACTTTTCGGGCGTGGAGCTCTGGCAGCAAACCGGGGGCACGCCCACCAGCTACACGCTGACCACCAGCGCGGTGGGCAGCGGCACGGTAGTCCGAAGCCCGAACGCAGCCAGCTACGCCAGCGGCAGCACGGTGAGCCTGACGGCCACGCCAGCGGCGGGCTTCACCTTCGCGGGCTGGAGCGGCGACGCCACGGGCAGCGCCAACCCGCTGAGCGTAAGCATGAGTAGCAACAAGACCATCACGGCCACGTTCACGGCCGTTGCCACCACCACTTACACGCTCACGGTGAATACCACGGGCAGTGGCACGGTGAGCCGAAGTCCGAACGCGGCCAGCTACGCCAGCGGCAGCACGGTGTCTCTCACGGCCGCTCCGGCGGCGGGCTCCACCTTCGCGGGCTGGAGCGGCGATGCCACGGGCAGCGCCAACCCGCTGAGCGTGAGCATGAGCAGCAACAAGACCATCACGGCCACGTTCACGGCCACGGGGGGCGGCGGCGCGTTCACGTTCTACCGGGCCGTGAACCTGGGCGGCCCGGCCCTCACGCTCGATGGCAACGCCTGGGCGGGGAGCACGGCCCCGAACTACTCCACCAACGGCGCGGCCTTCGCCAACCAGGCCGTGCCGCTGGTGCCGGCCACCGACGCGGCGCGGGCGGGCATGATTCGGGCCTGCGTGT
>NZ_BAABDI010000068.1:0-919 GCF_039539545.1 Hymenobacter antarcticus | reverse complement strand
GGTTTTGGTCACCGTTAATGCATCTTTCTTGAAGGGTATTTTTTTAAGATTAGCTTTCGCGAATCCACTGCTTTTACAGGCGTTGTAATGCCTGACTTCTACACAATATCTCGTCGCTAATGCTTAAATGGTTGTTGCTTCTCATTGGTGGGATAGTGCTGGGCTCCTGTAACCAGAAGACAAAGCAGGTAGAACAAACTGCAACACCACCAACTGCTTCAACGAGCAAGCCTAAGTTGGTCTACCGACCAACTGGGCCCGACCCCGCTGTTTATGATTTGTTGCCGGTCAGCGGTGATACTTTAATCGCCGTGAAGTGGCACGGCGGTTTAGCGGTGACAACTGATGCCGGCAAGCATTGGAAAGGTCTGCACGACCAGCGCAAAAAACCGGATTTCCTGTACATCAAGTATTTGACCATCGACCAGCACCACGTCCTGTGGGGACTGGACAGCTGGCCGGGTATCCATGAGCCCGCCTATTCACGCTTAGCTCATTCCACTGATTTCGGAGAGACGTGGACCCGACAATAGTTTTATACTCATACTTTTTTCCCTTATGAGTTCTATTCTCGTCCTGGCCAAGCGCTGCAGGTGGTCACCTATGATGGAAAAATACACCAGCTGCAGGACCGGGTAGGCAAAAAGTGGAAAGTTAACCAAGCGATAGCTGAGCTAGACAATTCGGTGAACGATACCATCTATGACGACTCCTACTTCGCTGGCGCTCGCTTTAAGTTTTTGGAAACTGGCCAACTGTTCTCTCGAGCGGGAAAGGACTGGCAGCCGGTTGCCACTGCGGGGTTCATGAATCAATTAGACGACGTTTGCTCCTGCCAAGGGAGCACTTACATAACTGGTCAGAATAGAGCAGCTGACCCACCTATTCATTATGTGGTACGCGCCGCAAAAGGGCGAGT
>NZ_BAABDI010000067.1:0-949 GCF_039539545.1 Hymenobacter antarcticus | reverse complement strand
TAACCCAAGTTGCGGAGTAGTTGGAGAGCACAAAAAAAGTCTGCTCGGCAGAGCAGAAGTAGGTTTGAGGTCTCTAACCGCCTCATTCCTACTTTCCCCATGCGCGAACAGACCGTTGCAATGTACTGCTTCCTCGATGATTTATTGACCACTACCCGCCCGGTGTGGGCCCGGCCGGCCGACAAGCGCCGGCACTTGTCGGATGCGCAGGTGCTGACCACGGCCCTGGTGGCGGCCCGTTACTTCGGCGGCAATCTGGTGCTGGGCCAGCGCTACATGGAGCAGCACTGGGGCCAGAAAAGCCTGGATAAGAGCGGCTTCAACCGGCAGTTACACGCCCTGGCCGATACGCTGGCGGGCTTGTTCGCCACCTTTGGGCAACTGCTCAAGAACCTGCACACCGAGGCCCGCTACGTCATCGACTCGTTTCCGGTGGCGGTGTGTCACAATACGCGCATCCCGCGCTGTAAACTCCTGACCGGCAAGGCCTATCACGGCCGTTGTGCCAGCAAGCGCAGTTGGTTTTACGGGTTCAAGGTGCAGGTCGTGGCGACCACCGACGGCATTCCGGTCGACTATTACATCCATGCCGGTAGTGAAGCCGACCAGACCGGCCTGCGGGCATTGGCCCCGGACTTGCCCGAGGGCAGTATCCTCTACACCGATGCCGGCTACACCGATTACGTGGGGGAAGACCTCTTTGAAGAGGCCACGGGCAACCGCCAGCAAACGGCCCGCAAGAAAAACAGCCAACGGCCGCATGAACCGCACGAAAACTTTCTGATTCAGCACTTTCGCAAATCCATCGAAACGTGTTTTAGTCAACTCACGGCCCGCTTTCCCAAGCAAATTCATGCCGTTACGGCCCAAGGTTTCTTCCTCAAAATCGTCCTCTTCATCTTTGTGCACGCCCTCGACCAAGCCGGCATATAGTCCGCAACTTGGGTTA
>NZ_BAABDI010000066.1:0-1002 GCF_039539545.1 Hymenobacter antarcticus | reverse complement strand
TGTATAGTCCCGGAGGATAGTGGGGTACCTTTACCGCCTGCTTACCGAACGAATTTATGGGAAAATTACCACACGGGTGCGCCCGCACAACGCCGGCAACTCGGCGCCTTATCCAGCAAAGTACAGAAAGCCTACAAAAGCTAGCTATCCGCTTCGGCGTCGACCCCAAAACGGCCGCCAAGTGGCGCAGCCGCACCAGCACGGAAGAGGCCGTGCGCGGGCCCACACCGGCCTCGACCGTGCTTACGCCCGCAGAAGAAGCCGCCATCGTCTTGTTCCGCCAGCAGACCCTGTTGCCCCTCGATGACTGTCTCTACGCTTTGCAAGAGGCTATTCCACACCTGAGCCGCTCGGCCCTGCACCGCTGTTTGCAACGCCACGGCATCAGCCGCCTGCCCCCAGATGAGGCGGCGAGCCCGGCAAAAAAGGCAAAATTCAAGGACTATCCCCTGGGCTACCTGCACGTTGATTTTGCCGAAGTGCAGACCGAAGAAGGAAAGCAGTACCTCTTTGTCGCCATTGACCGCACCAGCAAGCTGGCCTTCGCCGAATTACAGCCGCAGGCGACCCAGGCCATCGCCGTAGCCTTTCTGGAACGGGTACTGGCCCGGATTCCTTATCGGATTCATAAAGTATTGACCGATAACGGTATTCAATTCCGAAATATGCCCCACCACCCCCACCTGGGCCGTCACCCTTTTGGGCGGCTCTGCGATGAGCGGGAAATTGAGCAGCGATTCACCAAGCCGGCCCACCCCTGGACCAACGGCCAGGTCGAACGGATGAACCGCACGCTGAAAGAGGCCACGATTAAACGCTTTCATTACGAAACGGCCGACCAGCTTAACACGCACTTGCAGACCTTTTTACTGGCCTACAACTTTGCCAAACGCCTCAAACGGCTCAAGGGATTGACACCCTACGAATTTGTTTGTGCGGAATGGCGGAAAAATCCTAGTAGCTTTATTCGAGAACCGACCCACCATACTCCGGGACCATACA
>NZ_BAABDI010000065.1:0-1016 GCF_039539545.1 Hymenobacter antarcticus | reverse complement strand
GTTTTCCACGGCCTGGGCCTGGCGCAAGCGGTGGGCGTCTTCGCCCAGCGTCACGTCCAGGTGCCAGTGGAGCTTGTTTTCAATGGCCCAGTGGTCGCGCACGGCGGCCGTGGCCTGGGCCGGGGTCAGGGTCGCGCGGCTGCTGAGGTAGTAGCGCACGGCCTGCGGCTGGGGCGGTCCGTCGACCGGGTGGCGGGTGGTCGCGACCCGGACCAGAGCGGCCAGCCCCGGCCAACGGCCTTCTTCATCGACCCAGCGCAGGTCGGTTTGGACGCTGAGCTGGGTGCAGAGCGGGGTGTTGTGGGAGGCCACGCTCCAGGATTCGAGCGTCTGCCGAGCGGGCACCTGAGCCAGGGCGCGTTCGGCCTCGGCCAAGAGCGTGGCCTGGTTCCCCTTGAGGGCCAGCAGGTAATCACCGCCTTGCTGGCAAATCTGGGCCGCGATGGCGGGTTGGCAGCTGAGCGCATCGAGGCTGACGAGGCAGCCGCGTACGTCGAGTAGGGCCAGTACGTCGGGGATGGCCGCCAGTTCGTGGCCTTTGCCCGCCGTGGCCACCTGGGCCAGGCTCAGGCCCTGGGCGCTGGCCACGGCCGACACCACGTGCAGCGCCTGCGGGCCGGAGCCGCGCAGGGTCTTGCCGTCGATACAAACCTGGCCGAGTTGGTCGGCGGGCAGCACCTGCCGCATCCAGGCCAGAAAGGCCGCGTTGAACGCCGCCGCGTCCAGGTGCTGAAAGACCCGCCGGAAGGTATCGTCGGACGGAATACCGTTGTCCAGCGAGAGGTAGCGCCGAAAGACGGGTTCTTTCTGCCGGCCAAACCAGGCGATTTCCTCAAAATCGTCGGCCCCGCTCAGCACAGCTAGCACGCTGATAACGAGAATGTCTAATAGTTTGTGGCGAAAGTTTTTATTCTGCCGCCGGAAGTCCGGCACGTCGGCTAAGTGGGTGAGTAACGACATCGAACCAAGGGGGTAAGCCGCAAATTTACCCTTGCGCACATAGTGCGGTTAGTCTG
>NZ_BAABDI010000064.1:0-1203 GCF_039539545.1 Hymenobacter antarcticus | reverse complement strand
CACTCTACCCTACTAAAATTGGGGCATAAAAACGGGGCGTTCCGACCTTTGTAGTTCCTACACTCCAAAGTCCATCGCGCCCCGTGAAGCAGTGCCTCATCGCCAAAACTACGACCCTTTTACAGCAGTTGCCCATCGTGCGCAACCTAGCGCGTCAAAAGTTTGTGGCTCAATTTATTATCGGCCTGCTCAAGAGCCGCAACGTGCAGTTCTGCGAAGTGGCCCAGCACCTCAACGATGGCGCCAAACCGGCCTCGAATGAGACGCGGATTCAGGACTTCTTTCGTCAGGTAACGCTGGACTACCTCGCCCTGGCCCGGCTTCTGGTCAGCCTCTTACCGGGGCAAGGCAAGCTGTGCCTGTGTCTGGACCGCACGGAATGGGACTTCGGGCAGTGCCAGGTCAACCTCCTGCTCGTTACCGTGGGTCGGGGCGAGTGGCACGTGCCGCTGTACTGGCACCTGCTCGACAACCGCAGCGGCAATTCCAACGCCGCCCAGCGCATTGCCGTGCTCGAAGCGTGCCTGGCCGTGCTGGGCCGGGACCAGATTGAACTGGTCCTGGGGGACCGCGAGTTTGTGGGCCATGCCTGGTTCAAGTGGCTGCAAGACCAGGGGCTCCCCTTCGTCATGCGTCTGCCCAAGCACCATCACCTGACCCTGGCCAGTGGCGAGTGCCGGGCGGTGGCCGCCCTAGGCCTGGCCCCGGGACAGGTGCGACGCTTTGCCCACGTGCAGGTGGACGGGGTCTGGGGAAAAGCCCTGGTCAAGGCCCTGGATGGGGGCCAATTTCTTTTCCTCTTCGGCCATGAAGACCTACCCGACCTGGCCCCGCTTTACGCCCGGCGCTGGAGCATTGAGCAGTGTTTCCAAAACCTCAAAGGCCGGGGCTTTAACCTGGAAAACACGCACTTGCGTTGCCATCTCAAGCTCCGCAAACTCGTGGCCCTCGTCAGTTTAGCCTATGCCTTTTGCCTGAGCGTGGGCCAGGATGCCGCTGAACACAGCCCGCCCATTGCCCGCAAAAAGCACGGCTACCGGGCCACCAGCCTGAGTCGCCACGGCTTGAATATCCTGCGCCAAATCACCCGCCCAGCCACGGCCAGCACCGACGCACTGGCCCGACAAGTGATGGCCTTACTGAACTGGCTTATTTCGCAAGTCGCTTGTTATCAAATACCTGGAAAAATGGCAGGGTAGAGTG
>NZ_BAABDI010000063.1:0-1360 GCF_039539545.1 Hymenobacter antarcticus | reverse complement strand
TGTCTCGTCCGGCTATATGTTGACAGGAATAAGGCAAGGGCCCTGCTCGGATTTTCCGGCGGGGCTTTTTCCTTGCAAATGGACTTGATTGGGGGTTAAGTAATTCAGGGCCAGGTGGGGCCGTTCCTCGTTGTAGAGGTGCACGGCCTGGTCGACGAGCAGGCGGGCCTGGGCCAGGTCGTCGGGGAGGACAAAGAGGAATTCGTCTTTCAAAATGCCGTTGACCCGTTCGGCCAGCGCATTCTGGTAGCAATCGTAGCCGTCGGTCATGGAGCAGCGCATTTTCGCTTTTTCCAGGGCGGCCTGGTACGCATCGGAGGCGTATTGACTACCCCGGTCGGAATGGTGAATCAGCCCGATGGTGGCCGGGCCAGCCGCGCGTACGGCCTGGTCCAGGGCGGCCAGGCAGCCGGTCGTGTGCAGACTGGAGTGGACGTGGTGGCCGACAATACGCCGGGAACAGGCATCGGTAACCAGGCTCAGGTAGACCGTGCCCTGGCGGGTGGGTAAATAGGTGATGTCACTGACCCATAGTTGATTCGGGGCCGTGGGCTTGGGTGCGTCCTTCACCAGGTTGGGGTGCTTATGGAAGCGGTGATTCGAGTCGGTCGTCTTCGTGTAGCTGCGTTTTCGGGACACGAGTAGCTGGCGCTGGCGCAGCAGGGTGAACAAGGCATCACGCCCGCAGGCCACGCCCTGCACCCGCAGCAAGGGGGTGATTTTGTGCAGCAGCTTGCGCGTACCCAGGCGCGGCAGTTTGGTGCGCACGAGTCGGACCTGGTCGAGCACCTGCTCGCCCCGCTCGGCCTGCCGGGCCTGCCGCTGCCGGCGCTGGTAAAGACTTTGGCGGCTCACGCCGTAGAGCTGGCAACTGCGTTGGACGCCTAGGGTTTTGTCGCTCGCCAGCCGGGAAACGGCCGGCGAAAAGACTTTTTTGGCAGGGGGATGCCATGGTCCTCCTCTACCACTTGTAACATCGTGCGCAACAATAAATTCAGGTCGGTCGAATCCTTTAACTGCTTGCTATGCCGCTTTTTTTGCTCGCGCAGTTCGGTTTCCAACTGCTTGATGCGTTGTTCCGGGGTCGGGTCCACGGCAGGGGCAGTGCCGGAGGAAGTGGGTCCGGCCTGCTGAAAAGTTACGAAATGGCTGGCATATCGCCGGCACCAGGTCAGCACCGTGCTCCGGCCCTGGATGCCGTAACGCTGCTGGGCTTGTTTATAACTCAGCTCTCCGCGGCCGACTTCACCCACCACGGCCAATTTAAAGGGCAAACTGTAGTCGCGCTGACTACGCCGCACACGCGGCTCAAACTCAGTTTTCATGACATCTTTTGGGAAAGCTGTCAACCTATTTCCGG
>NZ_BAABDI010000062.1:0-2946 GCF_039539545.1 Hymenobacter antarcticus | reverse complement strand
ACTTTGCTGGATAAGGCGCCGAGTTGCCGGCGTTGTGCGGGCGCACCCGTGTGGTAATTTTCCCATAAATTCGTTCGGTAAGCAGGCGGTAAAGGTACCCCACTATCCTCCGGGACTATACACCTAGAGCGGTCGGACCGGGGCATACGCTTACTTCTGCACGAGTACTTAAAAATCTACGCCCGCCTCAGAATCAAAAAGCCCCGACTGCTACTGAAGCGGCCGGGGCTTTTTGTTATCTGAGACGACGCGGGAATGCTTATCGGCGGTGGGTGCGCCAGTTGGCGTTGTACTGCGCGCCGCCGAACAGGTAGAGCATCAGCGCCCGCGAATAGCGCAGAATAACCGGCGTGAGCAGCAGCGTTACGGCCGTTACGACCGCCACATACACCCACGTATCGGGGTTGCCGAACAGGTAGTAGAGCAGCACGCCCACCACTAGCACGGTGGCCACGTTGAAGGCGAAGGTGATGTACATCGAGCCGAAATAAAACCCCGGCTCGGGCTCGAACGTCTGCCCGCATTCGGGGCACTGGGCCGGCATAAGGGCAAACCTGCTGATGTTGAGGGCTGAATACGAGAAGAGCTTGCCCTGGTGGCAGCGGGGGCAGCGTAGTGAAAGCAACGCCAGCGCCGTAGAATCGGGGGTTTCGGGAGACATGGTGAGAAGGGGGGAAGAAACAATAAGCAGCTATACGGGCAAACACACCGGCCGAAGGCAAAGACGGTGGTTCGGGAGCGGCTTGTGCGGCGCAAGCGGAGGGTGGTAGTGGTTTCCAGATTTACAATTGCGGTAAAGATGCTTTATCTCTGCTTGATGGGCAGAATGCGCTACGTGACGTTCTGCCTGGGCCCTACGCCTCGCGCTTGCTGTTGCACACAGGCACCCACTCGTGGGCCTGGCACGTGGGGCAGCTGGCCGCTTCGCCGCGGGCCAGCTCCTGCACGTGGCCGCACTTGCAGCAGGCGTGCGGGCCGCCTGCCTCCACGCGGTGCCGCGAGGCAGCCAGCCGCTCGGGCCAGATGGGCAGGCCGGGGGCGGCATCATCGGGGGCGAAGAAGTAGGCGCTGAGGTCGCCAGTGGCTTCCATGTAGGCCCGGCACACCTGGCCCAGGTGCGCTACCTGCTGCTGGCGCAGCTCGCCAAACAGCTCTTTCTGGGTCAGGTTGAGGTTGTTCAGGTTTTTCATGTTGATGCGGCCGTCTTCAATCAGCAGTACCGGCTTGCCCTCCAGCCAGTCGCTGAAGCGCGGAAACCACTCGGTGAGGCGGTTGAAAAACCAGTACATGCCGCTCACCATCCCGAATACGACGAGCACGGGCAGCAGCGGTGTGTCGTCGTAAAACATGGTGTCGCCGGCCGCTGAGCCCAGCGCCAGAATGATGCTCAGCTCGAAAATCGACAATTGCCGCACCCCGCGCCGGCCGGTCACGCGCAGGGCTCCCAGCAGCACGATGTAAGTAGCCACGCAGCGAAACACGACTTCGAGCAGGAAAATAGGCGAGGTGTTTGCCGTAAACAGCATGCGGTGCCAGTCGAAGGGGATAACGGGTTCAGCGAGAAAAAGCATAGACTAGGAAGGAAAAGCAGTGCCTCAAGTACGCGGCGGCGCGGTGGTAGTTGGCCCGTGGGGCGCGCCGTACCTTTGCCGTACTGCTGGGGCCTGGTTGGTTCCGACTGGCGGGCGCTGTCGCGGTGCCGCGTCAACGGGCACGGCCCCTGGTGCCGTGGCCGTTGAATCGGGGAAGTAAAAACACCCCGAACCAGCTTGGCCGACGCCCGCCAGCAGCGACCTGTTGCCCCGTTGCCGTGGATGTTTCGTTGTTGATTTCCCCTGCCATTCGGGTGGGGCTGTTGGGGGCGGTCGGGCTGCTGTCCGGCGTTAGCGCCTGGGCCCAGACGGCCACCGTGCCGCGCAGCCGCACGTTTGTGCTCACCAGCACGGCCACCGTGCCCGTGCCGTCCGCCGGCACCAAAACCCTGGACCTCTGGCTGCCCGTGCCCCACGCCGATGCCTCGCAGGACGTGCGCGACCTGAAAATTGAGTCGCCCGTGCCCTACAAAATTGAGCAGGGCGAATACGGCAACCAGATGCTGCACCTGCGTATGGCCACGCTGCCCACCGCGCCGCTGGTGGTGAAGCTCACCGCCCAAATTACGCGCCGCGAGCACCTGAACCTACGCGCCAACGCGCCACTTGCTACCGCTGTCGCTAAAACCAAAAAGGAAAAAAGCGACCCCGACCTGGCCCGCTGGCTGGCCCCCGACCGCCTCGTGCCGCTCGATGCCAAAATCAGGCAGCAGGCCGGGGAAGTGGTAGCCAAAGCCGGGGCCAAGACCCCGCTCGCCAAAGCCCGCGCCATCTACGAGCACGTGGTGAGCACCGTGACCTACGACAAAACCGGCCAGGGTTGGGGCCGGGGCGATATTTACTATGCCTGCGACGCCCGGCGCGGCAACTGCACCGACTTCCACGCCATCGTCATCGGCTACTGCCGGGCGCTGGGCATTCCGGCGCGGTTCAGCATCGGGCTGCCGCTGCCCGTGGGCCGGGGCAAGGGCGAAATCAAAGGCTACCACTGTTGGGCCGAATTCTTCACGCCCGAAACCGGCTGGGTGCCCGTCGATGCCTCCGAAGCCGCCAAGAACCCCGACAGGCGCGCCTACTTCTTCGGTGCCCACGACGAAAACCGCGTCGAGTTCACGCGCGGCCGCGACGTGGAGCTGACGCCCAGGCAGGCCGGCCCGCCGCTCAACTACTTCGTGTACCCCTACGCCGAGGCCGATGGCAAGCCGCTGGAAGTGGCCCGGACGTACGAGTATGCGGATATCACCGCGCAGTAAGTAGCTGCTGTTACGCAGCAGGATGTAGCGCGGACTTTGTAGTCCGCGAGTCTGCGCCGTGTAGTGGTTGTAGCGGCGCAGACTCGCGGACTACAAAGTCC
>NZ_BAABDI010000061.1:0-3589 GCF_039539545.1 Hymenobacter antarcticus | reverse complement strand
AGTGACCCTAAAAAAGAGCGGGGATTGTCATG
This sequence comes from Hymenobacter antarcticus, assembly GCF_039539545.1. Taxonomy (NCBI): domain Bacteria; kingdom Pseudomonadati; phylum Bacteroidota; class Cytophagia; order Cytophagales; family Hymenobacteraceae; genus Hymenobacter; species Hymenobacter antarcticus. The sequence continues at coordinate 3,557 of NZ_BAABDI010000061.1, read as the reverse complement.
TTAAACGGGCTCTATCGCCCCATAATACTAGAATCTTACTCCACTCCTTTCCTTCATTGACCTAAATTAAGAGGTCGTATCTGAACATAGGATAAATTATTTACTGACGGGTACTTACTATTCTTTAACTGCTGTTACGCGCCAGCCCCGCAGCGTAACAGCAGTTACTTAACCCAATCCTCAACCCTTAATTAAGTTGTTAGTCATTAGTTGTCAGTTGTTAGCAGGATGGCAATCGGCTGACTGACCACTAACAACAAGCAACTGACAACCCGTTTGCTTTTGAACGACTGCTCAACCCTCAACCCTTCATCACGCTACGGCCAGCGCCAGCAGCAGCCCCGCCAGGGTAGCGCCCAGCTTGGGCCAGTTGAGGCGGTGTTCCGGGCTGGTTTCGAAGAGAATGGTGGTGGAGACGTGCAGGAAATTGCCGGCCACCAGCCCCAGTAGCGCGGCATAAAGCCCGGTGCTGAGCAGCTGCGACAGTACCACGTAGTTGCTGAACACGATGCCAATGGGCGAGGCCAGCGCGAAAATCAGCAGCCCCGGCCACACCCGCCGGAAGCTGCCCAGCCGTAACCGCAGCAGCGTAGCCAGCGCAAACGCGGCCGGGACGTGGTGCAGAGCCACGCCCACCACGATGGCATAGAAATTCTGGCTGATTTGGCCCACTTCCGGGGTGCGTACCAATATGCTGCCCTCCAGAAAGGAATGCACCACCAGCGCCGCCAGCAGCAGAAACGGTACCCGGCCGGGCGCATCGTGCGGGCCGTGGGCCGCCTCGTGGTGCACGTGCCCGTGCTCCACGCCCTGCGAAAGCACTTCCAGCAGCAGCTGCCCAAAAAAGCCGCCCAGTACCCAGTAGCCCACCCGCGCCGGGTGTTCCGGCAGCAGTTGCAGGGCCTCGGGCAAAATATGCGTGATGGTGAGCGTGAATAAGTAGGCTCCGCTGAACGCCAGCAGCGGTTTCAGCCACCGGCTGCCCCGCGCTACCGGCACCCAAGCCGCGGCGGCCCCCGCGCCCAGCACCGTCAGCAGCAGGAAAAAAATAGCAAACCCCATACGTAATGAATGAGGAATGAAGAATGAGGAATGAGGAATAGGAAATGGCCAGTGCCTGGGTCAATTCCTCATTCCTCATTCCTCATTCTTCATTCTAAAATGACGCAAAGCGGCAGCTCTGCTACCGCCAGCCGGCGGGCAAAGCTGCCACTCACAAGTATATAATCGACGATGCGAGGCGCTTAGCGCTGTATCTGGTGGCCGTTGTCGGCCGTGTCGGCCTGGCTCGACTTGCCGGCGTCAATTACCTGGCCGCGCTTGCGCATGCCTTCTTCGGCGTTGGCCGAAATAGAAGATTCGGCCGACCGGGCTGGGGCAGCCGCTTCCTCCGCTTCCTGGGTTTCCGCGCTCTTGTTCTCAATGGAGCCGTTAGGAGTCGAGCCGTCGAAGTTTTCGGAGGCCCGCGTGCCGGGTGCTACCATGTCAACGGATACTTTTTCGCCGGGCCGCCAGTCGGAAGGCTCGGCGCTGCAAGAAGCCAGGGCAACCGTAGCCAGGGCCAGCAACAACGTGTGGGTCAGTTTCATCAGAAGTAAAATTAACAGGAGAGAATATTCAGGAATAGTGGCTGGAAGTGGCGAAAAACTTCTTCCAGCCACTTATTAATTCAGGCTATACGGCCGCCGCGCCCGCTTCGGCGGGCAGCAGGTTTTTGCGGCGCAGCAGGGATTCAAACAGCTTCAGGTCGTTGGGCGAATTGAAGATGCGCATGGGCAAATGTAAAAACACGGGCACGTCAAACGTGCGTCCCAGCCACAGGCGCCAGGCGGCCATGCCCTCGGGCGGGGTGCCGGGCTTGAGGTACAATAAGTAAGCATCGGAATCGCGGCGGACGCGGCCAATCATGTCCCAAGTCAGCTGCATGGCTTTTTCGGGGCCCACGCGCAGCAACAGCTGCTTCTGGTCCATCTCAAAATTCATGCGCTCAAACAGGGGCTTGCTCTGCTCCATCTGGGTCACGCCCGTCACCTGCGCCGAGCGAAACAGCACGAACAGCACCGTGAGCACCACGGCCAGCACCAGCCACCACCACGAATGCACGAAAATGGCCGGCAGCAAGCCTAAAGCGAAGGGAATCAGGGCGTACACCCAGTCTTTCTTCCACACTTCGCCCATCACCAAACGGGTATAGGCATCGGTGGTGAGCTGTGATTTCTTGGTGCGAATGGCCAGCGGCGAAGACTGCTGGGCCTGGCGGAAGCCGCCGCCACCACCGCGTTGGTTGGGTTGGTTCATCTTTAGTGGTTAATGATTAATGGTCAGTGATTAATGAGTTTTGGCTGATGTAGGCTAGTTAAATATAGCCAGGCAATAATCCTTTATCACTAACCATTAACCACTAGTTAAAATGCTTTTAAGCTCAAATCCAGGCTCTTGACCGAGTGGGTGAGCGCCCCGACGGAGATATAGTCGACTCCGGTACCGGCGACCTCGGCGATGGTTTGCTCGGTGATGCCGCCGCTGGCCTCGGTGGGAAAACGGCCGGCGATGAGGGCCACGGCCTCGCGCAGCTGGTCGGGCTTCATGTTGTCGAGCATGATGCGGTCGATGCCGCCGGCATCGAGGGCCTGCTGCACTTCGTCGAGCGAGCGGGTTTCGATTTCAACGGGCATTTTCCGGCCGGTTTTGGCCAGGTAGGCGTGCGTGGCGGCAATGGCCTGGGCAATGCCGCCGGCGTAGTCGACGTGGTTATCCTTGAGAATAATCATGTCAAACAGGCCGTAGCGGTGGTTCACGCCGCCGCCGATGAGCACGGCCCACTTCTCACAAATCCGGAAGTTGGGCGTGGTCTTGCGCGTATCGAGCAGCTTGGCACTGGTGCCGGCCAGCAGCGTGTTGAGGTGTGCCGTATAGGTGGCAATGCCGCTCATGCGCTGCATGCAGTTGAGCACCAGGCGCTCGGCCGTGAGGATGCTGCGCGCCGGGCCCTCTACGGTGAAGGCAATGTCGCCGTGCTTCACGGGCGTACCATCGGTGAGCAGCGCACTCATTTGTAGCGTAGGGTCCACTTCCCGGAAAATCAGCGGGGCCAGGGCCATGCCGGCCAACAGGCCTTCGCCCTTCACGAGCAGGTGGGCCCGCTTGCGGGCATCGGCCGGGATGGCGGCCAGGGCCGAGTGGTCGCCGTCGCCCACGTCCTCGGCCAGGGCCGTGCGGATGAAAGTGGTCAGCGCTTCGGGCGTGAGATAGGAAGCAGGAGGGATTTGCACGGGGCAAAGGTACGGCCCGGGTCTTTGCGAATAAAGGAGCACAACTCAGAACGTGATGCTGAGCTTGCCGAAGCAGCTCTACCGCAATACTAAATCTGATTAGCTGCGCGGTAGAGCTGCTTTGGCAAGCTCAGCATGACGCGCTGGTGGTTCACCGCAATGTCTCGTCCGGCTATATGTTGACAGGAATAAGGCAAGGGCCCTGCTCGGATTTTCCGGCGGGGCTTTTTCCTTGCAAATGGACTTGATTGGGGGTTAAGTAATTCAGGGCCAGGTGGGGCCGTT
>NZ_BAABDI010000060.1:3297-4828 GCF_039539545.1 Hymenobacter antarcticus | reverse complement strand
TATTTTACAATGGAGAGTTTGATCTTGGCTCAGGATGAACGCTAGCGGCAGGCCTAATACATGCAAGTCGAACGGTTGTCAGCAATGACAATAGTGGCGCACGGGTGCGTAACGCGTAACCAACCTACCCGAATCTGGGGGATAGCCCGCCGAAAGGCGGATTAATACCGCATAAAACAACAGAACGGCATCGTTTAATTGTTAAAGATTTATTGGATTCGGATGGGGTTGCGTGCCATTAGCTAGTTGGAGAGGTAACGGCTCACCAAGGCGACGATGGCTAGGGGAGCTGAGAGGCTGGTCCCCCACACGGGCACTGAGATACGGGCCCGACTCCTACGGGAGGCAGCAGTAGGGAATATTGGGCAATGGACGAGAGTCTGACCCAGCCATGCCGCGTGCAGGATGAAGGCTTTCTGAGTCGTAAACTGCTTTTATCAGGGAAGAAAAAAGGGCATGCGTGCTCTACTGACGGTACCTGATGAATAAGCACCGGCTAACTCCGTGCCAGCAGCCGCGGTAATACGGAGGGTGCAAGCGTTGTCCGGATTTATTGGGTTTAAAGGGTGCGTAGGCGGCTGATTAAGTCCGGGGTGAAAGCCCGTTGCTCAACAACGGAACTGCCCTGGAAACTGGTTAGCTTGAGTACAGACGAGGGTGGCGGAATGGATACTGTAGCGGTGAAATGCATAGATAGTATCCAGAACCCCGATTGCGAAGGCAGCTGCCTAGACTGTAACTGACGCTGAGGCACGAAAGCGTGGGGAGCGAACAGGATTAGATACCCTGGTAGTCCACGCCGTAAACGATGGATACTCGCTGGTGGCGACAGACTGTCACTGGCTTAGCGAAAGCGTTAAGTATCCCACCTGGGGAGTACGCTCGCAAGAGTGAAACTCAAAAGAATTGACGGGGGCCCGCACAAGTGGTGGAGCATGTGGTTTAATTCGATGATACGCGAGGAACCTTACCTAGGCTAGAATGCGCGTGACCGGTTCAGAGATGAGCCTTTCCTTCGGGACACAAAGCAAGGTGCTGCATGGCCGTCGTCAGCTCGTGCCGTGAGGTGTTGGGTTAAGTCCCGCAACGAGCGCAACCCCTATGTTTAGTTGCCAGCATGTAATGATGGGGACTCTAGACAGACTGCCTGCGCAAGCAGTGAGGAAGGCGGGGACGACGTCAGGTCATCATGGCCCTTACGCCTAGGGCTACACACGTGCTACAATGGACGGTACAGCGGGTTGCCAACCAGCGATGGTGCGCCAATCCCGAAAAGCCGTTCTCAGTTCGGATCGGAGTCTGCAACTCGACTCCGTGAAGCTGGAATCACTAGTAATCGCGCATCAGCAATGGCGCGGTGAATACGTTCCCGGGCCTTGTACACACCGCCCGTCAAGCCATGGAAGTTTGGTAGACCTGAAGCTGGTGCTCCGCAACGAAGCCAGTTAGGGTAGAACAGGTAACTAGGGCTAAGTCGTAACAAGGTAGCCGTACCGGAAGGTGCGGCTGGATCACCTCCTTTCTGGAGCGG
>NZ_BAABDI010000060.1:0-3200 GCF_039539545.1 Hymenobacter antarcticus | reverse complement strand
TAATAGGAGTAGCGTTACGAAAGCGAAGTAAGCAAGAGCACACGGGGGATGCCTAGGGTCTCAGAGGCGACGAAGGACGCGATAAGCTGCGATAAGCTGGGGGGAGGGGCACATACCCGTTAATCCTCAGATTTCCGAATGGGGCAACCCCGCACATGGAAGATGTGTGAGCCGACCAGCTTGACTGGCGGCGGCAAACGCAGGGAACTGAAACATCTAAGTACCTGCAGGAAAAGAAAATAACAATGATTCCCCAAGTAGTGGCGAGCGAACGGGGAGGAGCCCAAACCGGGTTGGTTACGGCCAATCCGGGGTTGTAGGACCACGACATCTGATTAAATCGAGTTAGCTGAAGCCCTTGGGAAAGGGCGCCAGAGACGGTGAGAGCCCGGTAAGCGACAATTCTGATTTACGGTAGTGGTATCCTGAGTAGGGCGGGGCCGGAGAAACCCCGTCTGAATCGAGCGGCACCATCCGCTAAGGCTACATACTCCTGAGACACCGATAGTGAACTAGTACCGTGAGGGAAAGGTGAAAAGAACCGGGAATACCGGAGTGAAAAGAACCTGAAACCGTGTGCTTACAAGCAGTTAGAGGACTTTAGTGGTCTGATAGCGTGCCTTTTGCATAATGAGCCTACGAGTTACTCCTCCCCGGCAAGGTTAAGCGCTTTAAGGCGCGGAGCCGCAGCGAAAGCGAGTCTGAACAGGGCGCGGAGTCGGGGGGGGTAGACGCGAAACTTGGTGAGCTACCCATGAGCAGGTTGAAGGTGCAGTAACATGCACTGGAGGACCGAACCAGTTTCCGTTGAAAAGGATTTGGATGACTTGTGGGTAGGGGTGAAAGGCCAATCAAACTGAGAAATAGCTCGTACTCCCCGAAATGTATTGAGGTACAGCGTCGGCGTTGAGGTCACTGGAGGTAGAGCTACCAATAGGACTAGGGGGTGTCAGAGCCTACCGAATCCTGATGAACTCCGAATGCCAGTGGCTATAGCCGGCAGTGAGGCCTGGGGTGCTAAGGTCCCCGGCCGAGAGGGAAAGAACCCAGACCATCTGCTAAGGTCCCTAAATCCAGATTAAGTTGAACAAAGGAGGTCCACTTGCTTTGACAGCCAGGAGGTTGGCTTGGAAGCAGCCATTCCTTTAAAGAGTGCGTAACAGCTCACTGGTCGAGCGAGCGGGCGTCGATAATACGCGGGCATCAAATCTGGTACCGAAGCAATGGATGTGACATGCAAGACTGTCACGTGGTAGGGGAGCATTCTCCTTGCGGTGAAGGTGTCTCGTCAGGGATGCTGGAGCGTGGAGAAAAGCATATGTAGGCATGAGTAACGATAATGGGGGTGCGAAACCCCCACGCCGATAGACTAAGGTTTCCAATTCAACGCTAATCGGAATTGGGTTAGTCGGGACCTAAGGGGAAGCCGAAAGGTGCACTCGATGGACAGCAGGTTAATATTCCTGTACTGATGGTAAAAAGTGATGCAGTGACGCAGAAGTGAAAGCACCGCGGGCGGACGGAAGTGCCCGTTGAAGGCCGTAGATATTGGGACCGTAGTTAAGTACGCGGACTTAGTCGAAAGCTGATAGTACCGTACGTCCTTCGGGACACGCGGATAGTGTGCCTAATCCGACTGCCAAGAAAACCTGCTAAGCGTTTTAATTTTACTATCACCCGTACCGCAAACCGACACAGGTAGTCAAGGAGAGTATCCTGAGGCGCTCGAGTGAATCACGGCCAAGGAACTCGGCAAAATGGACCTGTAACTTCGGGAGAAGGGTCGCTTCCTCGTAGCAATACGAGAAGCCGCAGTGAAAAGGCCCAGGCGACTGTTTAACAAAAACACATGACTTTGCTAACGCGCAAGCGGATGTATAAGGTCTGACACCTGCCCGGTGCCGGAAGGTTAAGAGGGGAACTTAGTGCCGCAAGGTGCGAAGGTTTGAATCGAAGCCCCGGTAAACGGCGGCCGTAACTATAACGGTCCTAAGGTAGCGAAATTCCTTGTCGGGTAAGTTCCGACCTGCACGAATGGTGTAACGATCTGGGCGCTGTCTCAGCCGTGAGCTCGGTGAAATTGTAGTCTCGGTGAAGATGCCGAGTACCCGCCACGGGACGGAAAGACCCCGTGCACCTTTACTATAGGTTGCCATTGGTGTTGGGTTCGGCATGTGTAGCATAGGCGGGAGGCGCTGAGCCGGGGACGCTAGTTCTCGGGGAGCCAACGTTGAAATACCGCCCTTGCCGTGCCTGATGCCTAATCCCGAGTAATTCGGGAGACAGTGGCTGCTGGGTAGTTTGACTGGGGTGGTCGCCTCCAAAAGAGTATCGGAGGCTTTCAAAGGTCCACTCAGTACGCTTGGTAACCGTACGCAGAGCGCAATAGCAGAAGTGGGCTTGACTGTGAGGCCGACTAGCCGAGCAGGGTCGAAAGACGGATATAGTGATCCGGTGGTTCCGCATGGAAGGGCCATCGCTCAAAGGATAAAAGGTACGCCGGGGATAACAGGCTGATCTCCCCCAAGAGCTCATATCGACGGGGAGGTTTGGCACCTCGATGTCGGCTCGTCACGTCCTGGGGCTGGAGAAGGTCCCAAGGGTTCGGCTGTTCGCCGATTAAAGTGGCACGCGAGCTGGGTTCAGAACGTCGTGAGACAGTTCGGTCCCTATCTGTGGTGGGCGTTGGAAATTTGACAGGACCTGTCCTTAGTACGAGAGGACCGGGATGGACCAGCCGCTGGTGCGCCGGTTGTACCGCCAGGTGCAGCGCCGGGTAGCTACGCTGGGACGAGATAAGCGCTGAAAGCATCTAAGTGCGAAACTCACCTGGAGATGAGATTTCCCAATTGAAGGCCCGTCGGAGATGACGACGTTGATAGGCGGCAGGTGAACAACTAGAAATAGAATAGCTGAGCCGTACTAAGTGGCCGAGGGCTTCGCTCCTCACGCATTGAACCAATGCATTGAATATTCGTCAAGCGCGCGCACACGCTTCGTTTTTGTCCCCTTACGTCGAGTTATTGAGGGTTGCGTGCCTGCGTGAGCAGGCCAGTAGAACACCGCAACCCCCGCCAGCAATGGTGGCTTTAGCCCGGGTGTTCACCTCTTCCCATTCCGAACAGAGTCGTTAAGCCCCGGTGCGCCTATGGTACTGCCTTCACCGGTGGGAGAGTCGGTCGCCGCCAACCTTATTTGAG
>NZ_BAABDI010000059.1:0-6440 GCF_039539545.1 Hymenobacter antarcticus | reverse complement strand
GCCAAATCACCCGCCCAGCCACGGCCAGCACCGACGCACTGGCCCGACAAGTGATGGCCTTACTGAACTGGCTTATTTCGCAAGTCGCTTGTTATCAAATACCTGGAAAAATGGCAGGGTAGAGTGGTGCTGGCCAAAACCGGCTACATTGCCGGCGGCCCGGCCGCCTTTGCGGCTTACCTGAAAACGGTGGTGCCCACGCTGTAGCCAGCAGAGCCCCGACTCGGTGGCCAACATCGTGGGCTTCGCGCTTTAGCCAATGGGTGAATGAGTGTATGGGTGCTGGTGCGCCATGTACGGTACGGCGGGCGTGGGCCTGCGACGCGGCCCTGGGCAAGCGCGGCAGTACGTTCTTTGCAATCGGTGAGTCCGCAGCAGGTCATTCACCCATTCACTCATTCACCCATTCACTCATTGTCAATGAAGCATTGGCTGGTAAAATCTGAACCCGAAGCGTATTCCTGGGCCACTTTCGTAGCCGAAGACGGCACCGCCTGGACCGGCGTGCGCAACTACCAGGCCCGCAACAATCTCAACCTGATGCAGCCCGGCGACCTGGTGCTGTTTTACCACAGCGTAAGCGAGAAAGCCGTGGTGGGAATTGCCGAAGTAGCCGCGCCCGCCGCCCCGGATGCCACCGCCGAAGCCGGTTCGCCGTGGGTGGCCGTGCACCTGCGGCCGGTGCAGCCCCTGCCCCAGCCCGTGAGCCTGGCCCAGCTCAAAGCTGATGCGCGGCTGGGCGAGCTGGCCCTGCTGCGCCAGTCGCGGCTGTCGGTGCTGCCGGTGCGGCCCGAGGAGTTTGACGCCGTGCTGGCGCTGGGCGCGAAATAAAACCGGGCCTCAGAACTTAAAGCTTAAGTTCGGGTGTAACTTTAGGAAAGGCCATTAGGTAGTCAGTCATAAGTAGTCAGTAGTCAGACGTGATTCAGCTTTCAGATTATCAAAGCGTTGTTTTCTTACTACTGACTGCTTAATTCTGACTGCCTACTTACTTGTTCTATCAGCCGTTGCTCGCGGCACCCGGACATGAAAATCCGCTACGTTGTTCTGTTGCTCACCCTCGGCCTGCTGGTTGCGCCGTCGGCCCTGCGTGCGCAAAAAAAAGCGGTGCCGCCGCCCGCCAACGCTCCGCGGCAGCCGGCGCGCACCGAGCTGTTGCTCGACCAGTACAACAGCGAGGTGCACGTGCTGCCCCTGCCCGCCGATAGCACGGTGGTGGTGCTGGTGGGCCGCAACCAGCCGCTTTCCAGCAAAACCTTCTACGTATTTCAGCAATACGACCATGCCCTGCACCTGCGCCAGGAGTCGCAACTGGAAGTACCCGATGAGTTCAATTACGTGCGCATGTGCGCCGAGGCCGGTACCGTGTACGCGCTGTTTTCGTCGCGCACCACGCCCGGCCGCCTGTGGGTCGCCGCCTACAACGGCCGCCTGGGCCAGGTGCGCACCCAGCAGTATGAAACCCGCCTGAGCCGCGAAATTGTGGAGCTGAAGGCCCTGGATGGCCGCCTGTTTGCCACCGTGCTGCTCAACGACCAGCGCCACGTCACGGCCCTGCTGCTGGACGTGGCTACCGGCCAGATGCAGTACCTGGCGTCCATCTACGAGCTGCTGCCCACGCAGCTCACCTTCGTGGCCGATGCCGTGAGCCGGCGCGCCGAGTACGTGCTCAGCCAAACCAACGGCCGCAAGTCGCGCCTGCTCCTCAAGCAGCTCACCGAACACGGGCAGCTCGTGAGCTCCGAATTTGTGCAGGCCGAGAGCGAGCGCAGCCTCATTACGGCCCAGCTCACACCACCCCAGGACACCACCGCCCGGCTCCTGATGGGCACGTATTCGCTGCGCGACCCCAACTACGCCCAGGGCCTCTTCGCCACCGACCTGCGCCCCACGGGTACCACCGGCACCAAGCCGCCCCTGCGCTTCTACGATTTTCTGCGTCTCAAGCACTTTTTTGATTACCTGAAACCCCAGCGGCAGGCCCGCCTGCGGCAGCGCACCGAGCGCCGCGTGGCCCGCTCGGTACCGCCTCTGCGCTGGCGCTACCGCCTGCTGCTGCACGAGCTGCTGCCCCAGGCCGATGGTGGCTACGTGCTGGTGGCCGAGGTGTATTACCCGCACTACCGCTACAACAGCTACAATAGCATGATGACGCCCTTCAACAACCCCAGCAGCCTCTACGGCTCGGGTAGTTCCCGCGTTTTCGATGGCTACCAAACCACGCACGCCCTCGTCTGCGGCTTCGACCGGGGCGGTAATCTACTCTGGGACAATACGTTTGTAGTAGAAAACCTGCGCCGGCGCGAGCTGGAGGAAGCCGTGCGCCTGCAAACCCTCCCCGACGGCCGGCTCGTGCTGGCCTACCTCGACGAGGAAAAGCTGCGCTACAAGCTGATTGACCGCGCCGAGTCGTCGCCCAACGACCACCAGGTGCCCATCCAGACGGGCCTGGACCCTACCCGCGACACCGGCCCCGAGCACGCCAGCGATACCTGGCAATCTGACTTGCTGCCGTGGTTTGGCAGCCGGTTTGTGGCTTCGGGCTACCAGCGCGTCCGGGTGGGGCGCGGGCCCGACCGCGAGGTATTTTTCCTTAATTCCGTCGTGTTTTAAGCAAAAAAGCACCGCGCAGCCCGGGCAGTTGGCAAACGCGGCAAGGAGAGAGTGCGTACAACCGCCCAATTTCTCGCCAACTTTGCTCCATGCTAATCAAACTTCGTTTCCCTGCCCTTTTCCTGTTCCTGCTGCTGGTGGGCTGCCGCGCTGGTGGCCCCGGCACCCCGGCCCGCACCGTGGCCTCCTTCTTTTCTAAGTACGATGGCCGCGAAGGCTTCAAAACCACCGAGTGGTCGGCCGCCTTACTAGAGCGCCTGGCCTTGGTGAAAGCCGCCAAGCTCCTCGGTGGCTCCGACCTCACCAACGGCATCACGGGTATTCGCTCGGCCAAGGTCATCACCTTCACCCCCACCACCGGCGCGGCCCGCGACCTGGCCCAGCAGGGCTTGCGGCAGGAGGCGACGGGTATTTTGCAGGGCGAAAAATACACGCCGCTGTCCACTGCCGGGTTCGGCGGCAGCAACTACGCCATTTCCACCCGCGGCTCGGGCGACAGAGTATCCGAGTTTGCCGCCCTGGGCACCCTGCCCGACGCGGCTGATTCCTTCGTGCTGGTAGCAGTCGATGGCAATTTCACCCGCTCGCAGGTAGAGGCGCTCAGCAAGTACCTGCCGCAACTGGTGCAGGCCACGAGTAAGTAATTCCAGGTTTAAACCAGAACGTCATGCTGCGGCTACGCTCAGCATGACGTTCTGGTTTTACCCGTTTCTTCCTTACCGTTGCGCCATCAACTCCTCAATAGCATCGGCTTGCAACGGAATAGCGGCCATCAGGTCCTCGTTGCCGGTGGCGGTGAGTAGAATATCGTTTTCCAACCGAATGCCCAGGCCTTCCTCGGGGATATAGATGCCGGGTTCCACGGTGTACACCATGCCCGCCTCGAAGGTGCGGTACTTGTAGCCTACATCGTGCACATCAAGGCCCAGATAGTGGCTGGTGCCGTGCATGAAATACTTCTTATAAAGCGGCGCGGCGGGGTCCTGGTTCTTCACGTCGGCGGCATTCAGCAGGTCGAGCCGGATGAGCTCCTGCTCCATGCACTCGCCCACCTGGCGGTGGTATTCCTCGATTTCGGTGCCGGGAATGAGGCGGGTTTTGGCAAAGTTCATCACGGCCAGCACCGAGTCGTAGACCTGGCGCTGACGCGGGCTGAACTTGCCGTTGACCGGAATACTACGCGAGAGGTCGGCGGCGTAGTTGGCATATTCGGCCCCAAAATCCAGCAGAATCACGTCGCCGTCCTGGCACTGGTTGTCGTTGGTGGTGTAGTGCAGCACGGTGGCGTTTTTGCCGCTGGCCACGATGCTGCCGTAGGCCGGCCCCCGGCTGCGGTTGCGCATGAACTCATGCACGATTTCGGCCTCAATCTCGAACTCCCACACGCCGGGCTTCACGAAGCCCAGCAGCCGCCGAAACGCCTTGCCCGTAATGTCGCAGGCCTGCCGCATCACCCTGATTTCCTCGGCACTCTTGATGGCGCGCAAGTTGTGCAGCAGCGGCGCAGCGCGGCGGTAGGTGTGCAGCGGGTACTGATTCTGCAATGATTTGATAAAACGCGCATCACGCGTTTCCACCTCCACCACGGCCCGAATGTGCTCGTTGGCGTTCAGATACACCTGCTCAGCCTCGTTCATGAGCGCGGGCAACACCGTTTTGAAGCTATCCAGCCACATAATGGTGGTGATGCCGGAGTTGGTCCGCGCCTCGTCCCTGGTCAGCTTGTAGCCCTCCCAGATGAGAATATGCTCCGAGGTTTCCTTCAAAAACAGGATTTCACGGTGCTGCGGCAGCCGCGCATCCGGAAAAAGCACCAGGATGCTTTCCTCCTGGTCCACGCCGGAGAGGTAGAACAGGTCGTTGTTTTGCCGAAAAGCCATGGTGCCGTCGGCATTGGTCGGCATCACGTCATTACTCTGGAAGATGGCCAGCGAGGCCGGGGCCAGCTGCTCACGAAAGCGGCGGCGATTTTCTATGAACAACTCGGGAGCGAGGGGGGCGTAGCGCATACGTGGGTGGGGGTTGGAATTCAGGCCGCAAGTTAGGCAGGGCGCGGTGGGCGGCCAGCGGGCCAGCACCGCCAAAATCACCACCCGCCACCCACAAAAAAGCCCTTGCTCGGGCTGAGCAAGGGCTTCTTCTACCTATTTGCACCACTACCTACATTTTGGTTTTGGTCGATTTCACGGTCGTCTTGTTGGCTTTATAGCGCCTATCGGCCGTGCCATCGGCTTTGCGGGGACCGGTGGTGGTTTTGGTCATTTTGTTCTCGCTGTAGCGCAGGTCGGGCGTACCGTCGGCCTTCATTCTGGTGCTGGTCGACGTCGAAGAGCTCGACTTCGTCATGCCCGAGGGCGTCGTCATCGTGCTCGACTTGCTGGTGGTGGCCGAGCCCTTGGTCATGGTGCTCGACTTGGTCATGCCCGCCGGGTTGGTCATCGTGCTCGACTTCGTGGTCACTTTGCTGGCCGGTACCTGCGCGGTGCGGGTCGTCATTTTCGAGGAGCTAGTGCTCATCGTGGAGGTGCTGGTGGGCGGCGTGGGGGCCGGCGTCTGGGCCAGGGCGGCCGAACTGCCCAGCAGGCTTAGCGAAACGAGGAAACCGATGATGCGCTTCATAAATCAGGAAGTGAAGGGTGAGAAATGGGTCTGCTACGCGGCACGGCGGCGGCGGTCAGCAATGTACCCTTTTTTTCAGCCTTTTAGCCCCGGTCATTGGGGTGCTCAGCAGGTTAAACCCCTCGCGCAATACTGCCTCCAACCGGCATCAATCCACCTTTATCGGTCAACCTTATGAAAAAGCCCCTGTTTTCGCTAGTCGCTCTTGTTGGCGCACTCACCGTTTCGCAGGTAGCCTCAGCCCAAACCGTTACGCCTGGCATCAACGCCCGCCACGGCAATGAGCGGGCACGTATTGGCCAGGGCGTGGCCACCGGCGAGCTGACCCGGACGGAAGCCGCCCGACTACGGGCCCGCGAAGCGGCCATTCAGCAGGACAAAAAAGCAGCCCGCGCCGATGGCGTGGTCACCCGCGACGAGCGCCAGGACATCCGCGCAATTTACCGGCAGAAACACGATAATCAGACCCGGCCGCGCGTGAACCGCTAACCAATTGCAAACCAAATAATTAGTAGCGCTACCCGAAATTTAAGCCTCATTTAAAAATATGCAAGGATTTTTTATTAATATATTTTGAATGCGAAAAACACTATGTACTTTAGCGCAGCCAATTGGCTTGGCTGCCGGCAGCTGCTGGCGGATTGAAAGCCGGATTACCTCCATTTTTCTTCTGCATCCTATGAAAGCTTACTTCTACTTCCTGCTCACCATTGGCAGCCTGCTGGCCACCGCTCCGGCTCAGGCTACTACTGGCCCGGCTTCCCCCGAAAACCCCACCGAAATTCAGCGCAAAACAGCGGCCCGGGCCAAAGTTGTCGAAACGAAAAAGGCCGCCGCCGCCGCGGCTACCACGAAGCGCTCCGTCTGGTCTAAAACCCGAAAGTCCACCGCCAAGGTTAACAACAAGCTGGGGTATGCCATGATGGTTGTGCTGGGGCTGGAGGAGAGCAAAGCGGTGACGTCCCCCGCCAAGCTCACGCGGCAGCTGCACGCCCACCAAAGGCAGCTGAAAATGAAAGCCCGCATCAACGCCCGCGCCCGCCGCGCCCGTGTCCATCAGTAGGCACCCCACCGGCTCCAATTGTCTCGTCCGGCTATATGTTGACAGGAATAAGGCAAGGGCCCTGCTCGGATTTTCCGGCGGGGCTTTTTCCTTGCAAATGGACTTGATTGGGGGTTAAGTAATTCAGGGCCAGGTGGGGCCGTTC
>NZ_BAABDI010000058.1:0-6567 GCF_039539545.1 Hymenobacter antarcticus | reverse complement strand
TGAGCTAAATATCAAAGACTTGTCTCTACTAACTGGCAAGAAATACAACGCTGCTTATCTCCACAAAGCGACTGCTGACATGGGTAGCCGTGTATTTGAGGTGCAAACTGAAACCCGGTACCGGCAGCTGTGGATGTTCCAGCGTGTGGACTACATGCTTGGGCAAGGAATCATTGAAATCAAGCTCACAGAGGACATTACGCCCTATCTGTTTGACCTGAAAGAGAACTTCACTAGCTATGAATTGGCTTCGGCACTGCGCCTCACTAGCAAGTATGCGAAGCGGATTTATCAGTACTGCAGTCAATGGAAGGACCAAGGCGAAACCAAGAAGTATGACATTCAGGATTTCAAGATGATGCTGGGCTTACTTGACGACAAGGGCAAGGATAAAGCCATCAGGATGAGTGACTTTCGGGAAAGCGTGCTAGATGTGGCCGTAAAGCAAATCAATGAGCACACGGAATTGCACGTCGGTTACAAGCTTGAAAAACGGGTCAGAACCTACAAAAACATCGTCTTTACAGTCAAGCGGCAAGCTCTGGCCGAAACCATCCCTTTCGACCTGGTGGCCACTGCTCAGGACGTGCCGGGCGTTCAGCAAAGCCACTTCGACAACGCCGCCCGCATCCTGGACGAGCTGCGCATCACCGATGCCAAACACCGGCAAACCATCCTCAGCAGCGCGGCCCACGTCGCGGAAGTGAACCGCTACAACCACGACCTGAAAACGGGCAAAGTCAAAGCCTCCCGCAATCCTGGGGGCCTGCTGCTCGTGCGCTTGGGCCTCGTTGCTGCCAAAACGGCCAAAGCCCCTACCGTCTAATTCGTACCTTTACAGACCATGAAAATCACGCTCGAAATCCCCGATAACCGCGCTGACTTCCTGCTGGAACTGCTGCGTAGCTTGCCCTTTGTCAAGCTGCGGGGTCAGGCCGCTAAAGCCGCCGTTCAGGATGAAACCGCTTACCTGCTGTCCTCGCCGGCCAATGCCGAGCGGCTGTATGCGGCCCTGGACCGCGACCGCCGGGGCCAGCGGCAAGTTCACGAGTTGCCGGACACAATATGACGCTGAGCTGGGACGATGCCGCCTGGGAGGACTTTCAGTACTGGCTTGACACGGACAAGGCCATCGCCCGCAAGATTCGGGCGCTGCTCAAAGAGTGCCTGCGTACCCCTACCACGGGCACGGGCAAGCCCGAACCCCTCAAACACGACTTCGCCGGCTTCTGGTCGCGCCGCATCAGCGGGGAGCACCGACTGATTTACCGCTTTGAGGCCGACCTGGTGTACGTGCTGCAATGCCGTTTCCACTACACGAAGAAGTAGGCACAAAGGCGTTCTCGAACGCCGATAGCAGGCCCTATCCGAAGGACGGCGGCTGTTTAAATCACCGTTAAAGTGAACGTTAATTTTGCCGCTCATGCCACCAATATGCCCCGTAAATTATTAGGCCCAGGCCGACAAAAAGAAAGCCACCCCAAGTTCCTTCGCTGGCGTTGGTCTGCAAGGCTCGCCACCCCATCCACCCCGTGAGCCCGGCCAATGCCACCAGCCAGAATGCGGCCGCTGGTTGCGTCGCAAACCCCAGCTTGCGAATCGGAACTGCGGCAGGATTCTCCAGCCCAAAAGCCGCAGGCAAGGCACCGGCGAGCTGCGGCATCGTTGCGGGTGTTGCACTAAGCTGCGCCTGGTTGTAGTGCTTCGCCGCCCAATCAAAATGCTGCCGTAAGGCCACCAAGGGGCCCATTCCCTGCGGATGCAGCTTCGAGTTTAAATGGAACACCAGGGGACTTCCGCGGCGCGGATTAATGGTAAAATCAAATTCCAAGCCGCTGTAATAAGACACAATCTCTGCAAAATCGAGGCGGCGCACCTTGCCATTAGCAGCGTAGCTAACCGTTATGCCCGTGGCATCGAACGCCACGGTAGCATGCTCGGCGCTGAAATACTTGGCCATACGCTCGGGCAGCAGCACAAAGGCGGCCAGACCGACTACCCCCAACAAGCTTCCCCATAGCTTGGAATGGGCAAAAACAGTTAGAATACCTAGCAGCATGGGCAGCGTCAAGCCGACGATAATCAGCACCAGCACGGTTGCTTTCCAGCGGTTGGTGAGAGTTAAATCGAGTTGCTTTTCCACGGAATGACGACTTGTTTGTTCTATCACCGCCTCATCCGCGCCGCCGAAGATGCCCTGTTGCTGGTGGTGCCTGGAACGCAGGGGACGATTAATATTTAAATCATCAACACTTAGCTGTGCAAGCTACAGCCATAAGGTGTGGTTACTGATGCTTGCCGATTCAGGAAATTAAAGGCTCCCTTTCTTAAACGGCTAGCAGCTGCCCCGCACCAGGTGCCCCACCAGCTGCTGCAGTGCTTCGGGAGTTTAAGAAACTCGTCTACGAATCAAAGTTTACGAAACTGGCCTGGGAGATGAGTTTCGTAAACTCGCCACCAGGTGCTTCCGCAGGCCTAAGCAAACAGGACTTTTCCCCCGCTAGGCCTCTCTAGAAAGTCCGCTCTCCATCTGCGTTTCGTCCCTTAACATAATCCTTGTTATAAGCGCTGCCTTGGAATCAAGACGGTTTTGGGATACCGGCGCGGCTTGCTGCCGATGTGGTACTTTGGCGGGGGACCAGGTGCCGGTTTGGGCGTTTACGAAACTCATCCCTTTGGGCCATTTCGTAAACTTTGATTCGTAGACCGGTTTCTTAAACTCGTACCGCCCCGTAGCAGGCACTTGGCCACCAGGTGTCGGGCTGCTGGTGGTCGTTCAGGGAAAGGAGCGAAAGAACATAATTCATTAGGCTCAGGCAGTCCGCGCAAAGGCCACTACTTTTAACAGCTGGTGCTATTTCTCACGGTTCTTACCTAATGCCCTCTTCTGCTACTTATTCCCTGCTGTGGTTCTTCGGAACCGGGTTACTGCTGGCCTCATGCCAAGACGCTCCTTCCGAAGCCGGGCAGATAGCAGCCCCCAAGGCTCCGGTAGCCCCGGCAGCTGTGCCCGCGCCGCCGACCACTCCCTCCGCTATTCCTAAACAAAGGGCGCAGAACCGCTCGGAGCCCCGGCCCACGTGGTACCGATTCGAGGACGACACGCTCCGGCAAACCCTTCGAGTCGTGCAGGTGTCGGCCCGCACTATCCGATTTCGGTTAGTGGACAGCCTCAAAATCACGGGCAAGTCTCGCCAGCTCGAAGGCACGGCCACGGCTTTGGCGGGCGACCCCGAAATCGACGAAGACGCGGACGGGACCGCCTACCCCTCGGTGGCTTATAATTACGAAGGCGCGTGTTTTCTCTCGGTGCGCATCGAACTCAACACCCGGCAGCGCGTGCAACTCGTGTCCAATAATTGCGGCACCGCGCACCCCGACGGCACCTTCGGACACGGCGGCATTCTATACCGGGTCCTAGACAACAAACAATAATCGTCCGAAAGGCTGTTTTGCTCAGCCTTACGTTTACGAAAACGGTCGTTTTGACGAGGTGTAAGCCTTTTACATGCTATAAACGGTCGTTCACAGTATGTAAAATACTGGCTGTTACTGCGGGAAATACTTCTGAGCGGCTTTCGGATTATCCTGCTTTAGGTCCACGTAGCCGTCGTTCAACCACTTCAGCGTGGCCTGCTTTTGGGTCAGCTGCTGCTGAAGTAGCTCCGCTTTTGCCTCGGCTGCCCCTTTTTCCTTCCACAGGTAGGTGCTCAGGCATACCAGCCCAAGAACGAAGACCAAGGTGGCGAACGCCAGCCGCATACTGGTAAAGCCCCACACCTCGCCCACCACGGGCACGCTACGTGGGATTTGGGCAATCATCTGCTGTAGCTGCGCCGTGCCCGTGGTGAGCGTCGTTTCGACTTTGGCCGGCGTGGCTAGGTGCGGCTGAATCGCCTCCGCAATGCCTTTGTAGTCGATGACAAAACGGGCTTCCTGCTTCACCTTAGCCAGCACCTCGTCCAGCTCGGCGCGGCTCACCGGTTGGCCCTGCTCCAGGCTGCGCTTGTTCAGCGCCTCGATGCCCCGGCGCAACGCATTAATATCTTGCAGTAGCTCTTGCATAAGTCGTTGCTAAAAAGTTAATCCCCCATCTCGAAGCCGCGGGACTGCTGCTTGCCCGGCTCCTTGCTGGCCTGCTGCCCCTTGGCCTGGCCGTACTCGGCCGCCAGCTTGGCTAGCGCGTAGTCCTGGCCTACCTGCTGCCACGCCTGGGCCGGGTCGTGGCCTAGCTCCCGGACCTGGGCAAAGCCCGTTTCCAGATTGCCCGCGCTGTACGCGCGGCCCACCTGGCTGCCCTTTACCCGGTGCCCGTCCTGTTCGAACACCACCCCGGCCGGGCTCCCGTCCTTGCGCCGGGTCAGCTCCACCTCGATGCCTCGGGGCCGTAGGGCCTCGCGCAGCTCGTCAAAGCTGCGGGCCTGGCCTGCCGTGTAGCTCAGGGCGCGGCCGATGTCCTGCCGGGCGCGACTCCACTCGGCCGACTGTTCCTCTTTCGGGGTCGTGGCCTTCGCCTGGGCCGGGGTCGGGCCGATTTCCAGCGCCTGCTTGCGGCCCACCTGGTCGGCCACAATCAGCCCGTATTCCTGCTCGATGCGCTTGCACACGTCCACGCTACGCGAGCGGATAAACTGGTCGCTCACCGTCTGCCCGTCCAAATCCACCCGGTTTACCACCAGGTGCATGTGCGGGTGGGTCTTGTCTTTGTCATAGTGCCGCACCACGGCCCATTGCGTGTTCTCGGGGTCGATTTTCAGCCCCCTTAGGTAGTCCTGGGCAATGCGGCCCATCACTTCGTTGGTCACCTTTTCCTTTTCCTCTGCTGGAAAGGCCAGCGCGACGTGCAGCACCGCCTTGCCTAGCCCTGGCCGCATGGCCCGCACCGCGTCAAAGTCGGTGGCCATGTGCGCGGCGCTGTCGGTGCGCACGCCGTGCGCGGCCAGCACCTCGGCCCCTTTGTCGGGGGTCTTTTCCTGGAGCACGTACTGACACATCGCCCCAAATGACTGGTTCACCTTCACCTTCCCTATCATGACGCTTTATGGCCAAGCCTGTTCAAGAGGTGGTGCAGCTGCCCCAGCACCGTCGTGGCCCCGCTGCGCTGGTCCTGCTGCAAGTGGGCCAGCTTGGTGAGCTGGTTCAGGTTGGCCGCCATGCCGGCGAGCTGCGCCAGTTGCTTGGCTTCCTCGGGGGTCGGCGGGGCCGGCAGTTTCGTGGCCGTGTCCTGCTTCCCCCACACCGACCGCAGCACCTCGCCTTGACTCAGCCGGTACCGGTCGGCCTCCTGGGTCAGGCGCTCATGCTCCGCGTCCGTGAGCCGGACGCTCACGACGTGGCGCTGCTTGTCCGCCAGCGGGCCGGGCTTGCGGCCGCCTTTCCGGGGGCGGTGGGGAGGGGAACCGGGGGACGTTGTTTCTTCCATGGCGAGTCCCCCAAAGGGGCAAGTGTAGTGAGCCCAACGGGCGAACGGGTTCTATGATTGCGCGAAGCGCGATTCATAGAACACATCTTGCAAAAACCGTTGAACGAGTCCAGAACAGCCCACAAGGTACGGGTCCCTGCACACCCGCGCAACCCTGGCCCACTCTTTTCGCTGTACCCCCCGGATTGTCTGCCCGTTGTTTTTCGCTCCGGCTCTGGTGCCCCTCCTGTTGCCTTCTGCCGGCTGCTCCGAGTATTTCCCTTGCCGGCAACCTGCCCACCTCGTCCTGGCCACCAGCTGCACCACCTGGCCACCTTCCCACTTGGTCATGCGTCCCCGGCCTCGGTGTTGTTGCTTTCCCTTTTGTTCCTTATCACGTCCGTTTCCTCAGCTGCTCCCGTTTCTGTGGCCCTGGCATTCCCAAGTTCAAAGCAGTACATAAGCACGGCATTAGATTTTATAAACTGTTGATTACCAATAATATATATTTTATTGAATGCGCGCAAGTTACTGGCTTCTAGGACTTTGCTGTTTTTGCTTTGCTCGCGCCGTTGTACCCCTGACCAGTCCCTAAAAGCCTTTTTTTTCTCGCGCGAGCACCAATTGGTGTATTTGAAAAGCTTTGTTTTATTTGAGGGCTCAACAGTAGTACATATAATCAACTGACAATAAGTAATTTGTGGGGGCGAAAAAAAATCGAGAAACGGGTTTTAGTGGGTGAGAAACGGGTTTTAGTGGGTGAGAAACGGGTTTTAGTGGGTGAGAAACGGGTTTTAGTGGGTTGAGAAACGGGTTTTAGTGGGTTGAAAACGGGGTTCAAAAACGTAATCCGAATACAGTACCCGTTTCTTGCTTATAATTGCCCTACAATCAGCCAGTAGCACCTTATGGGCAAGGAACTAGAAGTTCGCCAACACAACGCTTTAACCAATGCTCGGTACGAGTATTCAGAGCTGCAGCTTGATTTGCTGTTCTTCCTTATCTCTAAGCTCAAAAAAGACCAGCAAGACAGGATTTATGAGCTAAATATCAAAGACTTGTCTCTACTAACTGGCAAGAAATACAACGCTGCTTATCTCCACAAAGCGACTGCTGACATGGGTAGCCGTGTATTTGAGGTGCAAACTGAAACCCGGTACCGGCAG
>NZ_BAABDI010000057.1:0-6735 GCF_039539545.1 Hymenobacter antarcticus | reverse complement strand
TAACGGCGTGGACGGCGCAGTCGGCGCAACCGGTGCAGTCGGCGCACAAGGCCCCATCGGCCTGACCGGCGCAGTCGGCGCGGCTGGCTCTAACGGCGTGGACGGCGCAGTCGGCGCAGTCGGCGCAGTCGGCGCAGTCGGCGCAGTCGGCGCAGTCGGCGCACAAGGCCCCATCGGCCTGACCGGCGCAGTCGGCGCGGCTGGCTCTAACGGCGTGGACGGCGCAGTCGGCGCAGTCGGCGCAGTCGGCGCACAAGGCCCCATCGGCCTGACCGGCGCAGTCGGTGCAATCGGTGCAGTCGGCGCACAAGGCCCCATCGGCCTGACCGGCACCAACGGCACCAACGGCACCAACGGCGCAGACGGCCTGGCCGGCGCGGCTGGCGCCAACGGCACCAACGGCGCAGTCGGCGCACAAGGCCCCATCGGCCTGACCGGCACCAACGGCACCAACGGCACCAACGGCGCAGTCGGCGCACAAGGCCCCATCGGCCTGACCGGCACGGCTGGCACGGCTGGCACGGCTGGCACCAACGGCGCAGCGGCAACTGTGGCTGTGGGTACTACAACCACTGGCGCTGCTGGTTCACAGGCATCAGTGACTAATACTGGCTCCTCTTCTGCCGCAATACTCGCCTTCACGGTTCCTGCTGGAGCTGCTGGAGCAACCGGCGTCCAAGGTCCCGCTGGTCCCCAGGGTCTTCAAGGCACAGTGGGCACAAACGGGGCAGCTGCTACGATTGCCGTGGGCACCACTACGACGGGTGCTGCTGGCTCAAGTGCTACCGTAACTAACACTGGCACCTCTTCTGCCGCTGTATTTGCTTTTGCTGTTCCTGCCGGTGCCACTGGCCCTGCCGGCCCAACCGGCGCTACCGGTGCAGCCAGCACAGTTGCCGGCCCTGCCGGCCCCACCGGCGCTACCGGCGCAACTGGCGCTACCGGCGCTGCTGGAAAAGACGCTATTGTTACCATTAGCAGCGGCGGCATTATTGCAGGTACCAATGCTACCCTGAACCCAGCACCATCGATAACCAGTCTTGCTGACTTTAACTTAGGCACCGCAGCCTATATTAGAGTATCAGGTGGAAGCAATACTGCTTCTAACAACCAAGTGTCACTGAGCGGTAACAACTCTGCAGGCCGAATAGTCTATGTTAGAAACACCTCTGCAAATCCGGTCCTGGTCAACCTGAACAACGCAACTACCACAATTATTCCAGCAAACTCAACAGCGGTATTTGTTTCTAATGCCACTCTTTGGAATTAATTAACGCGACCATGAACCGATACCTCAAAAGTTTCGAACCTCCCAAGGTCGCGCTTGCTCTGCTGCTGGTGTGTGGTGCTACGGCCCCGCACACCAGCCAGGGCCAAGCCCTCTACAACGGTGCCGGCGGCCTCGTCGCCTTAACCGACTCGGTGCGCTACGTGCGCGGCGATGTGGAGAACGCCGGCGAGTTCAACCTGACCACCGCAGCCGGAAGCACTTCCAACCGGCTCTTCATCGACGAAGGAAACCTGCTGAATACGGCCACCGGCAAATGGCTGGCCGGCCATAGCACGGTCGTGCTGATGGGCATGACCCCCCACGTACTCAGCATGAACGGCGCTACGCTCTACCACCTGCGCCTCGACAACCCGGCCGGCACCACGCTGGGCTCGGATGCCACGGTGGCCGCCGGCTTGCGGCTGGCTACGGGCAACCTGACCACCACGGCCGCCTTCAGCTTGCGGCTGGCGGCGGGGGCAACGGTGCTGAGCCCCGGCCCGGCGGGGGCCGAAGACGACCACCACTGCGTGCGGGGCAGCCTGGTGCAGCAGCAAGCCGTGCGCGGCACCGAAGCCGTCGACTTTGGCAACATGGGCTTTGTGCTGAAGCCCCAGGGCCAGGCGCTAACCCTAACGGTGGACCGCCGCAGTGGCCTGAACCAGCTGAACTACTCGTATGCCCAAAGCCCGGACTTTGCCGGTAAGCGCAGCATCGACCGCATCTGGCGGCTCGGCACCGCCGACGGCCAGCGCCCCGCGCAGCCGGTGAGCCTAGCCCTAACTTGGCTACCCGACAACGACCACGGCCTGGATTTCGGCAGCGGCCTGGCCCAGGTGTGGCGCTCGACCAACCAAGGCCTGAGCTGGGTGAAAACCGGCGAGCCCCAGCCGGCCCCCGGGCGTTCGGTGACGGTGGCTACCGCCGAGCTCAATGCCTGGTACACGGTGAGCCTGAGCGGCAGCAAAACAACCGCCCCGGCCAACCAGACCTTGTTTGCCGGCACTGCCCGCCAGGCCGACGCGGTGCTGACCTGGTCGACCACCACGCGGCCGAGCAACGGCTGGTACGTTATCGAGCGGTCGACTGACGAGCAGCGCTGGCGCGAAATCAGCCGGCAGCCCATTGCCAGCCAGCGCTGGTCGCCGGCGGCCTCCACGGCGGTCGATAAGAACGTGGGCTCCATCGCTACCACGCTCTACTACCGCCTGCGCCAGCTTGATACCGATGGCAACACCCAATTCAGCAGCCGCTTAACCCTGCACTTTGCCGGGCCGCCGGTCTTCAAGCTCGAAGCCTACCCGGTACCGTTGCAGGAATACCTCACGCTCGACCTGATGACTTCCGGAACGGGCGCGGTGCAAATTGAGCTCTACGACATGACTGGGCGACTGATGATTAGCCGACAGGAAACGGTGGCCGCCGGGGCCAGCCGGTTCCAGCTCGATGTGCGGGCGCTGGCCACTGGCGTCTACACCCTGCGCGCCCGCCAGGGCGACCAATTCTTCACCCGGATGCTGAAACGGGACTAATCAGCCTTGCAAAACCAGTCCCGGCTGGTTGGCATCGTGTTCCCGAGCAAATTGCTCCGCCCCCGGTTCGGGAGCGGAGCAATTTTGGTTTCAACCGTTGCTGCCGGGGTAGTGGTCAGCAGCACCCGGCACGACACCACCCGGTGCCGCGCGCCCGAACCTACCTTTGCGCCATGCCCGGAACCCTGTACCTCCTCCCCACCCCCCTGGCCGACGATACGGCCGCGCAGGTGCTGCCGCCGCAGGTGATAGCCGCCGTGGCGGCCCTCCCCTACTTTCTGGTGGAGAATGCCCGCACGGCGCGGCGCTTCGTAAAAAGCGTGGCCCCGCACCGCGTGATTGAGGATATCCGCTTCGTGGTCATCGACAAAGACAGCTCCGATGCGGACGTGCGCGCCGCCCTGGCCCCGCTGGTAAAAGATGGAATTGATGCCGGCATTCTCAGCGAGGCGGGCTGCCCCGGCATTGCCGACCCCGGTGCGGCCCTGGCGCGGGAAGCCCACCGGCTGGGCCTGCGGGTGCGGCCGCTGGTGGGGCCGTCGTCGCTGCTGCTCGCCCTGATGGCTTCCGGGCTGAATGGGCAGCAGTTCGCTTTTCACGGGTACCTGCCCATTGAGAAAGCGCCCCGCGTGGCGGCCATCAAGGCCTTGGAAAAGGAGGCACAGCAGCGGCAGCAGTCGCAGCTCTTTATTGAAACGCCTTACCGCAACGGGGCCTTGTTCACCGATTTACTGGCCCATCTGCAGCCCGGCACCCGCCTGTGCGTAGCGACCGATGTGACCGGAGCCGGCGAGTTCATCAAAACCCTGCCCGTAGCCGACTGGCGGCGGCTGCCGGCCCCGGAGCTGCACAAGATTCCGACGGTGTTTGTGATTGGGATGTAGGGGCAGGGCGCACCCGCCCGCCGTTGCCCGGAATCCGGCATCCACTTTCAGGCGTAGGGGCGGGTGCGACCCGCCCCTACGCGGCGACCAGCATGGTTTCGCCGTGCTGGCTCACATCGAGGCCGTCGGCTTCGTGGCGGGCATTCACCCGGATGGGAATCAGCAGGTTGGTGAATTTGTAGAGTAGGAAGGAGCCGCCGAACGTGAAGGCGGAAATGAATACCAGCGCGCCCAAGTGGTGCAGCAACAAAGTGGTGGAGCCCGTAATGAGCCCGCCCTGCTGCGCAAACACGGCGGTGAGAATCATACCCACGATGCCGCCCACGCCGTGGCAGGGGAATACGTCGAGGGTATCATCGAGCGTCGTGCGGTTTTTCAGGGCCACGGCCCAGGCGCTGACGGCCGCCGCGCTCACCCCAATAAAGAGCGCCGGGCCGTAGCTCACGTAGCCCGCCGCGGGCGTGATGGCCACCAAACCCACCACCGCCCCAATGGCTGCCCCCGCCGCCGAGGGCCGCTGCCCGCGCACGGCTTCAATCAGCATCCACGTCAGCATGGCGGCGGCCGAAGCCATGTGCGTGGTAAAAAAAGCCTGCACCGCCACCGTATTGGCTGCCAACGCCGAGCCGGCGTTAAACCCAAACCAGCCAAACCACAGCAGGCCCGTGCCCAGCAGCACAAACGGAATATTGACAGGAATGTGCTGATGACCGGCCTTGTGGGTTTCGCGGCGGCCCAGCGCCAACGCCCCGGCCAGCGCCGCGAAGCCCGCCGAGATATGTACCACCGTGCCGCCCGCAAAGTCGAGCACCCCCCATTTAAACAGGAAGCCGTCGGGGTGCCAGGTCCAGTGGGCCAGCGGGCAATAGATGAGCAGACTAAACAGGCACATAAACAGCAGGTAGCCCCAGAATCGAATCCGCTCGGCAAAGGCCCCGCTGATGAGAGCCGGCGTGATGATGGCGAATTTCAGCTGGAACGCCGCGTAGAGCACCAGTGGCAGGTTGGGGGCCAGGCGCGGGTGCGGAGCCGTACCCACATTGTTAAAAAGCAAAAACGTCAGTGGGTTGCCGATGATGCCGCCGAGGCTGTCGCCAAAGGCCAGCGAGAAACCCACCACGTACCAGAGCAGCGAAATCACACCCAAGGCAATGAAGCTCTGCAGCATGGTGGAAATAACGTTGCGCTTACTCACCATGCCGCCGTAGAAAAATGCCAGGCCCGGCACCATAAACAGCACCAGCCCGGAGGCGGTGAGCATCCAGGCCAGGTCGGCCGCGACGAAGGCATTGGGCTTGGCTTCGGGATGGTTTTGGGGCAGCAGGGCCGCTGTCAACGCCAGGATGAGCAGCAGGGCCAGACACAGCGTGGCCAGGCGCTGCTTACGATTCGAGGTAACTATGTTTTCTAAGGTCATTTAAGAAACAAGTTACGTATTTTTTCAAAATACCGTATTTATTTAAAGGCGTTATTTACTAAAATCACAACTTTTGACATGATACCCTGTCAAATAACAGGCCTTATTTCAAATAGCTTATTTTTTTAAACCTGATATTCCAAAGGCCTTCGTTCCTGAACAAATTCAATACAAAAGGCCGTCCGGTCAGTCGGTTCAGTTTGCAATGAGAAGGAAAAGCCGTGCGCCAGCAGAATATCCCGCACCAGCGTGAGGCCGATGCCCTGCCCGTCGCGCTTGGTGCTGAAAAAGGGAGTGAATAGCTGCTGACTGACTTCGGGCGTGAGGCCGGCCCCGTCGTTTTCAATGGTAAGCGAGGGCGGCTGGGCGGTGGTGCGCACCCACACGTTGCCACTTTCGCCAATGGCTTCGAGGGCGTTTTTGGCGATGTTGAGCAGGGCTTGCTCCAGCTGCTGCGCATCGAGGCTGACTATGAGCGGCTCGGCGGCCAGGGCCCAGTGCCACTGCACCCGGCGCTGCTCGCTCTGCGGCTGCAGGAGCCGGCCGATGCCGTGCAGCAGCGCGTGCACATCGGTGGGCTGGCGCGTGGGCGGAGGCAGGCGCACCAGCCGGGCAAAGCTGCCGATGAAGTTGGCCAGCTGGGTGTTGCGGGCAATGCTCACGTCGAGTGCCTGGGTGAAATCGGGCTCGTCGTCGGCCGCGAGCTGGGGCGCGTAGTGGTGGAAGCTGTGCAGGATGGAGTTGATGGCCCCGATGGAGTTGTTGATTTCGTGCGCCATCATCCGAATCAGCTGTTCGTAGGCCTGTTTTTCCTGACGGATGAGCTCCTGGGTCAGCTCCTCCAGCACCACGAAGCGGCGGGTGAAGCCCCGGTCAAGGAAATGCGCGGCGGTGGCCCGGTAGGTGGCGAGGCCCGACAGGCGCAGCACCTGCGCCTGGCTTTCGGTGAGGGCGGCCAGGGCCGGGCCCCAGGCCCCGGGCAAGTCGGCGGGCAGCTGGCCCGGCAGCGTAGCCGCCGGCTGGCCCATGAACCGCGCGGCCGCAGCATTCGCACTTTCAACCCGACCCTCAAAATCCAGAATAAGAATACCCGCCGGCGAGGCCTGAATGAGGCGCTCCAGCAGCACGCTTTTCTCGTGCTGACTGATGCGCTCACGCCGCAGCGCATCAATCATTTGGTTGTAGACCGTGATGAGCTGGTCCATCTCCCGCTGGCCCACGGGTACGAATTTCATCGAGAAATCCTTGGCCTGAATGGCCGCCGTGCCCGCCGCAATGAGCTGAAACGGCCGCACAAAGCCCCGGTACAGCTGCACGGTGAGCACAATGCTGACGAGCAGCAGCACCTCACTCCCAACGAATAACACCGGATTGGTGGTCCGCAGCTGGGCCGCCAGCGCAATGAGCACCGTGTGAATAAGGACGACGAAAAGGATGAATTTGAGGCGGAGCGTCATGGAATTACACACCAGGGCAATGGGGGCGGGCCGCCCGGTCTGACCGCTCTAGGTGTATGGTCCCGGAGTATGGTGGGTCGGTTCTCGAATAAAGCTACTAGGATTTTTCCGCCATTCCGCACAAACAAATTCGTAGGGTGTCAATCCCTTGAGCCGTTTGAGGCGTTTGGCAAAG
>NZ_BAABDI010000056.1:0-8693 GCF_039539545.1 Hymenobacter antarcticus | reverse complement strand
AACGGCCCCACCTGGCCCTGAATTACTTAACCCCCAATCAAGTCCATTTGCAAGGAAAAAGCCCCGCCGGAAAATCCGAGCAGGGCCCTTGCCTTATTCCTGTCAACATATAGCCGGACGAGACACTGACGCTGGTAAAATTGGCTTACTTATCGCCCAGCAGCAGCTGCGGCACCGCGCCGCGCCCGCCCCCCATGATGATGACCTTAGCGTTGGGCGAAGTGGCAATGGCTTGGTTGGCCTTGATGGTTTCGTATTGCAGCAGCTTGTCGCTGAGCTCGGTATTCACGATGCGCTGGTAGTCGGCAATACCTTGAGCTTCTACGCGCTTGCGCTCGGCCTCCTGCTTCTCCTTTTGCACCACGAACTGCATTTTCTGGGCATCCTGCTCGGCCGAAATCTTGCTCTCGATGCTGGACTTGACGGATTGCGGCAGCTGAATGTTGCGGATGAGCAGCTGGTCGAGCTGGAGGCCGTTGTTGCGAAAATCCTTCTCGATGGCCGCCAAAATTCGGGTTTGGAATTCCTCGCGTCGGGTCGAGTACAGGGCCACGGCGTCGTAGAACACCGCGCCGTCGCGAATGCGGGTGCGCGAGATGGAGCGCACGATTTTGTCCTGGTAGTCCTCGCCGATGGTGGAGAGAATCTTGGGGGCCTGGGCGGGCACTACATGGTAGAGCACCGTGAGGTCAATCACCACTTCCAGGCCGTCGGCCGAGAGCACCCGGATGGCGTCATCGCCCACCTGCTGGCCCTCGCCGCGCTGCGCCGACATGGTGTAGTTCTGGGTGCGGGTATCGAAGCGCGTCACGTCGACCAGCGGGTTAACCACGCTCAGGCCGGGCTGCAACACGCGGCTTTGCACCTGGCCAAACAGCGTTTGCACGCCCACCTGGCCCACACCAATCTGCACGACCGTGCTCAGGGCCAGGCCTAAAATCAGGAAGGCCGCGCCCAGGAAAATAAGGCCGCTGCGCAGGCGCTCCAGCCGCTCCGAAAACCGGGACGCGTTGAGCCCGACGACCAGAATGATAAAACCGAGAATGGTGAGGCCCATGGGGAGGGGGATTAAAAAGTATGAAGTATGAATTAAAAATTGCGCGTTGTGCGCGTCGAGGCCAGCCGTGGCTGCGTTGTCAGTTACCTCAGCACATTAACATATCAGCACATCAATCTTCTTCATCCGTGCTGAAATCCAGGGTGCGGGCCAGGTCCACGCCTTCCAGGGCAATTTCTTCGAGCAGCTCGGGGGCATCCGCATCCAAGGTGCGGCTGAAGAGGTTGAGCAGCTCCTCGCCCTGCTCGTTCACGTAGAGGTTCTCGTAGAGCCGGTCGAACAGGCGGGCTTCGCGGCCGATGATGCGGTCAATGTCCTCGGGGGAGCGGGCTTCGCTCAAGGCGCGGTGCAGCACGTCCAGCACCTGGCGGCTCTCGTCGTGGTCGCCCAGCTCCGATACCAGTTTGAGTAGGCTCATGGCCAGGCCCAGGCGCACCTGCTCGAAACAGAAGGGTCGTTGGGCGGGCGGGGCCGCCTGCAGCTCGTCGTAGGCCCGCAGAGCCACGGGGGTGAGGTAGTACTTCACGTCGTTGGGGGCCGTGAAGGCAAGGTGCAGCAGCTGTTCGTAAGGTGTCATGGGGAAGTAGGCCGGCCGGGGCCGAAACACCGGCCGCGCTAGTGCGTAAGCGAAAAGCCGAAAGGTACGCGCTGGCAGCAGGCCAAGGCATGAATCGAGGCATGCTGCCCGGCATTACGTTCACCGCACTAATTTCTTTTTCTGATGACACACAAGGCGAAATGGCTGCTGTTTTCCCCTTTGGGCCTGGCTACAATCGGCGCGGGAGCCAGCATGGTACACTGGGCTGGCAGCCTCAAAGACCAGCAGGTACCGACCCGCGAATGGGTGGCCGCCGGCACCGTGGCGCTGGTCGTGCTCAATGCCGGCGTCAGCCTGTTTGGGCGCGGCGTGATAGAGAAAGTGCTGCACGAAGTGCGCGAGCGGCCCCAGCGGTAATAACACCGTGAGCCAACCACAAAAAAAGACCCCGGCTTGCGCTGGGGTCTTCCTGGAAATTGCGGAAAGGAACAGTTCTGGAAAGGACTATTCGGTTTTTGCTTCCATTTTTTGCGTGCCTTCTACGGTTTTGTTACCCACTTTCTGGGTGCCGCGTTTCACGGCCCGGGTGGTTTTCTTGGCACCGCGCTTGATGGCGCTGCCCGTTTTCTTGGCTACGTTGCCAGCGGCATCTTTGGTATTATCGATGGCCTGGCCGGTATTGGTCTTGCCGGTTTTGGTTACCACTTTGGTCGTGCCGTTGTCGCGCGTTTTCACTTCCGTCGAGGGAGTAGTTTGGGCGAAAGCAGCAGTAGCAAAAGCGGAAAAGGCGAGCAACAGGGTTACTTTTTTCATGAGTCAATAGAAGGAAAAAGGGTGGTGTGGGGCTTTTACGCACCCCGATACCAAAGGTTATTGCAAGGAATGTGCCGCAGATGCGCACCCTGCCCAAGCTATGCTTCAGGGCGCATTTCAGGGCAGCAGCAGCGAGCTGTCGCCGTAGCTGAGGAAGCGGTAGTCGTGCGCCAGGGCGTGGTCGTACACCGCTCGCCAGTCGGGCCCCAGCAGGGCGGCCACCAGCAGCAGCAGCGTACTCTCCGGCTGATGAAAGTTGGTGATAAGGCCGCTGATGAGGCGGAACCGGTAGCCGGGGGCAATAAGCAGGCGCGTACTGGCCTCCAGGGTATCGGTGCCCTGGGCTTCGAGGTATCGCAGCAGGGCCGTGAGGGCCGCCTCCGGGCTGATGTGGGCCGCTGCCTCGGCCTGTTCATACGGTTGCCACTGCGTCACGAGTAATTCGTGCGGCTCATTGCCCGCGGGGTTCTGCAACAGGCCTACGCCCAGCCAAAACAAGGTTTCGAGGGTGCGCATGCTGGTAGTACCTACGGCCAGCACCGGCCGGGGCCGGTGGGCCAGCAGCTGCCGCAGGAGCGCGGCGGTTACCAGTATCGGCTCGGCGTGCATGGGGTGCTCGGCCATGTGGTCGGCCTTCACGGGCTGAAAAGTGCCGGCCCCGATGTGGAGCGTGATATGGCCCGTGGAAAACCCCTTTTCTCGCAGCTCCGCCAGTATTTCGGGGGTGAAATGCAGGCCCGCGGTGGGGGCGGCCACGGCTCCTTCGACCGCGGCATACACGGTTTGGTAGCGCACGGCGTCGGTAGCGGTATCGGGGCGGGCGATGTAGGGCGGCAGGGGCAGGTGGCCCGCGGCTCGCAGCACCTCGGCAAAGGGCAGTGTGGCCGGCTCCCAGCGGAAGTCAATCAGCGCGGTGCCGGCTTCCTGGGTCTGGCGCTCGGCGTGCAGGGTGGCCGTCTGGCCTTCGGTAGTGGTAAATTCCAGGGTGACGGGTCCTTCTTTCCAGCGGCGGCCATTGCCTACCAGGCAGCGCCAGGTGCAGTGCCCGGTTTGTTGCAGGGCCAGCTCCAGGCTGCGGTGCGGGGCCACGGGCTCCAGGCAAAACAGCTCGACCTGCCCACCGGTGGGCCGCCGGGCCAGCAGCCGGGCCCGCACCACGCGGGTGTCATTGAAAATCAACAGGGAATCCGCCGGCAGCTCGCCGGGCAAGTCGCGGAAGTGCTTGTCGCTGATAACGCCGCTGCGGCTGACCAGCAGGCGGCTGGCGGCGCGGTCGGGCAGGGGTTCGGGCGCAATGCGCTCGGCCGGCAGGGGATAGGTGAAATCGAGGATGGAAAGCTGGCGCGGGTCGGGAG
The DNA here is from genome assembly GCF_039539545.1 of Hymenobacter antarcticus. NCBI lineage: Bacteria > Pseudomonadati > Bacteroidota > Cytophagia > Cytophagales > Hymenobacteraceae > Hymenobacter > Hymenobacter antarcticus. The sequence goes on along the minus strand of NZ_BAABDI010000056.1, from coordinate 4,930 downwards.
TCATGCCCGCAAAGGTCGTCATGATGTGGCGTAAGCTTTCGCTTGCGACGAGCGTAGCGACTAATAAGCAGTCATTCAAAAGCAAACGGGTTATTAATTGCTCGTTGTTAGTTGTCAGTCAGCCGATTGTCATCCTGCCAACAACTGATAACTAAGCAGTCGTTCAAAAGTAAACGGGTTGTCAGTTACTCGTTGTTAGTTGTCAGTCAGGCAATTGTCATCCTACTAATAACTGCCAACTAATGACTAATAACTTAACGTGCTCGCCGCACCCTACGATTGAATTCGCTACGCTCGTCGCGAGCTGAAGCTTACGTTACTTCCGCCGAAACAGCAGCAAATGTTGCTGCGGAAGCGTTTCGATGCTTTCCACAAACTCCAGGCCGATGGCGGCCATTTCCTTGCGGGCCTGCTCCACGCTCATTTTGTGAATGCGCTTGATGGGCACATTGGGGTCTTCGGCCCGGTACTCGACCAGGGCCAGCCGTCCGGTGCCGGGCCGCAGGGCGTGCAGGATGGCGCGGCCCATTTCGCGCGGGTGGTCAAACTCGTGGTACGCGTCCACAATCAGCACCAGGTCTACACTGTCGGCGGGCAGGGCGGGGTTGGTGGTGGTGCCCAGTACGGGGCGCACATTGGCGGCCCGCAAGCGCTGCTTATTGGTTTGGAGGGCCGCAATCATTTCCGGCTGAATATCCACGGCCAGCACCTGGCCCCTGGGGACTTTTTTGGCCAGCTGAAACGAAAAAAAACCGGTGCCCGCGCCAATATCAGCCACCACATCGGTGGGTTTCAGCTTTAGCTCTTTGAGCAGGATGTCGGTGCCTTCTTCCTGCTGCCGGCCGCTCCGCTCCAGCCAGCTGGCACCGTCGTGGCCCATTACGTGCGCAATCTGCCGGCCCAGGTAATAGGTGCCGATGCCGTTTGGGTCGCGGGGCGGGGCCATTTCATAGCCGCTGGTATCGGTTGCGGCCGCGTTCTCCAGCGTTTGGCTGTACGCAACCGAAGGACGGGTTTCGGCGGGCAGCTGCGTGCAGCCAACCAGCAGCAATCCTGCTCCGCTACTCAGCCACCCAATATTCAGTGCCCACGGCCGGGCCAAAAAATAGTACCTCATACGACTCGCAAGTAAGCACATTCAGCGCTATCAACAGCATTTTAAGCCCCGGCGTTCAGTGTCCAATACCGCTCGGTTTGGCGAAGTGAAGCTACTCCTTGACGATGGCCGCCTCGGCATGTGGATAATTTTAGTACGTTTCCTGACCACTGATTTGTAGTTTTAGCCGTAGAATGACCATTCACGCTCACAATTACCCCGCTTACCCATGAAAAACCCTGTATTCCCCTTCGCCAAACTCATCGCCGTAGTCGCCTGTGCCCTCACGCTGGGTAGCTGCAGCCGCTCCGAGTATGCCATGCTGCCCAAGGGCGGTTCGTACCATGGCGTGACCCGCGTATCGACGCCGGTGCCCGCTGCCGCTGAAACAGTTGCTGCTCCGGTCGCCGCTCCTGCCGTAGCCACCACTACCGCCGAAGCGCAGCCCGCCGCTGCGCCAGTAGTAGCCGCCGCGCCCGTAACCAAAGCCCCAGCCGCCGCCAAAACCCCAGCCGCCGTGCTTGACTCTCCCGCTGCCGCCGCAACAGTTGCCGCTGCCCCGGCCCCCAAGCTGAGCCTGGTGCAGCGCATGGCCCTGAGCAAAGTGACCCATAAAATGGATAAGCTGGTGCAGAAATCCGGCTCAGTTCGTCAGCACGACAACACGGCTTCGACCACCAAAACGGCGGCCATCAGCGGTAACCTGCGCATCGGCATCATCCTGCTGCTGGTAGGCTTGCTGGTTGGTCTGCTCAACGGCTTGATTGGCACTATTATCGCCATCATCGGCTTGATTTTCATCATTCTCTGGCTACTCGACCAGATGTAGGTGAGATAATCGCCGCGTACGGCTGCAAAGCTCAAAAGCTCCTTCTGCAAGTGCAGAAGGAGCTTTTTTTGTTATCGGCGGCACAAGCTTGTACGTCCACAAAATCCGTGAAATCCGCTTGAATCCGTGCTAATCCGTGGTCACATCGGGTCCACGTCGGCTACCAGACGGGCCTGCTTGAATTCCTTCTGGTCCTTCACCACGTCCATGGCCTCGACAATCATCTGTTTAGCCTGCTTGAGTACGGTGTGGGCCCGGTCGAGCTTGATGGTGATTTCCTGCAAGTAGAAATTGCGGATGCGGAAAATGTAGGGCGCTTCCGGCCCCAGCACCGCCGCCCGGCCCAGCCGGTCTACCAATTCCTGGGTGAGGCGAATGGCGGCTTCCTCGCCCAGGCCCTGCTCCATGTGCTTCACCGTCATCTTGATAATGCGCATAAACGGCGGGTAGCCGTGCTCCCGGCGCTGCATAATTTCGTAGTTGTAGAACTCCACGTAATCGTTGCGAATCACCTTGTCGAAAATTACCTGCGTGGGGTCGGCTGTCTGGATGATGACCTTGCCCTTTTTGCCCTTGCGCCCGGCGCGGCCGCTCACCTGCACAAACATCTGGTAGGCCCGCTCGTGCGCCCGGAAATCGGGATAGTGAATAATGCTGTCGGCGTTGATGATGCCCACCAGGCTCACGTTGGCGAAGTCCAGGCCCTTGGTCACCATCTGGGTGCCTACCAGCACGTTGGTGGTTTGCTTCTCAAAGTCGCCGATGATTTGCTGGTAGCTGTTTTTAGCGCGGGTCGTATCCAGGTCCATCCGCTGGATGTTGGCCTGGGGCAGCATGATTTTGAGGTCGTCCTCAATCTTCTCGGTGCCGAAGCCCTGGGTTTTCACGGCCCGGGAGCCGCAGGCGGGGCACTTGGTCACCATGCTGTCGTGGTAGCCGCAGTAGTGGCAGCGCAGCTCGTGGCTGTGCTTGTGGTAGCTCAGGCTCACGGCGCAGTTGGTGCATTTGGGTATCCAGCCGCAGTCCTGGCAGGCCACCACGGGCGCGTAGCCGCGGCGGTTCTGGAACAGAATTACCTGTTCCTGTCGGCCCAGGGTGCGCTCCACTTCGCCCAGCAAATCGGCGGTGAAGTGGTTGTGCATGGTTTTCTGGTCGCGGGCCTTGCGGGTATCTACCAGCTCAATGTCGGGCATGCCGGCCTCGCCAAAGCGCTTGCTGAGCGTGACTAGCCCGTAGCGGCCCTGCTTGGCCTGGTAGTAGGTTTCCACGGCCGGCGTGGCCGAGCCGAGCAGGGTTTTGGCGCCTTGGAAGTTGGCCATCATCAGGGCCACTTCGCGGGCGTTGTAGCGCGGGGCGGGCTCGTACTGCTTGTAGCTCGATTCGTGCTCCTCATCCACGATGATGAGCGAGAGGTTATCAAACGGCAAAAACACCGCCGAGCGCACGCCCACCACCACCTGGAACCGGCCCGAGAGCACGCCGTTCCACACTTCCACTCGCTCGTTATCCGAGAATTTGGAGTGGTACACGCCCAGCCGCGAGCCAAACACGCGCATCAGGCGCGTCACAATCTGGGCCGTGAGGGCAATTTCGGGCAGCAGGTACAGCACCTGCCCGCCGCCCTCCATCGCCTTGCGAATCAGGTCGATGTAAATCTCGGTTTTGCCCGCGCCGGTTACGCCGTGCAGCAGCACGATTTCCTTCTCGCCAAAGTGCGCCATGATTTCATCCCGCGCCGTAGTCTGGGCCTCTGTGAGGGAGAAATGCAGCTGCGCGGTGGGCTCGTTCTCCAGCGGAAAGCGTGACACAATCACATCAAACTGCTCCAGCACGCCGTTTTTGATGAGCGTATTCACGGCCGAAGCCGAAAGGTGCGGGCTACTGGCCAGTGCGGCCTTCTCAGTGCCGTGCTGGTTGGCGTGCTCGTTCTGGTACACCGGCACGCGCTGCATGTACTTCATCACCACATCGAGCTGCTTGGGCTTGCTGGTGAGCTGTTCGAATAGCTGCTCCAGCGACGCTTCCGATACGAAATGGTGCGCCAGCCGCACCTTCTTCACCACTTTGGGCGCGTACTTATCGGCGGTGTGCTCAAAGAGAAAAATGACGTCCTTGTGCATCAGCGACTTTATCACCTTATGAAACGAGGTGATGCCCAGCAGGTCGCCCACTTCGGTAAAGGTCAGTGCTTTGCCATCTTCCACTGCGCCCAGCGCATCCACAATCAACTCCTCCTGCGCGGAGAGCGGATACTCGTTTTCCTCCCGCGAAAAGCCGGGGTGCAGCTGAATGCGCGACTCCGAGCTGAGCTTGAGCGCGGAAGGCAGGGCCGCGTTTATCACCTCGCCGATGGTACACATGTAGTAGTCGGCCATCCAGCGAAATAGCTTGAGCTGCGGCTGCGTCACCACGGGCGCATCGTCGATGAACTCGAGGATGTACTTGGCTTGGTATTCCTTCGGTGCCTGCTCGTGCACGGCCGCCACTATGCAGCTAAGCGTCTTTTTGGCCCCAAACTGCACGATAACGCGGCCGCCGATTACCACGTTGTCATTCAGCTCATACGGTACCCGATACGTGTAGAGCCGGGGCAGCGGCAGGGGCAGAATAACGTCGGCAAACAGCGTCACCCGGTCGGCCGCGGGCGTGGCAGCGGGAGAAATAAAGTCGAGAGCGAGACTCAAAATAACAGTTGCAAGTAGGCGGACAGTAAAGATAACAGGCCCAGCCGCTGGCCGCAGTTTGGGCCCCTCTCAGAAAACGGAAAATACAGCACGTTAAGTAAATGCGAGCAACTGGATGAAAAAGCATTACTGAAGTGCCAGTGCAGAGAGTTGATTCTTATTTGTTTCTTTCCTTTGTCCCTTAACATGAACTGTGTTAAAAGTCAAGCGGTGGGCGCAAGTTTTGAGCTGAAATCAGCTTGGTAGGGCACGCCCGATTTGACGATGGCAAAGGCTTGTTTGAGGAGCTTGTTGCAGACGGCAATCAGGGCCAGCTTCTTG
>NZ_BAABDI010000055.1:0-11478 GCF_039539545.1 Hymenobacter antarcticus | reverse complement strand
ACAACTTTGCCAAACGCCTCAAACGGCTCAAGGGATTGACACCCTACGAATTTGTTTGTGCGGAATGGCGGAAAAATCCTAGTAGCTTTATTCGAGAACCGACCCACCATACTCCGGGACCATACACATAGCCTCCATAGGCAGATGGAAAAGCAGCAGATTGCTCCGTCAACGATATTCAGAACTTAAGCAGTCGTTCAAAAGTAAACGGGTTGTCAGTTGCTTGTTGTTAGTTGTCAGTCAGACGATTGCCATCCTGCTAACATCTGACAACTAATGACTAACAACTTATTATCTGCTGTTAAGCACCACCGAGCTGGCGCGCGTCACAGCAGTTATACGGCTTGCAACAACAAAAACCGCCCGCTCCCCAACCGGCAGCGGGCGGCCTCATTTCCAACCCTAAAGAAACCTAAGCCCCCGGCTTACCCTTCGCCCCGCCGTCGCCCCCGGAGCTGATAATCTTGCGCATCTGCACGTACCCGTCGTACAGGGGCCGGTCCAGGAGCTTGAAGGCCTTCATGTCCTCGTCGAGGGCGCGCACCTCCACCATCAGGTCGTCCACCAGGTCTTCCAGGGCCCCGCCCGAGAGCACCCGCTCATCAATCAACTTGCGCGGGGCCGGCTGGGCCGTGCGGAAAGCGTCCAGCGCCTCGGCCAGCGGCTTTAGGGCCTTGGGCGTCAGGCCCTGCCGGGCCAGCTCGGGCGCTACGTCGGCGCGGGCGGCACTGGTCAGCACCACGCCCACCACCCCGATAAACGCCAGCGGCCGCAACGGCCAACCGGATGGCTAGAGCGGTTTCCAAGTTGGTGTACGCGTGCCGGCAGTAGCGCGAAGCGGTGCTTCGCGCTACTGCCAACTGCCTGTACACTAACCTGGAAATTGCGCTATCCGGCTTAGCAGCCGGTTTAGCAGCCGGTCCGGTTCGGCCGTCAGGCAGCCGGCCGCCGGGCCGGGCCGCCGCCGATTGCACGATGACTGCCGCACGACTGCTTAGGCCGCTGGCGTGGCCGGTTGCGCCCGTACCCGCCCAAACTAGATGTAGCGGGATGGTTCAGGCCGGCCGCCCCGCTAAAAACAATCCACCCCCGCGTCACCGTTATCGAACATTCTTGGTATAATCAAGTTTTTACCAAAATCATTGCCTCAATTCCGGCAAGTGTGGCGCAAATTATGCTTTGCTCACATACGACTTAACCTGAATTCATACCTGACTAATTCAGGCCGCAGATGGCCATTACCGGGGAATTGTCCTCCGCATTGACCCTGACATCATTCACCGGGTGCAGCTATTCGTTGGTCGATTATTTTCAGGCAGCTACCCGGATAAATACAGTTTCTGCCTAACCACTCGCCCAAATTCTCTACCTTTCTAATCTGGAAAGCTGAACCCGCCAAGGCCGGCTTTCTTTTCTTCCGCTCTTGCACCTCCCACCGTGTCAATCGAACCAGAACAGGCCACCCCCTGGGCTCCGCACGCCGGCGTTTCGCCCGTCAGCGCCCCCGCCCGCGTTTCCTACGACCACGTCGTGCTGCCCGGCGACTTCCCCGACCCCACCATCACCCGCATCGGCGACACCTACTGGGCCAGCGCCACCTCGGCCGAGTGGGGGGCCGTGTTTCCCCTCTTCTCATCGAAAAACCTGCTCGATTGGGAGTTGGTGGGCCACGTTTTCCCCGATAAGCTGCCCGACTGGGCCGGCTCTAACTTCTGGGCCCCCGAGTTTCACCACGAAAACGGCCGCACCTACCTCTATTACACTGTCCGCCAGAAGGGCGGCGTGCTGTGCGTGGCCGTGGCCAGCGCCGACCACCCCGCCGGCCCCTACCACGACCACGGCCCCCTGGTGGGCCAGGCAGCCGGCTCCATCGACGGCTTCGCCATGCCCGACGAGCACGGCCAGCTCTACCTCATCTGGAAGGAAGACGGCAACTCCTGCCACCAGGAAACCCCCATCTGGGCCCAGCGCCTCAACCCTGAGCGCACTGCCCTCATCGGCGAGCCCACCGAGCTGTTCACCAACGACGTGCGCTGGGAAGGCCCCCTCGTGGAAGGCTCCGCCCTGGTGCGCCACGATGGCTGGTTCTATATGTTCTACGCCGGCAACTCCTGCTGCGGCAAGGGCTGCAACTACGCCACCGGCGTGGCCCGCGCCCGCACCCTGCTCGGCCCCTGGGAGAAGCACGACCAGAACCCCATCCTCGACCGCAACACCACCTGGAAGTGCCCCGGCCACGGCACCGTGTGCGAGCTCGACGGCCGCTGGTTCCTGCTGCACCACGCCTACGCCGCCGAAAGCCACGAATTCGTGGGTCGCCAGGGCCTCCTCTCCGAGTTCACCTGGAACGCCGAGGGCTGGCCCGAGTTCATCAACCGCAGCCCCCAGGCCCCCGCCCCCCGCGACCTGGCCCGCTTCAACGTGGCCGATGAGTTTGCCGGCGAGCGGCTGGGCCTCGAATGGCAGTGGCCCATCACCGCGCCCAAGCCCGCCGCCACCGTGCGCCACGGCCGGCTGCACCTGGCCGCCACCGATTCGCGCCTGGGCACCATCATCGCCCGCCGCACCCACGCCGCTACCTACAAAGCCGCCACCACCCTCGACTTCGCCGCCCTCCCGGTCGACACCTTCGCCGGCCTCGCCGCCGTGGGCGACCCCTACAACGCCCTGGCAATAATGGCCGGCAACGGCCAGGTTCAAATCTGGCACGTCCGCAGTGGCAAGCAGCAAACCCTCGCCCAGGCTTACATCGAGCCCTGCGCCACCCTCACCCTGCACCTCGAAGTGTGGGGCGGCCAGCGCTACCGCTTCGCCTACAGCACCGACGGCACCACCTGGCAGCCCCTGCCCACCGAATCCTTCAGCCTCAACGGCACCTATCTCCCGCCCTGGGACCGCGGCGTGCGCGTAGCCCTCATCGCCCAGGGTGCCGGGGAAACTACCGCCACGTTCAGCAATTTCATCATCCGCAACCAGCGGTAAGTTGAGAGTAAATGGAGTGTGAGAACAGTCCAAAAGGCACGTCATGCAGAGCGTAGCGAAGCATCTTTACCGCTTCGTTGCATTAGCATTAATTACTCCCGAGGTAAAGATGCTTCGCTGCGCTCTGCATGACGTTCCGGGTTAGCCCTCGCCCCCCACAAAACAGCAACGCCCGACACTGATGTGCCGGGCGTTGCTGTTGGTACCTATCAAACGTTGCGACGTCTTAGCGGCGATGCTTTTTGCTGGTGCTCTTCGATTTCGAAGGCGTGCTTTTCTTCGTGGATTTGTGCGAAGTGCTTTTCTTGGCGCTGCTCTTTTTGCTGCTGTGGCTGCTCTTGGCTTTGCTGCTGGTGCTCTTCGATTTGCTCTTGCTGGAATGGGCCGCCGACTTGCTTTTGCTTTTCGACTTGCTGGCGTTGCTTTTGCTGCCGCGCGAAGACGACGAGTGTGCTTTCGCTTTGCCGGACTTTACTTTCGACTTGCTGCTGTGGCTGCGCGAGGAGTGGCGGGCGGCGCGGCGGGCTTCGGCGCGGGCCTCGGCCCGGGCTTCCGCTCTGGCCTCGGCGCGGGCTTCTTCGCGGCGGGCGGCGGCACGGCGGGCGGCCAGGGCCTCCGAGTGGCGCGCCTCGTAGCTGCGGGTGGTGTGGGCCGGCATGGCGGCCTCATCGCTGGCATCGGCGTAGCGCGCCGTGGCATCCGATTCCGGCGAAGCGGTGTTTTCCTCCGCGCTGGCTTTGGGCGCTTCCACCACGACTTTCTTGCGGCGTACCGGCATCAGAAAATCGCGCTCGGCACGCTCCCGCAAACTCAGGTTTTCCTCGCCGGGCAGCTTCGTGACGGGGGTTTGCTTCTCGTTTTGAGCCTGCGCCCCGCTCCAGGTGAGCAGCAGCGAAAGGAAGACAAATAGGTGCTTCATAGACGAATAAAGTAATATCAACGGAGAACAAAGCTACACTATATCTCAGCGGAATGCAAGAACAAAGTGGTTTTAAACACTATGAGGGCCATTTCGACCGCCCAAGGCCCTATTTTGCCCCTTCGGCAGCTACGGCGCTATCCGTAGCCGCGAGCCGGCCGAGTGCGCGCCAAATTCGGGCGCATACAGGCACTGCACCTGGCTGAGCCCGCCCGAAAAATCGCCGGCCTGACTGGCCCGCAACCGGTACTCAAAAACGTGGGTGCCGCGGGGTACTTCACCCAAAAAGAAGTTCGTAGCCGCATCGCGCGGCGACTCATAGTAGCCCAGCCCGTTCTGATAGCGGTACCCGCTGAGCTGCCCGATGGGCTCCAGCCCCGCCGCCCGCTGGTCCTTGAGGTGCACGTATTCGAGGGCGCGGTCGGTGCGTAGCACCAGCCGGACTACTAAGGCATCACCGATTTTCAGGGGCGACGTGGCCGTGAGCTTTTCCAGTACCGGGCCGCCCGCCGTGCGGGTTTCGCGGTAGAGCTGGCGCTCCAGGCTGAGGGGCGTGGCGGCAGCCGTCACCTTGTCGATATCCTCGAAATACTGCCAGTAGAGCGCGCCCCAGGCTACGCCCGCGTCGGGCTTGCTCACGGTGACTTTGCCCTGGGCGAGCTGCACTTCGGCGGCAGCCCAGCTGGTTTTGAAGTAGCCGGTGCCGGCCTGCGCGGCCTCGGGCTTCACGAGCTGGCCGCCTACCGTCACTTGCAGCGGCTGGGTGGGGGCCAGCCAGTCGGAGCCGCGCAGCAGCAGGGCGTAGCAGGCATCGGCGGTGGCGCGGGTGCTTTCCCAATGGTGGGTTTGCTTTTGGGTGAGCAGCCAGAGCTTCATCTCATCCACCGATTTCTGGTCATTCTTGACTTCGTCGAATGCTTCGATGAGCGTGGCCTGGGTTTCGGTGGGGGCTTCGCGCCAGTAATAACCGCCGCGCACTTCCTTCCAGTACATGCCCAGCGCGGGCGAGTGCAGGGCGTTTTCGCTCAAAGCCCGCAGAATCTCAGCGGCGGCCGGCGCTTTGGCATTGGCGCGAAACAGGCCGAGGGCAATTTGCGCTTGCAGGTAGCGGGTTTGGGCGGGCCAGTAGGTAGCGGCCTGCTCGCGGTAGTAGGCGTAGGCCGTTTTGGCCGCCGCTTCGGCTGGCTGCGGCCAGAAGCTGCGCGCGTACAGGGCCTGAATTTGCAAATCGCCAAGTTGGTTATTGGCCAATTTCACGTTTTTCTGACGGCGCAGCTCGGCGTAGTCGCGGGCCGTGGCCTCATCGAGGTAGCGGAGGGCGCTTTGGAGGATGCCGCGGGCCACGTCGTCCTGAGCCGCATCAAACGCCCCCAGCTTTTTCAGCTTGCCGAAACCCGCCACGATGAGCTGGGTGATGTACCGGTCGTCGGGCATTTTATCGAACCACGGAAACGCGCCGCCGGGCCGCTGCATGCGCTGGAGCCTGAGCAGTGCCCGGCTGGTTTCGCCCTGCAGCCGCGCTTCATCAAAGAGCTCGGTGAGACGGGCCAGCCGCTCGGTTTCACCCTGCGCGTCGCGTACCCAGGGCGTTTCCTGGAGCAGCAGATTCTTCAGCTCCTGGTTCTGGGCCAGCTTGCTGGCGAGGGCATTTTTCTGGGCCGCGGTACCGTTTTGCGCCTGGCGCGTCCACTCCGCCAGTATGGTTTTGAAGCGCGGATTGGACTTGAGAATCCGGGCCGCGATGAGGTTGGCGTAGAGGCGGCTGAAGACCTGCTCGGAGCACTCGTACGGGTACTCCATGAGGTAGGGCAGGCTCTGCACGGCGTACCAGGCGGGGTTGGCCGTCATTTCCAGCGTGAGGGAATAGTTGCGGCGCGTGGGGCTGCTGGTGCTCGTCAGCTTGGTCAGCTCGAACGTGCGGCTGCCGGGCCCCACAATGGGCAGCGGCAGGCTCTCGGTGATTAAGATTCTGTTTGGGAGAACGGGGAGCGTGTTTTCCTCGCCGTCGGAAAACCCCGCCCCCGGCCCCTCCCCGATGGGGAGGGGAGCCTGACGACTTTTCTTTTTGCGGCCTTTTTCTTGGTTCTTGGTTCTTGGCTCTTGACCCTCCACCCGCGCCACTACCCGATACGTCACCGCAGCCGGCGCGAAATCATTCGGCAGGCTGATTTGCCAGCCCAGCGCGGCGCTTTGGTGCGCGGCGGCCGACACGGTTTGCTGCGTCGAACCTTTCACCAGCTGACTGGTGATATCCTGACCCGTGGCCGCATCGAGCAGGAATAATTGCGCGGTGCCGCTGGTGGCGTAATCGGTCAGGTTCGAGAACTTGGCGGGAAAGATGAACGTATCGCCCTGCCGGAAAAAGCGCGGGGCGTTGGGCGAAATCTGGATTTCCTTCTGCGTCACGAGCTGCCGGGCGAGCTGGCCGCTGTGCAGGTTCTTATCATGGGCCAGGGCCAGCAGCTGCCAGCGCGTCACGGCCCCGGGCATCTGGAATTCGAGCACCACGTCGCCATTCTTATCGGTGCGCAGGGCCGGCTGCCACAAGGCCGTTTCGCGGAAATCGGAGCGCGTGGGGACGGTGCTGAGGTCGGGCGCGGCGGGCTTTGGGGGAGCTGAAACGGTGCCGTTCTCGTCCCGAACCACTATCCTGTCGCTTGGCCCCGGCGCGGAATCAGCCATTGCAGCCGAAGCCATTAGTTCCGGTGCAGCCATGCTATTTGCTACTGTCACTTCACTCAATTCTACCCCAGACACCCGCCCGGCCAAAGCCCGACGGACCCGCCCCCCACCGTAGCCCACTATCATTGAGCCAGGCAGGGTTTGCCAGGTATTCAGCTCCGGATACGCTACCGCAACCGGCACGGGGCCGTTATCCGTCACGGCAAACGATTGCGAGTTCACCTCCCCAAACTCCCCGTGCCACCCGAACCGGGCCGGGTAATACCCCGCCCCCACTTCCAGCCCCATGAAGCTGTGCGGCCGGAAAATATCCAGGCTCTGGTCGTAGAGCGTGGCCAGCAGCTCGGCGTCGGCCGCTTTGCCGTTGGCCTGGCGGATGGTGACGCGCCAGGTTTCCCGCTGGCCGGGTTGGAGCCTGTCGCGGAACGTGGCGATGGATAACTGGAGCGGCTGGGGCTGCTCAGCCACCCGCACGGTGGCATCGTGGCGGTAGAGGCTGTTGTCGCGCACCTGCGTGGTGTGGATGTAGAGCGGACCAACGGCGGTGGCAGGGCCGCTTTCTATGCTGATGCGGCGCTGCTCATTGGCGCTCAGCGTGAGCCATTCCTGGTGGGCCAGCTGGCCTTCGCGCTCCACTTCCAGCAGGATGCGGGCCCCGGCCTCGCTGCTGCCCAGCAGGATGCTGGCTGGCTGGCCGGGCGCTACGGTATCGGCCAGGGCCACAAACCAGTCGGGCGTGGCGAAGGGCACGGTGGCGGCCTTAGAATCGTAAAGGTCAAAATCCTGGCGAGCACGGGCCGCCGTATCGGCCCCCGCGCCCCGGGCTTCGAGGCGGTAGCGGCCGGTGGGCAGGGCCGCCAGCGCGGCTTTCAGGTCGAGCACCGGGCCATTTTTCGTATCAAAAGGCAGCGTGCTAACCAACTCGGCCGGCAATTCGGTAGCGGGCGAAATCACCGGCGCGCCAGGCACACCGGGCGGGTTGGGCCGGTAGCGGCGGGCCAGCAGGCGCAGGGTGCCGGTGGCGGGCAGCGGCTCGCCGGTAGCATTGGCGCTGAAGAGCCGGAAGGTGGGCAGGCGCTGCTTATCGACCAAGCCGGGCCCCTCCAGGCGCAGGCTGAGTGGGTTGCGGCCGATGGGCAGGCTGCGGGTGCCGGCGCGGGTTTCGCCGGCCGCATCGGTCACGTCGGCGGTTATCTCGAACAGGTAGCCCGGCTCCCAGCCCCGATTGCGGCCCGGCACTTTGGGCAGCAGCGGCGGCGTGAAGCTGATACTGAACCGGCCCTCGCCATCGGTCGTGGTGGTACCGTGGGCTACTTCCTGGCTGCCCTGGCCCTGGCCGGGCGCATAAATCCCGCGCCCGCCGTAGCCGAAATCAAACAGCGGCCACAGCTCGCGGCGCGTGACGCGGTAGCGCACGCTGGCCCCGTCGGTGGCCTGCCCGGCGTAGGCTCGGGCGCGGCCATTCATGGTCAGCGGCTGGCCCAGCTGTGGCCGGCCGGGCACCGAATCCAGGGTAACGAGGAAGGTGGGGCGCTTGTAGTCCTCCACCGCAAACTGCAGGCTGCCGTGGTCAGTTTGCAGGCTCATTTCGCCATTCAGCAGGCCCGTGGGCAGCACGATGGAGCCGTGGAAACTGCCGAAATCGGAGGTGGTGAAGGGTAGGGTTTGCACGGTCTGGCCGTTCACGTCTACCAGCCGCACACTCACGGGCTGGCTCGTCACGAGGCTGGTTTTGGAACGCAGGCTTTCGGTGAGAATGCCTTTGAAATACAGCGTCTGGCCCGGCCGATAGATGGCGCGGTCGGTGAAAATGAAGGTGCGGCGCTGGGCTTGCCCGCCGCCCGCGCCACCGTAGGTTGCACCGCGGCTTAGCCCGGCGAGTTGCAGGGTATCAGCCCCGTGCGTGAGCCGCAGGTACTGCATCTGCGCCTCGCGGTACGGTATTTCGGCGGGCATCGGAAAGCGGGCAATTCCCTGCATGTCGGTGTCCGCCGTTTGGTCGGCCCGGCTCACCCACCGGCGTTTGTCCGGCTCGTAGTGCTGGTAGTGTGCTTGCACCCGAATATTGGGCAGCACCGCCCCACTTTGCCGATGCAATGCCAGCAGTTGCGCAGCACCGGTATCGGGGTCGCGGCGCACCACGGCACTCAGCTCACTTGCGCTTACGAAGCCAAAAGCCGCCACCGCACCAGAGCGGTGCTCGATAGGCGGAGCAGCCTGATTGCTGATGATGACCAGATAATACCCCAGCGGCACTGCTGCGCCAGGCATCGCCAGCACTTGCGCGGCGTATGGCTGTGGATAAGCAGGCACAGGTACTACCCAAGCGGCGGCAGGGGCCGCCCGCAGCGCACGGGCGTAGCGCTGGGCTACGGGGCGATTTTTCTCGTCATACTCACCTGACTTTTCCCACTCTTTTAGCGTAATTCGGTAGGCCCAGGCATGTAAGCTGGTTACGTTGCGAACCTGTAGCTGCAGCCGCCACGGTTTGTTGGGAATCACCACGTCATCGGCTGAAAATGAAACCTCCGGCTGCTCAATCTGCGCCCGCAGCTGCCGGGCCCGCGCCGCGCCGCGCGACTTCGGAAACCGGGCTTCGGCCTCCCGCGCCAGCTTCACGGCGGCCACGTTGTCGCCCGCTGCGCGCTCGGCCTCGGCCCGCCGAGCCATAAATTCCGTGCTGATGGGCAAGGCCTTGTACGTTTCGGCCAGGCGCACCAACGCGGGTTCATACTGCGCGGCCAGGTCGGTGTTTTGGGTGAGGGTACGCAGGTAGTCTATTCGGCTCAAATCCACGTCGGCCAGCGCCGCCAGGTTGGCCGGTGCCAGCTGCTGGCGCGAGGCCGTGAGGCGCTGCAAAAGGTGCAGCGCGTGCAGCTGGCCGTTCAGCGAGTCGGCATCGGGGGCCAGCAGGCGCAGGGCCGCAAACTCGGCCGCCGTGCCAAACAGCTTGGGCTCCACGGGCTGGAACTGCTGCTCGGGCCGGGTCACGTACAATTCCTGGTTTTTCAGGCCCTCGATGGCGCGCTGGGCCAGCAGGTCGTACAGCGTGGGGCGCAGGGCGCGGCCTTCGGCATCGCCGCCCACGGCCAGGTCGCCCAGCTCGGCCAGCGTGGTTTTGAGCTGGCGCTGGGGCTCATCTTCCACCGACTGGTAGTAGTGCCGCACGATGGCCGCGCCCAGCCGGCCCACGTCCCAGGTGGCGAGGCCGGTACCGCCGTCGGCGGTTTTTTGGTCGTCGGTGCTGGGGGCCGCGCCGGCGGTGCGCTGATAGAGGCGGTAGCGGTTTTGGTTGAGGTACTGGGTGTACTGCTCGGCCAGCAGCGAGTGCAGAATGGGCCGGGCCGGAAAGCTGGCCGTTTTCAATTCCGCTTCGAGCAGCGCGATGGACTTTTCGGCATCGTCTTCGTCCCTGGCTTGCAGCAGCCGGACTTTGTAGAGCAGCGCCCGCACGTAGGCGGGGCTATCACCGGCCTTTTTGGCCTGCTGATAAATGGCTTCCACCAGCGGGGCGGCGGTGGCGGTCTGGTCCTTGCGCAGCAGCGCGTCAATCTTCTTCCAGCGGGCCGCGTAGGGGCCGGGCGGCACGGGGGCGGCAGAGTCGGCGCTGAAAATCATGGTCAGGAGCAGGCAGAAAAACAGGAATAAGCGCATGGGCGAAGTGGAAACGGGGCAGGTTGGAGCCCTAAAGATGCCCGGCCAGGTTTTATTGCACACCCCTGACTCAAATTTTCGGTTTAAGACCAGCTAAGCCGCGTGCAAGTCGATTACGCAGAATATCCACTTGGTTTTGCGGTTACTGGCCCACGATATTTGGCGTCCTCTCAGAAAAAGAAAAATACAGCGCGCTAAGGCTCAGAAAACTACCTTTATGGCCGTGGTTTTACGTGTTGCAGAAGACCGTTTGCAAGATGTTATAAGCTCGCAGCGCTAAGTGGCCCAGCAGCGCGTGCGCCAGGCCGGGCAGCAGCACAGCCGTGGCGGTGGAATAGGCATGTAGCCTAGGATGCGCTATAACCCAGACACCATCAGGGCAAATCAATGCAACTCTTTCAAGGGAGGAGGCCCTTGTCGGCGCACCGTGGCGATGGCCTCCAGCCAAGCATACCAAATTACCGGGTCGGCTGGCGTGTCCGGCTCCACATAGGCTCCTGCACTCAAGATAGCAGTCAAGTCATCCTTGCCCGTTTTCTCCCAGTATTGCAGCAGCGTGTAGAGCAATGCTTCATAGCCTTCCTGTTCGGTTAACGTTTGGCTTCCCTCAATAGCAATCCGCTTGTCAGAAAGGGCCAATTGTCGGGGCACATTTGCCAACTGAGGCGGGCCCAGGGTTCTGACGTAGGTTAATGCATCGAGCCAATAATACCAGAAGGCCGTGTCCATGGGCCGACCAGGCTCCACATACTCCCCCCCGCTGAGAATGTCCGTCAAGTCCGTGCAACTCGACATCTCCCAGTACCGCAGCAACGTGTAGAGAAACGCTTCATAGCCTTCCTTTTCCGTGAGTAGCTTTTGACTATTAATCGTTAGAGCGATGCCTGGAGTGTAATCGATGCCTGAAATCAACTCTCGACCGTGAAGCAAATCATCGTCCTCTGGCGTAATACATAGGGTATCCATAACAGTAGTGGGTAGTGTTGCAAAGTGTCCAGAGGAGAGTTGTGGCTATTACAGGTCCACGAAATACCCTGGCAAAGTACTACGCTCAGCGCAGTGGTCGGCCAGTCCTAAATCCGTCACGATTCTAAGGTCAGAACTATAACATTCATTATCCTATGTTCAGATACGACCTCTTAATTTAGGTCAATGAAGGAAAGGAGTGGAGTAAGATTCTAGTATTATGGGGCGATAGAGCCCGTTTAACATGACAATCCCCGCTCTTTTTTAGGGTCACT
>NZ_BAABDI010000054.1:0-13243 GCF_039539545.1 Hymenobacter antarcticus | reverse complement strand
TTTGTGGCGAAAGTTTTTATTCTGCCGCCGGAAGTCCGGCACGTCGGCTAAGTGGGTGAGTAACGACATCGAACCAAGGGGGTAAGCCGCAAATTTACCCTTGCGCACATAGTGCGGTTAGTCTGATCATGTGCCCCGGTATCCAATATTAAGTGAGTCAGCCTTACCTTTGCATTTCGCACGATACCCAAACCAACGTGACTTGTCCGAATGCACTTGAACGATAAAATTTATATAGCCGGGCACCGAGGCATGGTTGGCTCAGCCATGGTGCGCCGGCTTGAGCAAGCCGGTTTTACCAATTTATTGGTGCGGACTTCTCAAGAATTAGATTTGCGTGACCAAACTGCTGTGCGGGCTTTCTTCGAAGAAAACCAGCCTACATACGTAGTTTTGGCCGCTGCGCTGGTGGGAGGGATTCACGCGAACAACACCTACCGCGCCGATTTTATCTACTCCAACCTCATGATTCAGTGCAACGTTATTCAGAATGCGCACGAATCGGGCGTAAAAAAGCTGCTGCTGCTCGGCTCATCGTGCATCTATCCCAAGATGGCACCGCAGCCCCTGCGTGAAGATTACCTGCTCACCGGCTTGCTGGAACCGACCAATGAGCCCTATGCTATTGCCAAGATTGCCGGGGTTAAAATGTGTGATGCCTACCGTGCGCAGTTTGGTTCGAACTTCATTTCTGCCATGCCCACCAACCTCTATGGCCCCAACGATAACTACGACCTCAACAACTCGCACGTATTGCCAGCGCTGATTCGCAAGATTCACGACGCCCATCAGCAGCAGCAGCCCGTAGTGGAAGTATGGGGTACTGGTACTCCGCGCCGCGAGTTCATGCATGTCGATGACTTGGCCGATGCCTGCTTCTTCCTGCTCAATAGCTACGACGAGCCCGGTCCCATTAATGTGGGCACCGGCATCGATGTCAGCATCGGCGACTTGGCGCACTTGGTTGCTGAAGTAGTAGGCTACCAGGGCGAAATTCGCTTTAATACCGACATGCCCGACGGTACTCCGCGCAAGCTCATGGATGTGAATAAGTTGGCAACTCTGGGCTGGCAGGCTCGCATCGACCTGGCTACCGGTCTGCGCAGCGTTTATCAGGATTTTATGGCTGGTGCCGGCAAAAATTTACATCCCGCTTAGTGCCGGCTGATGGCTATTTGGATTTAGTGATGAACGCCCCTTTGATAGCGACGCTCTTCGTGTGCCCCAACCCGGCCCGGCTGGGTGATGAGGCGTTTTCCGGCGTGCGTCATGGCGGTATGAAGAGTGATACGTACCAGTTTGTAGCCTTGCGCGAAGAGTTTCGCCGTCATGGGTGTGAACTCGCCACGCAGGATTTTATGCACCAGGCTCCGAAAGTCCAATTGTTGACTGCTTGCAACACCCGCCTGTTAGCCGACGCGCTGTTGGGCGTTTTGCCGGCCGTAGCGGCTTCTTCTGCTTTCCCATTCCCGACTACGATATTTTTTCATCATGGCTGATATCACTCCCATGCCGCTGCTGACCGGTAGGCCGGCTCCACCCGGCGGGCAGTTTCTGCCGCTATTCAGCACCTTCGTGCATCCGTCCGCGCAGCAGCGCGTAGCGGAGGTGCTACAGACTACGTTTCTGAGCGAAGGCAAATTGGTAAAAGAATTTGAGGCCCGTTTGGCTTCTGAACTGGGCATGGTCCATCCGGCCGCGCTCAACTCTGGTACCAGTGCCTTGCATCTGGCCTTGGAAGTGGCTGGCATTGGCCCCGGCGACGAAGTAATTCTGGCCCCGCAAACGTTCATTGCCTCGGCCATTACCATCGTACAGGTGGGGGCTAAGCCGGTTTTTGCCGATATTCAATATGAAACCGGCAACATCGACCCTGCCGACATCGAGCACCGCATTACGAAGTGCACCAAGGCCATTATGGCCGTGCATTGGGGCGGCTATCCCTGCGACATGGCCGAGATTCAGGCGATTGCCACCCGCCACGGCCTCATTGTGATTGAAGATGCGGCCCACTCGCCGGGCGCTACTTATCAGGGCCAGCCCATCGGCTCGATTGCTGACTTTACCTGCTTCTCCTTTCAGGCCATTAAGCATTTGACCACTGGCGACGGTGGAGCTCTATGCGCCCGAGACCCGGAGCGCGCCCGGGAAGTATTTCGTCGGCGCTGGTTCGGTATTGACCGGGCCAACTCGCCGATGAACGAAGTGGGTGAGCGCGAATACGACCTCACCGACGTGGGCTACAAGTACCATCTGTCGGACTACGCGGCCGCCCTGGGCCTGGCTAATCTCGACGGTTTTGATGACCGTATGGCGGTGCGCCGCGCCCGTGTGGCGCAGTATCACGCTGGCCTGCAAAACGTGCCTGGGCTTACACATTTCACCCATCAGCCTGACCGTGAAAGTGCCCACTGGTTGTTTGGTTTCCACGTCGAGAACCGGCTGGCCTTCATCCGGGCTTTGAAAAGCAAGGGTGTCGCCTCCTCGGTAGTACACGATGGCATTGACCATAATACGCTCTTTGGCGGCAAGCGACCGGAACTGACCCGGCAGCGCCGCTTTGACAACACCCAAATTCATATTCCCCTGCATGATGCCCTCACGGCCGAGCAAGTTGACTATGTGATTGACGTAATTAATCAAGGATGGTAGACGCTCCGGCCGACATGAAAGTCGTTTTATTTGGCGATACCGGTTTTGCCGGTCGCAACGTGGCAGCGGAACTGCATAAGCAGGGAGTAAATTTCGTAGTGGCAGAACGCACGGTAGGTCGGCTCGACCTGCGTGACACGGAAGCCACCACAGCTTTTCTTGCCCAACACCAGCCTGATTTTATCGTGAACTGCGCCGCGCACGTGGGCTCGCTGAACTACGTGACCGAGAAGGCCGCAACGGTGGTTGCCGATAACTCGCGCATGATTCTGGGCATGTATGAGGCCGTGGCCGAGGCTTGCCCCAAGGCCATTGTAATCAATCCCATTGCCAACTGCGCCTATCCGGCCATGGCCAATATCTTCCGGGAAGATGAGTGGTGGAATGGCCATGTACACCGTTCGGTGCTGAGCTACGGGACCAGCCGCCGCCTGCTATGGGCCGTGGCCGAGTGCTTCGAGATGCAGTATGGCGTGCGGAGCATTCACCTGCTCACGCCCAATATGTACGGCCCTTTTGATTCAACTGACCCTAATAAGGCCCACGCCCTAAATGCGCTGATTTCCAAGTTTGTGAAAGCTGAGCATACCAATCAGGCTGAGTTGCCTATTTGGGGCACTGGCGCTCCCATTCGGGAGTGGCTGTACGCCCCCGATTTTGGGCGTTTAATGTGGGAAGTATTGAAAAACCCAGACCGCGCCGGCCTGGAAGAGCCCACTAACGTGGCACAGAACGACGGCTTAAGCGTGCGAAAACTCGTTGATATTATTCAGACAAAATTCGACTATCACGGAAAACTGGTCTGGGACCCAACTAAACCCGACGGCGCACCCAAAAAAGTCATGGACGATATCAAATTCCGCCAGGTATTTCCCGAATTTAGATTCACGCCCTTCGAAGAGGGGATTGCTGCTACGGTGAAATATTACGAATCGGTTTATCCTTACTAAGGTATGTCTACGGCTCAGCTACTAGAATCAGCACAATACGACACTTCACTGCTACTAACCTGCGGCGAAGACATATTCATCAGCGCCAACGTCGAAATTCGGCGGCCCCATTTGGTGCACGTGGGTAGTCACGTCGCCATCGACTCGGGCCTGTACCTGACTACGGCTGCTGAAATAGGTGATTATACCCACTTGGCGCCATACATCACTGTTATCGGGGGGGCGCAGAGTACGCTGATCGTAGAAGATTTTGTGACTATAGGAGCCGGTAGCCGCTTCATTTGTGGTTCCGACCGATTTATGGGTGATGGGTTTACAAGTGTAACGGTACCCGATGAATATCGGGATACGGTCGACATCGGAACCATTCGGTGTAGCCGTTTTTCTGGTATCGGCACCAATGTCGTTGTCATGCCCAATGTAACGATAGGGGAGGGCAGCGTTATCGGGGCCTGCTCGCTGGTCACGAAAGATACCGAACCTTGGACAATTTACGTAGGCGTACCAGCCCGGCCCATTAAAATCCGGCCGCGCGAAAAAATGCTCGAATACGCTAAACAACTCGGATACATCAACTAAAGACCTGATGATTGGCTTTCGCTCAGCGAAATTTGCCCACTCCAACCGTTGATTTTTCATCGTTAAGCAAGAAAAAGTGCCTGATTACAAGCTATCTTACGTCTTGACTACTTACAATAAACTACCTTACCTGAAGCAGGTGATTGAACGTCTCGTGGCTGCCCGGCAGCCCGATGAGGAAATTGTAGTGGCTGACGGCGGGAGTAAAGACGGCACCCCCGAATACCTGCAAGGCCTGTTCGATGCCGGCCTTATTCAGCAGTATGTTTCTGAGCGCGATAAGGGCGAAGCCCACGGCTTCAATAAAGCCATGCTACGTGCCAAAGGGGAACTACTGAAGCTGATAACCGATGATGATGCTTTTTGCTACCCAGCAATTAGGGAGGCAAAAGTCTTTATGCTGGCCCACCCCGAGGTAGACGTGCTAACCGGCAACACCGGCCTGATTCACCTGGAAAAACTGGGTACGGCCACGCTGTATGACGACGTGGCGGATAACTTTCGCCGTTGGCTGGCCCATAAAGAAGTGGTGTGGATGATTGGGTTGCCGCTTATCATTCGCCGCACCTCACTAGCTATCACGGGCTTGTTCAATACGGGTGTGGTGCAGGTCGATACCGAATTTACCTATCGCATCACCGGCCTGAATGTGAGCTTGGCTTGGAGCACGGCCGTGCTCAGCGTACGCCTCGAAAACCCTCAAAGTAATTTTCGGGTCATGAACCAAGGCAACGGTCGCAGCGCCAGCACTGAGGAGGCCGACCGTATGCGCTACTACTACGACAAGCGCTTTGGCAACGATGTTGGCAGCATCCTGAGCCAACGTATTCCCTACGGTGAGTGGCTGAAAAAGCCCCTGCGACCGCTCAAGAGGATATTATTCAGCATGATGAATCGGCCTCAGTACGAGGGCAACGCCCAATTTGCGACCGGTTACGTACCAATGCCCGTCGATGCGCCGGTTGCCGACCTGGCCACTGCTTTCGTCGTGGCAGACAAGTTTATGGTCGACTACAACGCCGTGCATCCCACGGAATTCTTATTTCAAGCCAATCAAATTACCAAAGTATTGGCCTAGCGTCGACATTACATTTTTCATTGGAGCCGTTTCGCGGCTTCCGCTATTGATTTTCTTATGAAAGTTGCCCTCATCACCGGAATCACAGGTCAGGATGGTGCCTACCTTACCGAGCTTCTATTGGAGAAAGGATACCAAGTGCATGGTATTAAACGCCGTTCGTCGCTGTTCAATACCGACCGGATTGACCACCTGATTACCGATGAGCACGGTAACAAAAATCCGCGCCTGACCAACCACTACGGCGACCTCACCGACTCAACCAACCTGATTCGTATCATTCAGGAAGTGCAGCCCGATGAGATTTATAACCTCGGGGCCATGTCGCACGTGAAGGTGTCGTTCGATGCGCCCGAGTACGTGGCTGACGTAGACGGAGTGGGAACGCTGCGTATTCTGGAGGCCGTGCGTTTGCTGGGCCTCACCAAGAAAACCAAGATTTATCAGGCCAGCACCTCGGAGTTGTACGGCTTGGTACAGGAAGTGCCCCAACGTGAAACCACGCCCTTTTATCCACGCTCGCCCTACGCCGTGGCTAAGCTATACGGCTACTGGATTACGGTGAACTACCGCGAAGCCTACGGCATGTTTGCCTGCAACGGCATCCTGTTCAACCACGAGAGCCCGTTGCGCGGCGAAACTTTCGTAACCCGTAAAATCACCCGTGGCGTAGCGCAGATTGTGCTCGGTATGCGCCATGATATTGCCTTGGGTAACCTCGATGCCAAGCGCGACTGGGGCCATGCCAAGGACTACGTGGAAGCGATGTGGCGCATTCTGCAGCAGGACGAGCCCGAAGACTTCGTGATTGCTACCGGCATAACCACCACCGTGCGCGACTTCGTACGCCTCGCATTCGGCGAAGTAGGCGTTGAGCTGGCTTTCGAAGGCGAAGGTGTGAACGAAATCGGCCGCGTTGTAGCCTGTACCAACCCCGAATACCAGGTAGCCATCGGAACGGTGGTATGCCGCGTCGACCCGCAGTATTTCCGTCCTACCGAGGTAGAACTGCTCATCGGCGACCCCGCGAAGTGCAAGGCCAAACTGAACTGGGAGCCCAAATACGATTTGGCCGCGTTGGTGAAGGACATGATGGATGCCGATGTAGACTTGTTCAAGCGAGACGCTTACCTGATGAAAGGCGGCCACAAAGTGTCGAGACAGCACGAGCAGCATCAGTAAGCAGCTAGCCTCTCTTTGTTTAAATTTTGCCTACGTCCGGTCATTATGCCGGGCGGTTTGGGCACATAATTGTTTGCGCCATGGCCACCGCGCCGCTGCCGCGCCCTACCTTGTGGCAACGCACCAAAAGACTTATTGACCGAACGCTCGGCACCGCAGGGCGGGCGCTGAGTAAGCCGCTAGTAGCCGAAGAAATCGAAATAGCGCCGGCTCCTGCCTTAGCACGCATGCCCGTGCCGGCCAACGTTGCCATGGTGCCGCTCGTTTTTATGGAGGGTTTCGCCGATATTTTTGAGGAGGTACAACCCAACTTTCGTCAGGTGGTACACCGCTTACGTAATGTCCAAGTGGCGTGGCACGGGTCGGTGGTGAAAGGTTTACGTGTGTTTTTGCCCAGCCTACCGCAGCCGTGGATGGAGTTGGAGCTAGCCGGAATATTTTTGTTGCGCCAGTTTAAAAACCGCAAAGTGAGCGAATTAACCACCCGCCCCGCTGGGTTGGCATTCGATAGCTGGTCAGGCAATTATTTTCATTGGATAGCCGAAGCGCTACCCCGGCTGGCTTTGCTGCGCAAGGTGCAGCCCGATTGTGTAGTGCTGCTACCCGGACCCAACCCGCCCGAGTACGTCACGCGCACGGTTAGCGCCTTGGGCTTTACGTACACCTGTGCGCTGGCTCCAGGCGAGTTGGTTTTGGTGCCCGACCTGTGGGTGGCAGTGCGCCCCGGCCGGCACGGCTACATGGTGCCCGAACTAGTGCGCGAAGTGCGTGAGGCCGTGATGACCAGCCTATTGCCTCATCTCGACCCCACCAAAAAAGCTACACGCCGCCTGTACGTGTCGCGGAGCCGGCAAAACTGGCGGCAACTCACCAACGAGGGCGAGATAGTGGCCGTGTTGGAACGCTACGGCTTTGAAACCATTTACTTTGAAGACATGACCTTTGTGGAGCAAGTACGTACTATGTATGAAGCTGATATCTTTATCGGTATTCACGGGGCCAACATGACAAACATTTTGTTCATGACCCCCGGCAGCCACGCAATTGAAATGATGAGCAACACTTATATCAACCCCAGTTACCTATCGATGGCCGACAGCATTGGGGTGAGCTATTCGCTGGTACCCTCCACGTTGGGCTCACCGCTGGAAGTAGAGAACAACTACGCTGATATCACCGCCGACCCAGCTTTGGTAGAGCAGGTTGTTCTGCCGCTATGTCAATCACAAACTACTGATTAATAGAAATTTCGATAGTCATTGATTTTAAAGGTCGCACTGCTAATTATTTTATTGTAATGGATTGTAAATTAATTGAATTGTAGCTTTTCCGGTATTAAAGACCGTGTTTCTCATGTTAGATATAGCTACTGTTTTTGATAGATATTAATTTTTTTGAGTGACCTAGTGCATGATAAAAGAGTTAAATCGGCATGATGCAACAAACCCCAACTGCCTGTCTTGTACTGGGAGCTTGTAGCTCATAAAATCTTTTTGCTATTCCGCTTTGGGCTACAGCCAAAAGCAATACGGTAGAATAAATAGCGGCATAATTAACCAATAAGGAATTATTTGTAATGCTCATATCATTACTTTTTCACGCACAACCTCTTTTGTAATGACGACTCACTATCGTATTTCTTACGTAGTAACTACCTACAATAAACTGCCTTTTTTTCGGCATGTACTAGACCGACTAGTTGCCGCCCGTCAGGACGACGAAGAAATAGTAGTGGCTGATGGTGCCAGTACTGATGGCACCCCTGAGTACTTACGGGAACTATACGAGAGCGGCAAGATTCAACAGTACGTTTCGGAGCGAGACAAAAGCCAAGCGCATGGCATTAACAAATGCCTGCTCATGGCACGTGGCGATATTCTAAAAATTATCAACGATGACGACGCCTTCTATTATCCCGCCATCCGGGAAGCAGCCACCTACATGCAGGAAAACCCTGAAATTGATGTGGTTATGGGGTATAATGCGGCAACCCAGGTAGAAGACTTAACTTTTGCTAAAGTCAAAGAAGACCCGGCAAAGGATTTTCGTCGGTGGTTGGATTATAAACAACCTTTTTGGATGATTGACTTACCGTTGTTGATTCGACGGAAATCTTTGCCCCTTACGGGTTTGTTCTTTACCGGCGTAGCTTTTCTCGACACCGACTTCACCTTTCGCATCACAAGTTTGGGTGTAAATATTGCCTGGTGCACAGCCGTGTTGAGCATGCACGTGAGCCATCCTAACGGCACCTTTAACCGGATGAGCGTGAAGCGGCGTACTGAAGAGTTTGAGCGGATTCGCGATTTCTATATCAAAGTACCAAGTCGTGGTGTGGGTGCGGTAATCCGCGATTCTATTGAAGCGGCTAAGCGGCCAATGCGCCCGGCAAAACGGGCTTTGTTTGAGCGATTCAACCTGCCACAATACCAAGACCCGGAACGTTTCCAAACCGGATATGTGCCACAAATTGACGAAGATATTCTTACCGCAACGTATCGCATATGCGATTCCTTTTTGGCTTCGCAAAACCAAAATCGGCCAGTAGAATTTATCAGTAAACTGAAAGGAGCAAACAGTAATCCGGGGGTACAGTAGAACATTTGAATTTGAAAAGTAAAATTCAGGGCCTGATACAACAGTATTTAAAGCCTATATTACAGAGGGGTTCATTCGCGCAAAATTTTGCCGTGAGCCTCTCGGGTTCGGCGGCTGTGACAGCTATTGGGTTCGCCCTTTCACCGGTAATGTCGCGCATATATCCACCCTCGGCCTACGGGCAGTTCGCAGTCTTTAGCTCACTGGTCAGCAACTTAAGTATGGTGACCACGCTAGGCTACACGGCGGCCTTTCTGCTGCCCAAAGTCCGAGAGAAGTTTCTGGCCTTGGTGCAACTTACGGTGGTGCTTACCTTGGCTACTTGCCTGCTATTGGTAGTGGTATTACTCCTGGGCGGCCATCAGTTGCTGCGCTGGCTAAATGTGGAAGTGTTGGGCAACCTGTTCTACACGCTGCCGGTGCTGCTACTACTGTTCAATCTAAACGGGATTATGGGCAGCTGGTATGTGCGCGAAAAACAATTTCTTAAGCGTAGCAGCGTGGACGTTGCCACGACCTTAGTGGGCCGGGGGGCCACAATCAGTTATGGCTTAATGGTGGGTGGTAGCGTAACCGGCTTGTTATTGGGTGAGTTCTTCAACCGCATCACCAGTACCATCACCTTGGCCACTGGCAGCATCCGACATTCGTTTGGAGAGGTATGGCGTACTAGCACTTGGGCTGGCATTCGTGAGGTAGCTCGGGAATTTCGTGAGTTTCCGCTTTATTTTCTCCCCGCCAGCTTCATCAACGTGCTCTCGGCGCAATTGCCCATTTACACGCTCAATGCCAGCTTCGGCTCGGAACCGGTGGGGCTTTATTCGTTTTCGGTGGGGCTTCTCGAAATTCCCATCAATCTGATTGGTAGTGCCATCCTTCCAGTGTTCTGGCAGAAGGCGGCCGAAACTCAGCATAACGAGCCCGAGCGCCTTCCTGGCATGACGCTCAACTTGTACTACAAGCTGCTGTATTTAGGGTTGTTGCCATTCGGCATAATTACCGTGTACGGCGACTTGTTGTTCAAATTCGTATTTGGCGCGCGCTGGGAAATGGCGGGCGTGTACACCGGCTACTTGGGCTACTATTACGTGTTCAAGATGATGTCGCAGGCAACGTCGCCCATTTACACGGTGATGAACAAGCAGCGTCACATTCTTTGGAGCAATATAGGCCTGCTGTCGGCTCGGGCACTGGGTCTGGGTATCGGCTTAGTGCTACACAGCCTCAATACGGCTCTGATGCTCTTCGGCCTATTCAGTCTACTGGCTACGTTTATCATCGATTTACAAGTACTTTCATTGTTGAAGCTGCCAGTTGGGCGTATTGCCTTGCGTACAGTTGCGTTTGTGTTAAGTACCCTCATTGTGCTGAAAGGCATCCGAATGGCGGCGGAATTGCTTCTACAATAGGGCCTGTAGACATTAGAAGTGTTTAGAAACTCATCTTAAGTAGCCACCCTGCGTAGCCTACTCCCTCGTGTGCAATTAACCATTTCGGAGTTCGGCAGACAGTCATTCCTTTTATTGCCGCTACCGGGTCTAGCTTATTGATTCATATTTACTGTGGTATTTACGCTGAGCCAGTTGTTACGCTAGATATTGCGCTCCCATTAACTGGTGATTGTATAAATAGATTATATTGTCAACATAGGTACTGCTCCAATGAACATCGTCAAAAACATCGCGGATGCTGTAGTACGCCGGGTTTCGCAGGCACTGCCGCCATTAAATAATGCAGTAGTAGAGAAGACTTTTCCAGCGCGGGAGCCCTATCAGCCCACTCCCCCGGTCAACGTGGACATGTTTCCGGAAAAGCTTACTCAGTCTTTTTTGCAGCCGGTTACCTTTCATGCCCACAGTATTTACCGTCTCAAAGACGTGTATGTAACTTGGAACGGCGGCGTAATGCGCAACTTTCGGCTGTTTCTACCTAGCCTTGTGCATGATTACTATGCCGAAACCTTTCAGGATACGTTGCTGCTGCGGCAATGGGTAGGAGAGAAGGTGAATGTGGCGACCGATTGCGTAGCTATATGTCACAACCAGTGGTCAGTAGAGAATTACTATCATTGGATGGCCGACACGTTGCCTCGGCTATTGGTGCTGCGCGAGTTACATCCCAACATGATGCTGGAATTACCCCAGCCAATACCTCCCAAAGAACTTCCTTCTTACATCAAGGCAACAGCCAGTGCCTTGGGTTTTAATCGATACGCTCCAGTGAATCCGCAGCAGATTATGCGGGCTGCATGCGTTGTAGTCCCTGAGCTTACGGCTACCCCAATAAAGCAAAATCCAGAACTCATCCGCCAAGTGAGGGCCGAACTACTGTCAGCTTATGGGCCGGCCCCAGCCCCGGCGACGCGCCGCATATTCGCGGCCCGTTCGGCGTCGGGGGCCCGCCGAATAATCAATGAACCTGAAGTGGATGCAGTGCTGGAAGAATTTGGTTTTGAGAAAGTGTACTTCGAGCGGATTACCTTCTCCGAGCAGATTCAGCTGATGCACGAAACCACGATTTTGCTGGGCGTGCATGGTGCCGGCATGACCAATATGTTCTTTCTGCAGCCGGGGGCCAAAGTACTGGAGTTGCTGGATAAGGACTATCAGGTGCATTGCTACTACTGGCTGGCTTCCTGCTTTAACCTGCCATATTACCTGATTCCTTGCCAGGGTACCAATCCGGAGCATACCTCGCATTCAGATATCCAAGTTGATATTGTCTTACTGAGAAAAGTAATTGAAATGGCAGTGGCGTAGTATGTGCCAGGGAGTTGCGGCGACTAAGAGCCCCAACCGGATTATGGCGCTCAGGTAATTGCGATTCATAGTTTGCCCGACCGCACGAACGATTAATTTAGATGTTTAGCCCTTACTGTGGCGCTTTGAGCCTAATGCAACAGATACAACCCTTGATGACCGCTACACCAGAAGTAAATCCACCGAGACTTTTATACTTTCCCGCTTTAACGGGGATACGTGCCATTGCAGCTTATATGGTGTTCTTTTTTCACGTTGGCCAAGTAGAATCCTTTGGAGATAATCCGATGGTTAATTGGTTGATGGTACTGATACTGCAATGGCACATTGGCGTATCAGTCTTTTTCGTTCTAAGTGGTTTTTTAATTACTACCCGCTACGCTAACCGTATTCATCCAAGCTGGACCTGGGTAAAGCGTTACATGCAGAATCGGTTTGCTAGAATCTACCCGATTTATTTTTTACTAACAATTGTATCCTTCATCATAATTTCAAAATGGCCAAGTCAGGGAGCGTACGTATGGCCCGCCTATTACACTGTCTTTCATAAAGCTGGCGCTCTTTTCTTTAATCTTACACTAACGAAGGCTTTTTTTCAGGATTTAATCTTGTCAGGGCTGCCTACAGCGTGGTCGCTCACGGTAGAGGAATGCTTTTACATAAGTGCGCCGTTCATTCTGCTAAGCTTGCGTGGCAAACTCTGGCGGCTCGCCATTTATCCGTTGCTGGCCCTGGCGTTAGGAGTTGCTCTGGTCTTGGTTTGCGGACGATTCAAGCTGCCTTTCGGGCCAATGCCAAGTATGCGCTTTATGCTTAATGTTACTTACTTCGGCCGCTGTGCGGAATTTGTAAGCGGCATGGCCTTGGCCTTGTGGATGCAAAAACAAACCCTGAGTATGGTTTCAAGCAGCTACTGTACTACGTTGGGAGCACTCGGAATATTGGGCTATACCGGCATAGTTGCCATGCAACGCGGGCTGCAGCCTTTTCTTAGCTCTTTTGACTGGTCGTATGCCCAGATTTTTGCCAATAATTTTATTTTGCCGCTGGTAGTTTGTTTGCTGTTCTATGGACTACTGACAGAGCAATCCGCGTTTCGTCGCTTACTCGAAACTAAGGTATTTGACCTGCTAGGCAAAAGCTCCTACGTCTTTTATCTTATTCACCTCGGGGTCTTTGATACCTTGTTCATGCATTACGTGTCGGATAGTACTTTGGTGCGGCTCATTGTCTATACGTTGGCATCCATTGCGCTGTATAAAGGGATAGAACACCCGCTGCACAAGCGTCTACAGGCCAAACGGACGTAGTTTTGTAGTACTCTACCCCATGATTTTTCAATCAGTTGTCAAACAGCTATTTGTGAGTAAACAGTGCCTTCTGCCGCTTGTTTGAAGGGATTATAGGCTAAAACGGGGCGGGTCGACCTTTGTGGTTCCAACACC
>NZ_BAABDI010000053.1:0-13835 GCF_039539545.1 Hymenobacter antarcticus | reverse complement strand
CGGCCGCGTGAACGGGTTGTGCGACCATCGTTTACGCGGCCGAATTGGAAATTCGGGGTACTCGTGCGACCATCGTTTACGCGGCCGAATTGGAAATTCGGGGTACACGTTTTGTTACACCCGGCGGCGCTAGTAGCGGAAGTAGGCCGTGAACGTGGAACCCACCCCGAGCTCACTCTGCACCTCGATGTGGCCGCCGGCATTCTCCAGCATCTTCTTCACCATGTAGAGGCCCACGCCCGAGCCCTCGACGTGGGTGTGGTAGCGCTGAAACAGGCCGAACAGCGGCCGGTCGGGGGTGAGGGCCAGGCCCAGGCCGTTGTCGGCCACGGCCAGCACCCAGTAGGGGGCCTCCAGCCGGCAGCTGAGGCGCACCTGGGCCTCCCGGTCGGGGTGGCGGTACTTGAGGGCGTTGCTGAGCAGGTTGTAGACCACCGAGCGCAGGTTTTTTTCGGAGAACGGGAAGGAGGGGAAACCCGCTATGTCGACCACCAGCTGGGCGCGGGCGGCCAGGATGAGCGGGGCCAGGTCGAGGCGCACGTCGCGGATGACGTCGGCCAGGCGGGTGGGGGCCAGGGGCTGGCCGCGCTCCTGCTGCAGCTGGCCAATGGCGCTCAGCTGAACCAGGGTGTGCTGAAAACGGTCGACCGAGCTCTGCATCAGGTTCAGGATGTGGGCCACCGGCCCCACCTGGCTGGCCGGCGGCAGCTCTTCCCAGAGGGCGTGCACCAGGCCGTCGAGGTTGGTGATGGGGCCCTTCAGGTCGTGCGAGGCCGTGTAGACGAAGGTGTCCAGGTCCACGTTGGTGCGGGTGAGCTGCTCGTTGGTTTTGCCCAGCTCCTCGATTGAAACCCCCAGCTCCTCGTTGGCGTCGGCCAGGGCCTCGTTGGCGGCAAAGAGCTTGTCGTTGAGGGCGGCCGACTGCTGGCTCAGGCGCTGCACCTGCTTGCGGGCCCGCACCTCCTCGCTCACGTCGGTCACCAGGCTGTAGTAGCCCATCACCACGCCCTCCCGCACATCGGGCACGAAGCTGCTGTGGATATGCCGCACGAAGTCTTTCCGGTACGGCATCCGGGCTTCAAAGTCCAGCTGCTCGCCGGCCAGGGCCCGCGCCATGTAGCCCTGGGTGGCCTGGTAGGCCGCTTCGCCCACTACTTCGCGCACCGTCCGGCCCAGCAGGTCCTTCGGCTTTTGCCCAAACCAGGCTTCGTAGGCGTGGTTGTTGAACTGGTAGCGCTGCTCCCGGTCGACGTAGCCGATGAGCACGGGTAGGGCATCGGTGATGAGCTGGAGCCGGGTGGCCACGGTCTCGCAGGCATCGCGGGCCGCCACCTGCTCGGTTACTTCGAAGCCGAAAACGAGGACGCCGTCGATGTGGTCGTGCTCGTCGTAGCGGGCCTGGAAAATAAGGTTGAAGTACCGGTCCTCCAGCTCGCCGCTGGTGGGGTGGGCGAGGGGCACGAGCTGGGCCGGGCTGGTGTAGGTGATGCCCGTGTCGTATACCCGGCGCAGGGCCTCGTAGGCGGGCAGGTGGGCCACTTCGGGCAGGGCGGCCAGCACGGTGCGGCCCAGCAGCTCGCGGCCCGGCAGCCATTGCGCATACACGGGGTTCACCAGCTCGTACACCAGCTCGGGCCCGGCCAGCATGCAGATGGCGGCCGGCGCGGACATAAACAGGTCTTTCAGGCGGGCACGCTGCCGCTCGGCCTCGGCGCGGGCCAGCCGGGCGGCGGCGGTGCGCTCGGCCACGCGGGCATCGAGGGTGTGGTTGAGGCGCTGGAGCTGCTGGTGGGTGCGCCGCAGCTCGGCGTTCTGGAGGCCCAGCTCGGCGTTGGTGGCCAGCAGGGTGGCGTTGGTGGTGGCCAGCTGCTCGTTCAGGGCCAGCACCTGGCGGCGGGCCTGCACCTGCTCGCTCACGTCGGTGGCCACCACGGTGATGCCCGTAATCCGGCCGTCGGCCTCGCGCAGGGGCTGGTACATGAAGTTCCAGTACACGGTGTCGCGGCGGCCCTGGCGGTCGATGAGCGAGGGCCGCTCGTGGGCCACGTAGGGCGTGCCGGTGGCCAGCACCCCGTCCAGCAGCTCCTCAAAGCCCTGGCCGGCGGCCTCGGGCAGCAGCTCGAACACGGGCGTGCCCAGGGCCTGCGCCGGCGTGCGGCCCCACAGGGCGCACATGGTGAGGTTGGCCCACTCCACCACGTAGCGCGGCCCCCGAAACACGGCAATGGCCACCGGGGCCTGCTCAAACAGCTCGCGCTGCTGCTGCTGCTCGGCTTCGCGCTGCCGCACCTGCGCGGTTACTTCGTAGGCGAAGACGGAGATGCCCACGATGACCCCGGCTTCGCGGCAGGCCTGGTAGGTGAAGGTGAAGTACACGTCGCGGGCCGGGTGGCCGTCGTGGGCGGCCAGGGTCAGGGGGGTTTCGTGGCCGAAGTGCGTGATGCCCGTGCGGTACACGCCGTCGAGCAGGGCCATGAAGCCGGCGGCCACGACTTCGGGCAGGACCTCGGCCACGGTGCGGCCCAGGAATTGGTGGTTGGGAAAGAAGGCCTGGTAGGCCGCGTTCAGGTATTCGTAGCGGTGCTCGGGCCCGCGCAGCAGGCAGATGGCAGCCGGGATATGCTCCAGCACCCGGTACGCGGTTTCGAGCCCTGCCGGGGTGGGCGGCGGGGAGTCAGGGGGCACGAGGGCCGGGTTGGGGGGCATGATGGAAAGGGAAAGGACGTGAAAGACCCGCGCCGGCGAGCCGCGCGGGCCGGGCCGTTTAGATGTAAGGTACCGCTATTGCAGCCGGAAAGCCCGGCGGGGGCGGGGCGGAAGCCCTGACTTCGCCCTCCGCGACAACCTCTCCCCCTAACCCCCCTCTCCAAAAAAGAGGGGGGACTAGATTTCAGTTCTACTACTAAAAAACGAGTAGAAAAAGCTACATCTAAAGCTAGTTCCCCCTCTTTTTTGGAGAGGGGGTTAGGGGGAGAGGTTGACGCGGAGGGCGAAATCAGGAGTTGCCCTCCCCCCCACACCCCGCCCGCCCCCGTATCTTCCGCCCCCATTTCTACCCCGCTTCCCCATGCCCCTTTCCCTTTCCGAATTAAAAGACCGCGCCATTCGCTTTGCCCAGTAGTGGCAGGCGGCCACCAACGAGCGCGCCGACGCCCAGGCGTTCTGGATTGATTTCTTCCACGTCTTCGATGTGAAGCGCCGCCGGGTGGCTTCCTTCGAGGTGCCCATCAAGAAGGCCGACGGGCGGCAGGGCTTCATCGACCTGCTCTGGAAGGGCACCCTGCTGGTGGAGCACAAGAGCCGGGGCCGCGACCTGGACCGCGCCGGCCAGCAGGCCCGCGACTACTTCCCCGGCCTCAAAGACCACGAGCTGCCCCGGTATATTCTGGTTTCGGACTTCGCCCGCTTCCGCCTCTACGACCTCGACGAGGGCACGGAGCACGAATTCGGGCTGGCCGAGCTGCACCAGCACCTGCACCTGCACCTGTTCGCCTTTCTCACCGGGTACCAGAAGCGCGTGTACCGGCCCGAAGACCCCGCCAACATAAGGGCGGCCGAGCTCATGGGCGAGCTGCACGATGCCCTGCTGGCCGGCGGCTACCACGGCCACAAGCTCGAAGTGCTGCTGGTGCGCATTCTCTTCTGCCTGTTTGCCGAGGACACGGCCATCTTCGAGAAGAATGCCTTTCAGGAGTTCCTCGAAGCCCAGACCCGGCCCGACGGCACCGACGTGGGCACCCGGCTGGCCGAGTGGTTCTCGATACTCGACCAGGCGCCGGGCGAGCGCCAGCGCCACCTGCCCGACTACCTGGCCCAGCTGCCCTACGTGAACGGGGCCCTGTTCACGGAGTATTTCCCGTTTCCGAGCTTCGACGCGGCCCTGCGCGAGCGGCTCATTCGCTGCACGTACTTCGACTGGTCGCGCATCTCGCCCGCTATTTTCGGCTCGCTGTTTCAGTCCGTCACCGACCCCGTGAAGCGGCGCAACCTGGGGGCGCACTACACCTCGGAGGCCAATATTCTGAAGGTGATTCAGGGGCTCTTTCTCGATGAGCTGCGCTAGGAGCTGGCCGCCGCCGGCCAGAGCCGCCCCCGCCTCGATGCCCTGCACCGGCGGCTGGAGCAGCTGCGGTTTCTGGACCCGAGCTGCGGCTGCGGCAACTTCCTGGTGGTGACCTACCGCGAATTGCGCCTGCTGGAGCAGGAAATCCTCGAACGCCTCTTTACCCACCAGCGCGCCAGCGGCCAAACCGCCCGGATGCACAGCCAAGCGGTACTCGGCGGGCATTTACCTTATTTGGCTACTGCGGCGTAACTTTAACCTATGCAAGTTCATCATCCGGTTATTAGCCCAGACTTCGTCATTACCTCGGCTACGGGCGAGGAGCAGCTTTTGGTAGAAGTGAAAACCTGGATGCCTACCCCCGCCCAGGCGCAGGAATTACGCCAGAACTACGGGCATCCTGCTTGTTACTTTCTCCTGGCCACTCCCGACCACATGGCGCTATGGCTGCCCACGCAAGGCGAGCAGCCGTTGGTTGCCAGTGCCTATTCGGTGGATGCTTCGCTGGTTCTGGCCAATTATCTGACGCTTGAACGCCATCCGTTGCAAGCATTAGACGGGCAGGTTTTCAGTCTGGTCGTTTCTTCCTGGCTGGGCTCGGTTATGTTTAAGCCAGCGCGTACCCTGCTGGATATGCCGGCGCAGGCGTGGCTGGTAGAATCGGGGGTGCACGAGCGCATCTATCGGGGGTACATTCATCGGGAACGGCAGTTGGCTAAATGAACGTTTTCGTCGAATCAAATTTCCTGCTTGAACTAGCGTTTCAACAAGAGCACCATGCCGCTTGCGAACGTATCCTGGCCGGAGCTGTAGCTGGTCGATATAGTCTGCATGTGCCGCAGTACGCGCTGACGGAAGTTTTTCAAACGCTGCACCGGCGTGCTGCCGAGCGGATAGACTACCAGCAGTATTTTCTTAAACAGATTGACCAGCATCAGCGTGAAGCGGAGTTTGATGCCGCTGAGGTCGACCAGTTGGTGCGGCTGCTCAACGACTTATTAACGACGCGAACGGCTACCCAGGCCAGCCGCCTGTTTTCCCTTGCGCAACGGCTGGCGGCTGAGGCCCCCGGCCCACCGCTCACCGCTGCTGTGCTACTGGAAGCACCTATGCTACAAGCAACTCACGGCTTAGGCGTGCAGGATGCGTTGGTATATGCTTCCGTACTGGCCGGTTTGCGCGCATTGCCGCGTGGGCCTAAGCTGTTTGTTACCCGCAACGACAATGATTTCCGAAAGCCGGCTATTATTGAAGAATTAAGGGGATTCGACTGTAAGCTGCTGGCTAATTTCAGCGGTGCTGCCGATATGCTGGAATTGGGCAATGTAATTCCGGCCAATCCTGCCGAGTAGGTCATTCCCCTTCCCCCCGTCGCCCAGCCCGAAGCAGGTCGCGGCCGTGGACCTGTGCTACCGCCCGGCCGCCTTCGCCACCGAGCTCAGCCGGCTGGAGTTTCTGTTTGCCGCCTACCGTACCTTGCAGGCTCCTCTGCTGCCGGCCCCGGCCAAAGCCCGCAGGGGGGCCAAAACCTAGCCAACCCCGCCGAATCGTGCTCCCCTTATGCTCACCCCTACGCCCTTGAGCACCTATTCCCTCAGCTATCGGCCCGACCTCGATATCGTGTTCCTGCGCTGGCTGACCCCCGATACCCTGGCCGAGGCCCAGGCTTCGTATGAGGCGACCCTGGCGCTGGCCCTGGCCCACGGCTGCGGCAACTGGCTGCTCGACTCGCGCCGCTGCGGCCCCCTCGACCTGCTCCAGACCGCCTGGCTCACCCACGAGTTTTTCCCGGCGGCCGTGGCGCGGCTCTCCCCGCACCCGCTGCGGATGGCCGTGTTCAGCTCCTTGCAGCGCTGGGAGCAGATGCGGACCGACGCGGCCGTGGCCCCGGCCGTGCAGGCCGCCATTGCCCCCACCCAGCCCTACGAGGCCGCCATTTTCATGACCGAGGCCGAGGCCGTGAGCTGGTTGCAGGCTCCTGCCGCGTAGCCGCGCCCCCAGCCACGGGCGGGGGCGTGGCACCGGGCCGCCCGCCCCCGGTGGCCGGCCCGGTTGGCGGCCGGGCGAAGCCGGGAGCGGCCCCACCCCGCCGGCCACCGGGAGCCACCCGCCCAGCCCGTTCGGCCCGCGCCAGTAGCCGGCCGCCACCCCTGGCAAGGCGTGGGCCCCGGCACTCCCGTCCGCCGCCACCCCCCGCCCGCGCCGGACCACGGACCAGCACAGCGCCCACCCCCGCCCGAATTCGAGGGTCGGACCCCCGAAATCGGGGGTTCGACCCTCGAAATCGAGGGTCGGACCCTCGATTTCGAGCCACAAAGGCCCAAAATCGAGCCTCGCCAGTCCGAAATCGGGCCTCGCCAGCCCGAAATCGACCCAACGTGGCCCGATTTCGGGGGTCGAAGCCGCGAAATCGGACCACGGCGGCACGATTCGGACCCAAAAAGGCCCGATTTCGAGCCATCGCCGCTCGAAATCGGGCCTTTTTGGGTCGAAATCGACCGCTTAGCCTTTGGCCGGGGTGGGCTTGCGGCCCGCGTTGGCGTTGCCGGGGAAGCGCACGCTCAGCTCGTCGTAGGCGGCCTGGGCACCGGGCTGCTTGTTCTTGGCCAGGAACTTGATGTTGCCGTACACGGTGAGGGCGTTGCCGTAGGCTTCGGAGCCGGCCACCATCACGGTGCTGTCGAGGTCGAGGGCGAGCTGCTCGCAGAACTGGCGCAGGGGGGTGAAGGCGGCCATGCCGGCCGTGTCCTGCTTGAGCTCGGCCAGGTCGACGAAGGCGGGCACAAAGCTGGGGTTGGTGGTGGCGTAGTCGGTGGTTTTGGTCACGAAGGCCACCGTTTTGTCGGCCATGCGCAGCATGGTTTTGCGCTCGTCGGGGGTGAGGGAAAGGAGATAGGGCGCGAGGGCCGTGCGGATGGCCTCGAAGTGCGCCTGCACGTCGGTGATAACCTTGGCGGGGATGTCGGTGTGAAATTCGTTGGGCATGAGGTAAACGATTGGGGAGAAGAATGAATCGGTGCCACTTGGCGGGAGGAAGGTAGGGCCTTTTCGGCGGCCTCGAGCGTTCGCCTCCCGAGCCCCCCGGCGCCGTTGGATTCTGGCGCCAGTCGCCTCCGCGCCCGCGCCGGGCGATACCCCCGGCACACCGCGGCACCGGGGCCCGGTGGTGAGGTGCCCCGCCGGGGGCTGCCCGCCCGCCGGGGCATGCTTATCTTCACCAGCCTATAGCACCTTCTCCTTTCTGCGATGTTACCCCCCGCTACCCCCGCCCCCGGCCCCGCCGGCCCCCACGAGACCCTGCTCCAGCTGCGGGCCCGGGCCGAGCAGCGCCGGCAGCTGGCCACGCAGGTGCCCGCGCCCCAGGCCCACGAGGAGAGCCAGCGCCTGGTGCAGGAGCTCCAGGTGCATCAGATTGAGCTGGAAATGCAGAACGAAGAGCTGCTGCTGGCCCAGGCCGCGGCCACGGCCGCCCACGACCAGTACCTCGACCTGTACGATTTCGCGCCCGTGGGCCACTTCACGCTCACGGCCGCCGGCCTCATTCAGCAGCTCAACCACTGCGCCAGCCAGCAGCTGGGCACCGTGCGCCCGCGGCTGGTGGGGCGGCATTTTGCCCTGTTCGTGGCCCCCAGCCACCGGGCCGAGTTCGGGCAGTTCCTGGTTCGGGCCTTCGGCGAAGACCACACCCTGAGCTGCGAGCTCACGATGCTGGGCGAAGACGGCCGCCCCTTCTTCGCCCAGCTCGAAGCCCTGCGCACGCCGGCCGCGCCCGGCGCGGCCCCCGCCGACCAGCGCCTGCGCCTGGCCGTGCTCGATATCACCACCCGCCGCGAGGCCACCGATGCCCTGGCCGCCAGCGAGACCCGCCTCCGCAAGCTGTTTCACGAAAGCTCCGACGCCGTGGTGCTGCTCCAGGGCCACACCTACGTGGACTGCAACGCCGCCGCCCTGCGGCTGATGGGGGCCCGGCATCGGGAAGAGCTGGTGGGCCACGCGGCCTGGGCCTGTGCGCCCGAGCTGCAGCCCGACGGCCGCCCCACCGCCGATTTGTTTCGTGCCAGCACGGAGCAGGCCATCCGCACGGGCTCGTACCGCTGCCAGGCCCTGATGCACCGGCGCACCGGCGAGCCCATCTGGGTCGAGGTACTGTTCACGCCCATCGAGCTGGGCGGGCCCACCCCGGTGCTGCACCTGGTGTGGCGCGACATCACGGCCGCCCACACCGCCCGGCAGGAGCTGCGGCGCAGCAAGGAATTCAACGAAAGTCTGCTCGATAACACCGTCAACGGCATCATCGCCATCGACCGCAACCAGCGCATCACCGCCTGGAACGCCGAGGCCGCCCGCTACTTCGGCCGGGCGGCGGCCGAGGTGCTGGGCCGGCCCCTGGCCGAGGTGCTGCCCGCCCTGCACTACGAGTCGACCCAGCTCATGGCCCGCGCCCTGGCCGGCGAGCGCGTCGACCTGCTGAGCCAGTCGTTTCGGGACCACCCCGGCCGCTACGACATCCACATCGTGCCCCTGCGCCACACGGGCGAGCCCGCGCCCATTGGCGTGCTCACCATCGTGCACGACGTGACCGAGCGCGACCGCCTGGCCGAGGAGGCCATCCGCCAGCAGCTGCGCCGGCAGCAGGAGGTGCTGGCCGCCATCCTCGCCACCCAGGAAACCGAGCGCAAGCGCATTGCCGAAGCCCTGCACAACGGGCTGGGCCAGCTGCTCTACGCCACCAAGCTCAGCCTGGCCGGGCGGGCCGGGGCCCCGGCTTCGGTCCACGATTCGCTCCGGCTGCTCGAAGAAGCCATCCGGGCCACCCGCACCATCTCCTTCGAGCTCACGCCCGGCATCCTCGAAGACTTTGGCCTGCGCACGGCCCTCGAAGAGCTGGTGAAGCGCTTGGCCCCGGCCCGCCTGCCCGTGCGCCTGCACCTCTTCGGCCTGGAGCAGCGCCTGGCCCCGCCCATTGAAATCGCGGTCTACCGCATCGTGCAGGAGCTGCTCAACAACGTGATGAAGCACGCCCAGGCGTCCGAAGTAGTGGTGCACCTGGTGCGCGAAAGCCACCGCCTCGAAGTGAGCGTGGAAGACGATGGCCGCGGGTTCGAGCCGGCCGCGCAGGCGGCGCAGCCGCTGGCCGGCATTGGCCTGGCCGGCGTGCGCAACCGCGTGGCCCTGCTCGGGGGCGAGCTCTCGGTGGTGTCGCGCCTGGGCCGGGGCACCATCATCAGCTTCGGGCTGGAGGTGTAAAGGTGGAGCTGCCAGCGGGTTGCCAGGGCGGTTTTGGTGTTTGAGCGGCGGGGGCTTATTATCTTTCGCATCCCACCCATCTCCTCCACCCCCGCCTGCCTTCCGCGCATGAAATCGTCGACGTTACCCATGCTTCTGCTGGCCGCGGCCTTCCTGGCCGGCTGCTCCCCCGACGCCGACCCCATTGCCCCCGCCGACGGCCCGGTACTGCCCCCCAAAGCCTACGTGCTGGCCCTGCCCACCCGGTTTCCGGCCGTGGCCGCCCCGCCCGCCAACAATCCCCTCACCGAGCCGGGCGTGGCCCTGGGCCGGCACCTGTTCTACGAAACGGCGCTGTCCGTGGACCGCAGTATTTCCTGCGCTTCCTGCCACCGGCAGGAGCTGGCCTTCACCGATGGCCAGGCCCGGTCGCAGGGGGTGAACCAGGCCCGCACGCCCCGCAGCGCCATGTCGCTGGCCAACCTGCTCTGGGAGCCGCGCCTGACCTGGGACGGGGCCGCCGCCACGCTTGAAATCCAGGCCCGCACGCCCATCGAGAACCCCGTCGAGATGCACCAGTCGCTCGGGGCCGGCGTGGCCCGCCTGCAGCAGCTGGCCACCTACCCGCCGCTATTCAGGGCGGCTTTCGGCAGCAGCACCATCACCGAAGAAAACGTGCTGAAGGCCCTGGCCCAGTTCGAGCGCACCCTGGTTTCGAGCAACTCGCGCTTCGACCGCTACCGGCGCGGCGAGCGCACGGCCCTTTCCGCCGCCGAGGTGGAGGGCTTCGTGCTGTTCTCCACCCACCCCGATGGCCGGCAGCGCGGCGGCAACTGCGGCGACTGCCACTCCGGCGAGCTGCAAACCAACCATACCTTCAGCAACAACGGCCTCGACGCCATTCCCCCCGACCTGGGCCTGGGCCTGCTAACCGGCCGGCCCACCGACAACGGCAAGTTCCGGGTGCCTTCGCTGCGCAACATCGCCCTCACCGCCCCCTACATGCACGATGGCCGCTTCACCACCCTGGAGCAGGTAGTGGACCACTACAACGAGCACGTCGCCCTGAACAGTCCCAACATCGACCCGCTGCTGCTCAACACCACCAACGACCCGCTCCAGCAAAGCTTCACCCTCGACCTGACGGCCCCCGAAAAAGCCAAAATCGTGGCCTTCATGCGCACCCTCACGGATTCCACGCTCATCCGCGACCCACGCTTCGCCCGGCCCTAGCCGGCGGCGGGCAGCTATACTCGTGCGGTCGGACCGGCAGCCCCGACTCGAATACGTCGCTGCCCGACGGACTTCTTGTTGTCCGCTGCGCTCAATGGCTTGCTGCTATTCAAGCACGAGCTTGCCGCTGGTGTACTGGTCGCCGATTTGCAGCTTCACTAGGTAAGCCCCGGCGGGCAGGCTGCCTAGCTTCACCAGCTGCGGGCCTGCCTGTGGGGTGGGCGGCAGGGTGTGCACGCGCTGCCCAAGGGCATTATACACGGCCAGCGACACGGCCTGCCTGCCGCCCGGCACGGTGTAGGCGACCGTGGCAGTGGCTTGGGCCGGATTGGGGTAGAGGCCGAAGGCGAAGGTGCCGGGCGCGGCACTGCGCGCCGCCAGCACGCCCGCTCCCAATTCGAAGGCAATGGCCTGGGTGCCGGCAATAGCGGCAAAATTGGGGTCGGGGCCGAGGGTGGTGGTGCGGCCCGCAATGGCCGGAATCGTTTCGGAGTAGAAGATGCCCGCGCCGTCGGTATAGGTCGCGAACAGGTCGATTCGGCTGCCCGAGGCCACGCCCGGCCCGAAGGCGGCGAGCGGAATCTCAATTTCGAGCCCGGCGTTGGTCGTGTTGGCGGTCAGACTTGCCGTGTTCAGGTAAGCGTATCTGGTGCCGGGTAGGGGAGCCGTGGCCCCGGCCACCACCATCGCGCCCGCCTTGCTGCCCTGCCCGACGTAGGCATCAGTACCAGCAGTGATGGCGGTGCCCGTCACGTACGACACGTTGCTGAAGAATACGTCGGTGGCCGCCCCGCCCGTGGCTCCTACCGATACGCGAAACCCGTAGTCGACTACCATGTCCATGGTCGGTTTGTGCTTGAGGGGCGACAGGCCGTCGCTGCCCCCGGGTAGCGCCGTGCCGGCGGCTGCGCCGGGGCGGGCGGGCGTGTTCAGGTAGAGAATAAGCGCCCGAAAACCACCCGTCGATTCGGCCGAGCCAACCAGCATCAGGTTCAGGGTGGTGGCCGTGCTGCCCACGTACAAAGCCTTGAGGCCACGGTCGGCATCGAGGTGGTTGCCAGCGTAGGCTGCGGCCAGTTGATATTTGCCCGGACCAGTGCCAATTTCAGTCGCCGTGGCGACACCATCCACTACGAATTGCGCGCTGACAGATAGCGACGGGGCCAGCAGGGCAGCCATCGCGGCAAGGGTAAGGAGCGGTTTCATACGTACAGGGGTTAAATGGTGAGAAATTGTTAAAAAATATGATGGAATAAATGTAGTAATTATTTCGATATGTGCTGCTTAATTCATAAAATAGGATGCGTACTTGCTGCTCGGTTAGCAGTCGGGGCCGGAAGTTGTTGACAGAACAGGTGCTACTTTCAAGCAGTAATGGTCGCTGGCTGTACTTTACCAGGGCTTTCCTTCGCCTACTTCGCCTCTTTTGCTCATGTCACTCTCCCTTACTGCCGCCATACTTGCTGATTTCCGCCACCGGTTTGCCTACGAGCCGCTGCTGGTGCGGGCCCCGGGCCGCGTCAACCTCATTGGCGAGCACACGGACTACAACGGCGGCTTTGTGCTCCCGGCGGCCATCGACAAGGAAATCGTGTTTGCCGTGGGCCTGAACGGGGCCAGCCACCTGC
The DNA here is from genome assembly GCF_039539545.1 of Hymenobacter antarcticus. NCBI lineage: Bacteria > Pseudomonadati > Bacteroidota > Cytophagia > Cytophagales > Hymenobacteraceae > Hymenobacter > Hymenobacter antarcticus. Next base: position 1,685 of record NZ_BAABDI010000053.1, on the reverse strand, counting down.
GGCTGGTAGCCTATGACCTCAGCGAAACCCTCACGCTGACCGATGCCGCCGATATCAGCCCCAGCGACGTGCATTGGGCCAATTACCTGCTGGGTGTGGCGGCGCAGTTTCAGCAGCGCGGGGTGGCGGTGCCGGGGTTCGACTGCGTGTTTGGCGGGAACATTCCGGTGGGCGCGGGCGTGTCGTCGTCGGCCGCTGTGGAGTGCGGCCTGGCCTTCGCCCTCAATCAGCTGCTGGAAACCGGCCTGGATAAGCTCACCCTGGCCCGCATGGCCCAGCAGGCCGAGCACACCTACGCCGGCGTGAAGTGCGGCATCATGGACCAGTTTGCCAGCCTGTTTGGGCGCGCCGGCCAGGTGGTGCGCCTCGACTGCCGCTCGCTCGACTACGCCTATTTCCCCTTCGATACCCAGGCCTGCCGCATCGTGCTCTGCAACTCGGGCGTGAAGCACAGCCTGGCCAGCACGGCCTACAACACCCGCCGCCAGGAGTGCGAGCAGGGCGTGGCCGTGCTCCAGCAGCACAATCCCGCCATCCAGACCCTGCGCGATGCTACGCTGGCCGACCTGGAGGCCCACCGCGCCGAGCTTAGCCCCACCGTGTACCGCCGCTGCACCTACGTGGTGCAGGAAAATGCCCGGGTCGAAACCGCCTGCCATCACCTCGAAACCGGCAACCTGACCGCCTTTGGGCAGGAGATGTACGCCTCGCACGCCGGCCTGCGCGACGACTATGAAGTGAGCTGCGCCGAGCTGGATGCGCTGGTGGAAGCCGCCCGGGGGCTGCCCGGCGTATTCGGGGCCCGCATGATGGGGGGAGGCTTTGGGGGCTGCACCATCAACCTGGTGGCCCCGGCGCAGGTCGATGAGTTCATTGCCAGCGTGAGTGCGGCCTATGAGGAGCAGTTTGGCCGGCGGCCCGAAACGTACCAGACGACGATTGTGGACGGGGTAGGGGTGGTTTGAAGAGAATTAAAAATTAAGAATTAAAAGTCTGACGAGCAATTTTTTAATTTCTCATTTTTAATTCCTTCGGAAACCGCTTTAAGGCTACCGCTGGCCGGGCCTGGTGCGCCGCAGTTCCTCGCGCCGCATGGGCATCTTGTCGACGGTGTCGAACAAGTCGGCCGGCGGGATTGGGCGGCTGCTTTGCTGCTTCACGCCGCCATCCTTGCCAATTAGCAGGGCTGCGAACAGGGGCGGCTGAAGGCCAAGCTTCCGGGTTAGAAATTGCTTGTCGGCTTCGGTCAGCTGATTGTAGAGCACTTCCAGCACCAGCACATCCCGGGCGGCCAGCTCTGGTTCTGCTGCTGCCAGCAGGGCTTTTTGCTGCTTGAAATCGGCTTGTCCGGCGTTGGGAGCGGCCAGGAGCAACACGCGCTTTTGCCAGCGACTGGCGCGCAGGGTTTGTTCCACGGATTTGGCTTTGGGGGTTTGGGCGGTGAGGAGGAGGATAAGTCCCCCGAAAATGGCAAAGGCGAAGCGGAACGGGCGTTTCATGGCACAGGCAAGTAGGGTAAATAAGCAGGTCGCGAGTCGGCGCGATGCGTTATTAACTGCTGTTACGCAGCAGGATGTAGCGCGGACTTTGTAGTCCGCGAGTCTGCGCCGTGTAGTGGTTGTAGCGGCGCAGACTCGCGGACTACAAAGTCCGCGCTACATCCCCCGAGGCGCTTTAACAAGGAG
>NZ_BAABDI010000052.1:0-14791 GCF_039539545.1 Hymenobacter antarcticus | reverse complement strand
CGAGTTCAATTTGATGTTACGTTCGTAATTTCTGTGGCTTCCCTTGCGGCAAGCCACCCTTACTATTTGTCTTTTCCAAACATTCAAAGAACGTGTGCCAAACCCAGTTGGTGTGGCCGTGTGGCTATCGAAGTAGCCGGTTTTTCTTGCTTTCAATTCCCTTTCCTGCGATTGGGAGTGCAAAGGTAAGCAGAAGTTTTGAACTGACAAGGAAGAGAGGGAATTTCTTTTTCCTTATTCGTTCGCTTTGCGGCGAGTGGCACTCGGTTAGTGCGATTCGGGGTGCAAAGGTAAGTGCTTATTTCGATTTTCAAGCTTCTTTCACAACTTTCGTTGCGGAGGCAGGCTTGAATTTCGAGGCCCTGAATCCGGTTGATTCGTGGCGGGGTGCAAAGGTAAGGGGCTTTTTGGAAGAACCAAGGCGGAAGAGAAATTTCTTTTTCGTCGCGTCCTGCTGCCCAACTCCGTTCGTTTTGGGAGTGCAAAAGTACGGGGGAATTTGGAAGACGCAAGGGGATGACGACAAATAGTTGGATAGCCGTGGGGACTGGTGCGGGGGGCAGTTCGTTTTCAGGGAGTTGGGTGGGAGTTGCGGGGGAATATTTTTAGCGGATAGGTTCGGGGGCGAAGAATTCGATGAGGTTGGGGCGGTGTTGGCGGGGGCGCTGGGCTTCGTATTGCTGGATTTGGCGGCCTAATTGAGCTAGAAAGGGCTGGCCAATGCTATCATATTCGTAGGCACCGTCGTTGATAATGCCGTCCTGATTGACGTAGAGGACGGCGCTGAGGAGGAATTCGGACTGGTGGAGGGAGTCGGCGAAGTAGGCGACATCGGCTAGATAGCCGTGGGACATGCCGACGATGTTGTAGATGTGGAGGGTGGATTGGCGGGGGAGGTCGGGGTTGCGACCGTAGTAGAGGTACTTTTTGTAGGCGTCGAAGTAGCGGGCGGGGGCGTAGGGATGGAAGCCGGACTCGTGCGGGGTGGCGTGGAGGTAGCGGCGGAGGAAGGCGTAGTCGGCTGGGGTGAGGCGGAGGCGCTGGGCGGTGGGGACGGATTCGGGGAAGAGGATGCTTTGGAGGAGGGCGGTGATATCGGGGAGTGGGAGGTGGTTGGCGGTGGTGAAATCGTAAGGTTCGGGGATGACGCGGCTGCCGGACTGGTGGGCGCGGCCTTTGAGGACGCGACCGAGGGGACTGGTATAGGGCACGGGATTGAATTTGGCGGGCTCCTTATATATAGTATCGCCTTGGGGGGTGTGGAAGCTGATGGGGTTGGTGTGGCGATTGGCGGTGGTGTCGCAGGGGGCGAAGCGGCGGGTGATGCGGACGGTGGGATGGCCAAGCTGGGCGAGGCGGTCGTTGAGGGGGCGCTGGCCGAGGAATTCGTAGAGACGGTTGTAGGCGATGTTATCGCTGATAAGGAGCATTCGCTTGATGTAGTTGCCGACGGTGGCGGTGCGGTCGGAATCGGCGGGGGCGGCAAAGGGGACGGGGGTTTGGCAGCGGTAGGCGGTGCCGGTGGCCATGATGGTGCGGCGGGTGAGGCCCGGTTTGTGGAGGTCGTTGAGCTTTTCGAGGGAAAGAGCTACGACGGGGAGTTTGACGAGGCTGGCGGGGTTGAAGTATTGTTGAGGGTTGAGGTGGTAGGTGTGGGGGATGAAAGTGGGGCGGTTTCGGGCGTCGCGGTTGATTTGGGTGTAGATGATTTGAAGCTCGTATTTGGGGTTGGTGGCGACTCGGGCTAGTTGAGCATTGGCTTTTAATAAGGAGTCTAGTAATGGGGAGTCTCCTGGCGTTAACCTCACCCCCCTGCCCCTGCCGGGCACGGCCCCTCTCCCGTGGAGAGGGGGTGCCAGACGACTTATGGAGGCCAGGGCTGCCAGGGTTGTTATCGTTAGTAGAAAGGCTACTCCTATTGTGTAGTGTAGTGAGGCGGAGGATTGATGGGGCGCTTTCATAGAATATCAAAATAGAAAGGGCCGTGATGTTGCCACCACGGCCCTGTGGGGCTGATTCTATACGAAGATTAGTCGGCTAGGGGAACCAAGCGCCTGGCGAGAAGAAGATTGGAGTCGGTTTGACGCCAGTTGTAGCCGGTGCCGAACGGGAGGGCTTTAGGTTTGCGGAGGGTGTCGCGGTAGGCGGTGGTGAGCTCGGGCTGGTATTGTTTGGCGAAGAGGTTGATGGGGCGACGGTAGGTGCCGTAGTAATTGAACTGCCAGGCCCCTTTTTGGAAGTACTTCATGGCGATACCGGAATCGTCTTGCAGGATATAGCGGCTGCGGCGGAGGACGGTGCGGCGGACTTGGTTGAAGTAGCTTTTGTGCATGAGGTAGGTGGCCGATTTCACGTAGGTGGTGAGGGGGCCAAGGTGGCGCACGAATTCGAGGGGAGCTTTTCTGGCGTTGAGTTTCCAGTCGCTGAGGTCGGCGGAGAAGTAGTAGACGGTTTTGGACTGGCCGTCGGGGCCGCGGAGCTTCATTTCGACACCGGGGACAGATTTTGGGTCGGGGGCTTGGGTGGTGTCTTTGGGGGCGTCCTGAAGCTGGCCGGCGGCATCGAGCTGCACGGGGCGGATGGCGGTGATTTGGTTGCCGGTGCGGGCGGCGAAGAGCATCATGAGCGGCAGGGCACCGTCGAGCTCGACGGATTTTAGGTCCACGGCCATGTCGTTGGTGCGGAAGAAGCTAAAATTCAGCACCGACCAGAGCGAGGCCTTAACAGCGGGGAATAACTTGGGATTCGCCAGCGAAGCGCGAGCCGGAACGCTGCCGACGGGCTCCAACCCCATCAGGACATAGGTTTGGCTGGTGGGGAACATCGTGAAGACGTTCAGGAAATCGGGGCCGCTGAAGGGGTAGAAGATGGTGGAACTGTTGGCGTGCACGGAATCAAGCTCGGTGGCGGCCCACTGGGTCATGCGCGTGGTGTGGGTGGCGCGGTATTTATCCCAGCTTTTGTCCTGGTCCTGGGCAAATGCCTGCCAGGCAGGCGTGGCGGCGAGCTGGGTGAGGTTGCTGTGCTGGCTGGGCTGCTGGCCACCGAGGAACAGAGCCACATCCTGGGCGTAGGTGGTATCGGGGGCGGTGAGGCGGTTGGGACGCGGGGTGGCAGCGGCAGTTTTGGCCGTAGCGGGCAATGCTGATTTGCTGGAATCGATGGCATCGGCCGTGGTGGCCATGGTTTCTTCCTTGGCGGAAGTCGCGGTTTCGGTTTTGGTATTCGACTCGGAGCAAGCGGAGAGCAGGAGCAAGGCGGCGGGCAGGAGCCGAAGCACGGCGGTGCGGAGGGACATTATATAAGAGGAGTGTTTGAGGCTGCAAGTTACGGCCGGCTCACCTCGCCCCCCCCCCCAGCCCCTGCCGGGCACGGCCCCTCTCTCGCAGAGAGGGGGAGTCAGCCTGGGATGGTTTCGTTACCCTTTGCTGATGGTTGGAGAAACGGCTAGGCGCGTCGTGAGAAAGTACACGAGTGCGCCAACGGCCAGTGTGGCCAGGCCATAGAGCGACTCCATGGGTTTATCACGCAGGATGAAGGCCAACGTCCAGCCACTCAGGCCCAAAAAAATGAGTGGCGTGAGGGGGTAGCCCCAGGCGCGGTAGGGGCGCGGCAAATCGGGCTGGCGAAGGCGGAGCACGAACAGGCCCAGCACCGTGAGGAAAGTGAACAGATTCAGCACGAAGCCGGCGTAGACGAGTACTCCCTGAAAACTGGGTTTTAGAATAAACGCCAAGGTGATAACCGTTTGCAGCAGCAAAGCCCGCACGGGGATGCCAGCGCGGCTTTTAGGGGCCAGGAAGCGCAAAGCGCCGATATCCTCCCCCATCGTTTGCACGATGCGGGGGCCGGCAAAAACCATTGAGCTGATGGTGGAAACGAGCAAGCCGGCGATAACGCCCCCCATCAGCCGGCCGCCGAGGGGGCCGAAAAGGGACGTAGCCGCCACAAAACCGACTTCCAGCTGGCCCTGCAAACCGGCTATCGGCGTGGAGCGCAGGAATACGTAATTAAGCCCAACATATAATAGGAGCACAATGGCGGTGCCGGCCAGCAGAATGCGCGACAAATTGCGTTTGGGATTCTCAATTTCGCCGGTGACGTATACCGCCGCGTTCCAGCCGGAGTAAGCGTAGCTCACATACACCAGGCTCACGGCGAAGGCGGGGCTCAGCAGGGCTTGCCAGCCAGCAGCATCGGGCGCGAAGCTGATGGCTTGCCCCTCCCCCACCACCATGCCCGCACCAATGAAGATGACCAGCACCGCGACTTTTAGCGCCGTGATGATGACTTGCAAACGGCTGCCGACGCGGGTGCTGCTGCCGTGCACCAGCGTGAGGGCCAGCACTACCGCCACCGACAGCCACTGCGGATGCAGGCCCGGCCACACGCTTTTGGCGTATTCGCCCAAGGCCAGCGCGGCCAGCGCCGTGGGGGCCGCGAAGCCTACCGTGGCCGATACCCAGCCTGAGAGGAAGCCCAGCGCGGGGTGGTATATCTGGCTCAGATAATGATATTCGCCCCCCGAACGGGGCATGGCCGCCGCCAACTCGGCGTAGCTCACCGCGCCGCACAGGGCAATCAGGCCGCCCACCAGCCACAGCATCAGCAGCGCGAAGCCACTCTGAATGCCCATTACCTGAAACCCGAGACTGGTGAAAACGCCCGTGCCCACCATATTGGCAATAACAATGGCCGCGCCGGTTAGGAAGGTGATTTTGTAGGGTATTCGGGGAAGCTCGGGCATGGTGCAAAGATGCGAACCAGTTGCCGTGCTTAACCGCCCCGGTCATGCTGAATGCAGTAAAGCACCTTACCACGTCAGAACAAGTCGTCTCAACGTGATAAGGTGCTTCACTACGTTCAGCATGACAAGCGGAGCATTGTCTACTCCGCTAAGCTGGTGGCTTTCGGCTTTTTATAGAGCGGCACGGTGCTGCATGGCTCGCCGTACATCACACTGCTGGTCACGGGGAGGAGTTTTTGCATGATGGCCACGTAGGCGAAGGTGGGCACGGGCACGTTGCCGCAGCCCTTCACCACCACTTTGGCGTCGCGGTACTCTTCGATATCAATGGCGGCGATGGCTTCTTCAAACAGCGACTGCTCCAGGGAATCGAGGTGGCCGAAGATGTAGCGGTGGGCGTGATTCTGGAGCTTGGTGGCGAGCAGCATGTAGGCCCAGGTGGGCACAATGGCATCGGCCGAGCAGATAATGGCGACGTTTTTACCGTCGTAGGGCGCCCAGTCGTTAGTTTTAACGAACTCGCGGAAGTCCTTTTCGCGCAGCATCAGGCCGTGGAAGAGGTTGTCTTTGATGTCGTACACGACCCGCTCGCCGGGGTGGATGAGTTCTTCCAGGTTGAGGGTGACGAGGCCGGAGTTGGCGACGCGGTTGACGAAGAGAGGTTCCGTATCCATAAGAAATTATCAGGAGAATAAGTTAGAACAGTGCTTCGCAGGCAACAGTTACAGCACAGAGGACGATAAGCCAGCAACCATGAAAACCAAACTTTGCGCGCATTGCCAGCAGGAAGCTACCACGCTGTATCGGATACAAACGGCCGCCGGAAGCAAAAGCTGGGTTTTTGTCTGCGAGAGCTGTTGCCTAAAAGCGAAGACCCAGCCGGGCTACCGCTACGGCGGCACCTGGCAGGGCTACCGGCACTAGCCCGAAAGCTCAGGACCGGGGCGTGGTGGTGTACACTTCTTTCAGATAAAAAGGCTCGTAGTACGCGAGGTCTTGGAATTCCTGCCGATGAAAAGCCGCCACGGCCAACGCTCCCACCGATACCGCCGACGGCTCGATACCGGTCAAAAAGCCAGCCTGTGCCGAATCGCCCAGCACCGCCCGAAACTTCGCCGCGCCGTTACCAAAGAACAACACGGAATGCCGGGCCAATTGTTCGGTCAGTGTATCAGCGTCGAGAATGAGGGGCGTGGGCGCCAGCACTTCCTGCCCCTCGTGGGTGTAGATGGCAGCGTACACTTCCTGCCGCCGGGCATCCAGCATGGGGCAAAAGAGGTGGTTTTCGGGCCGGGCGGTACCGGCTGCCACCTGCGCCGCCAGCGCTTTGAGCGTACGCACGGCCACCAGCGGAATATCCAGCGCGAAGCACAGGCCCTTGGCGGCGGCGGCCCCAATGCGCAGGCCGGTGTAGGAACCGGGCCCGTCGCTCACGGCCACGGCGGCGAGGTCGGCCAGTTGATGGCTGGTATTGTCGAGCAGCTGCTCGATGAGCACGGTGAGGTGGGTGGAGTGCGATTTATCGAGCCGCAGCTCGGATTGACCGACTAGGGAGCCGTCGGCTATGCGGTGCAGGGCCACCGAGCAAACGGGGGACGAAGTTTCGAGGGAGAGGAGGAGCACTAATAAATTTCGTTTGACTTTGATTTGTAACCACTCATTTTTAACATTTCCAGACAAAGCCGTTTGATTGACTTGTTGGGAATGTCGGTGGTCACCGCTTTGTATTTGCCTTTATAAAAAACCTCTAAGGTCCAATTTGAGCCATCCGTGTGCGGCACTATGGAATTATAAGATGGTTTCATTTGCCAGAACCCCATTGTATGTAATTCTTCAACGATATGTGGAATCTCGTTAACTTTTAATAGAACAACATTTTGTTGATGTATAAATGGAAGTGGCTTTCCGAAGCATTTGCCGTTTTTTTCAACTGGACAGTCATGATTCAGACGAGAAACATCCTCTTTATAAAGGCCAAACCACTCTTCATATAGCTTGCGTACACCGCTTGAATCACGAATTTCTGGGCGGTTTTCAATACGCACGACCATGTATGGATGAAAAGCTCGCCGCCAAGAAAACCGCAGCGCAATCCGTGCTGTGTCAGTTAATTTTTCATAATCTTCTTCACTGTTGCGGACCAAGTAGACTTGCTTACTTTGGGCTTCCGTCAAATTGCTATTAAAACGAACGGTGTCAATCCACGCTAATGGATTGACACCGTTCGTTTTTACAACTTCATGCTTTTGCTGTGGTGTGCAGGCTGTAAAAACCCAGCAAATAATGACCAGTAGAGCAAAATATAACTTCATAATAAACTTATTCGGGCTTAATTACTTTGTCCCTGCCGACTTCCTCGCACTCGCCGCCTGCCCGCTCGGCTTCAGCAACGCAGCATACCGGTTTGGGTCGTTCAGCACGGCCACGGCGGCGATGATATTGGGGTCATCATCAAAGCCGGCTTCGGTGCGGCCTTTCTCGAAGAAGTAGCGCGACACGATTTCCTGCTCCAGCAGCTCCTTGATTTCGGGCTTGAAGCGTTGCAGGTCGTTAGCCTTGTTCATCGTGATTTTTTTGCGGAGGCCTTCGAGCTCCAGCTTCACGTCGTCGTAGTGCTTTTCCTCTTTCACCTTCTTGCTGAGGTCGGTGAGGGCTTTTTCAGCATCGGTGCTGTAGCTGATGTTTTTGCCTTGGAGGTAAGCCACGAACTTCTGGTAATCCACGTCCGAGAGCTTGAACTGGCGGGCAGCCACGATGGTGGGATGCTCGGCGCGGTAGCGGGTGGCGTAGTCGAAAAGGTAGCTTTTCTGGAGCAGAATGCGGGTAATGTCGGCTATTTCGCGGTCGTTCACCTCGATATCGGGGGCCACGCCGCCGCCATCGTACACGGTGCGGCCAGCGGTGGTTTTGAAAGCCGTGCGCAACGAATCGGGGAATTTGCCCAGCGAGCCATCGTCGCTACGGTGGGCGTAGTCGATTTCCTGGATGCAGCGGCCGCTCGGGATGTAGTATTTGGCGGTTGTCACCTTCAGCTGCGAGTTGTAGCTCAGCGGGCGGGTGGCCTGCACGAGGCCCTTGCCAAAAGTGCGCTCACCCACCACCACGGCGCGGTCGTAGTCCTGCAGCACGCCCGATACGATTTCCGAAGCCGAAGCCGAGCGGTTGCTCGTGATGATGGCCACCGGAATCTGGGTATCGAGCGGCACGTCGAGCGCCTTGTAGGTCTTGTTCCACTCCGTCACCTTGCCCTTGGTGCTCACCACGTCGAGGCCCTTGTCGATGAAGAGGTTGGAGATATTGACCGCCTCATTAAGCAGACCACCGGGGTTATCGCGGATGTCGAACACGATTTTCTTCGCGCCCTGCTCCTTGAGCTTGGTCACGGCGGCGCGTACTTCCTTGCCCGCATCCACCGTAAAACCGCCGAGTTGGAAGTAGCCCACATCCGTGGAAATCATGCCGATGTAGGGCACGTTTTCAACCTGAATTTTATCGCGGGTAATGTTGATTTCGACCGGCTTATCCTGGCCGTAGCGGGTCACCATGAGCTTCACCATCGAGTTGGCCTGGCCCTTGAGGAGCTTACTGATGTCGCCGTTACTCTTTTTATCAACGATAACGCCGTTGATGTCGAGGATTTCGTCGCCGGGAAGCAGGCCGGCTTTCTGGGCCGGATAGCCTTCGTAGGCGCTTTGCACCACGGTTTTGCCGTTGCGCTTCACCACCGAGGCCCCAATGCCGCCGTACTGCCCGGTAGTCATGGTGCGGAAGTCCTCGATATCGTCCTCCGGGATGTAGTTGGTGTAGGGGTCGAGCGAGCGCAGCATGGCCTCAATGCCCGTTTTCACCAGCTTGGACGGCGTTATCTCGTCGACGTAATAGGTATTGACTTCCTTGAAGAGCGTGGCGAAAATATCCAGGTTCTTGGCAATTTCGAAGTACCGCTCGTTATCAGAAGCAGCGCGAAACGACACCAGGCCCAGCGTGCCCAGGGCCAGCGTAGCGAGTACTTTTTTACGGATAGTCATAAATAACGAGTAGCAAGAGACGAATCTACGCGGCGGGCGGTGAAGCGGATGCCTCAGCCGACGTGCCCAACAAACGATGGAAAGCGGAAATTAATTTTTTTTCCACCAACGTCAGCGGACTTTTTTCCTTCCCCGTGAAGATAATACCCAGAAGAGCGATTGGATGCCCGTTGGGTTGCTCAGTTAGTCGATATTTATTGAGCCGGTAGGCCTCGCGGATGAGCCGCTTGAGCCGGTTGCGGTCCACGGCCCGCTTAAAGGTGCGCTTGCTCACGCTGATGAGTACCTGGGGCGGCGCGCTGGTAGGGGCCGGGGCCGGAATCCAGACAATGCGCAGGGGATAAACGCCAAAAGAGGAACTCTGCTTGCTAAAAAGCTCTTCGATGAGCTTCTTGCGGCACAGGTGTTCCTCTTTCGGGAAGGTATATTTTCTAGCTGCTGGCTGAGAGCGGGGGCCTTCGATTGGGCCCTTAGCGGGTAGCTCGTTCACGTTGCTTACGTATTTAACCACTGCCGAAACAGCAAAACACTATTCTGGAAATCCCTAAAATAGCGAAGCCGCATTGCAGCGACAGAAATAACGCTGTCTCAGCAATGCGGCAATCTGCTAGCTAAGGGCTAAAAAGCTCTTGGCTAATGGCTAATTACACTAGCGCTTGTGCTTGCCTTCGTCGGATACGGTGAGGCGCTTGCGGCCTTTGGCACGACGACGGGCCAGTACGTTACGGCCGTTAGCGGTTTCCATGCGGAGACGGAAGCCGTGCTTGTTAACGCGCTTGCGCTTCGAAGGTTGATAGGTGCGTTTCATCTTATGTGTAGTTTCAAGTTGGGCCGGCAAAGGTACGGGCTTTGTCTGGAAAAGGCAAGGCCCTCAGCCACTTTTACGTTTGGGTCGGAAGCGGGCAGTAGCTTTAGTCCCGTTTAACCCGTTTTGGCGATGATTCACTACCACGTTTCCTACGAAAACCCGCTCACGTTTTACCTCCAAATTCAGCTTACGCTGGACGTGGCTGCTGATGCCGCCGCGCCCCTGGAGCTGCAATTGCCGGCCTGGCGGCCCGGCCGCTACGAGCTGCAAAACTTCGCGCAGAAGCTGCAGAAAGTGGTGGTAGAAGATGCCACTACCAACCAGCCCCTCCCCTACCGCAAGCTCACCAAGGACCGGTGGGCAGTGCCCAACGCCGCCGGCCGCACCGTGCGGGTGCGCTACAATTTCTACGCGCACCAGATGGACGCTGGCGGCTCCTGGCTCGATGAGACGCAGCTGTACCTGAACCCCGTGCAGGCGCTGATGTATGTAGCAGGCCGTGAGTTGGAAGCCTGTGAGCTGACGCTAGCCTTGCCCGAGGGCTGGCAGATAGCCTGCGGCCTGCCCCAAACCGCGCCGAATACGCTGGCAGCGCAGGATTTCGACCACCTGGCGGATTCGCCGCTCATCGCCAGTCCCACGCTGGTGCACCAGGAATACGAGGCCGGCGGGCTGCCTTTCCACGTGTGGGTGCAGGGCGAAGCGCCGCTGAACTGGCCGCGCATTCTGGCAGATTTCAAGGCCTTTTCGGAGGAGCAACTGACGCTGTTTGGCGGCTTTCCGGTAGCTGATTACCACTTCCTGAATCAGTTTCTGCCTTACAAACACTACCATGGCGTGGAGCACAACAACTCCACGGTAATCACGCTGGGGCCGGCTGAGCTGATTATGAGCGAGGGCCTGTACAAGGAATTGCTGGGCGTGAGCTGCCACGAGCTGTTTCACACCTGGAACATCAAGAGCATCCGGCCGGCCGAGATGCAGCCCTACGACTACAGCCGCGAGAACTACTTCCGCACCTGCTTCATCGCCGAAGGCATCACCACTTATTACGGCGAATACCTCTTGGCGCGCTGCCACGTGCACACGCCAGCGCAGTATTTTGAGGAATTGAATACCGTGCTGCGCAAGCATTACGACGATGGCGGCGGCGAAAACCTCTCGCTGGCCGATGCCAGCATGGACCTCTGGCTGGACGGCTACAAGCCCGGCGTGCCCGACCGCAAGGTATCGGTGTACCACAAAGGCGCGCTGGCAGCCCTGATTCTGGACTTGACGCTGCGGCAGCTCTCCGGCCACGCCCGCAGCCTCGATGATGTGATGCGGCGGCTGTACGAGGAATTCGGCAAAACCGGCATTGGCTACACGGAGGACGATTATATCCGTATTGTGAACGAAGTGGCCGGGCGCGACATGCACGCCTATTTCGATAAGTTCATTTACGGCACGGCCCCGCTGACGGAGTCGCTGGCCAAGGTGCTGCACACCGTGGGCTGCCAGCTGCTGGTGGGCGAAAACGCCTCCGCCTCGGAGGGCATCTTCGGTTTCCGCACGGTGGTGAAAAACGAGCGGACAGAGGTAACCGCCATCTGGCCCGGCTCGCCGGCCGCAGTGGCCCTGACCGTGGACGATGAAATAGTGGCCGTGAATGGCCGGCGCGTCGATATGAACCTGCAAAGCCTGCTCAGCAGCGGTGCCCCGCAGTACGAAGTGAGCGTGTTCCGCCAAAACCGGCTGCTGACGGTGACGCTGACCGCTACGCCCAATGTGCGCTTTGGGCAACGCTACCTGGTAGACAAGCTGGAAACGGCCGATGCGGCACAGCAGCAGGGATTTCAGCAGTGGTTGGGATGGACGTTTTGAACCGATTGCACCCGTATTACAAACAAAAAAGGCCCCGCCGGATTCGTCCGGCGGGGCCTTTTACTGATGCTGCACCAGCTACTAGTGGTCCTTGCTGTTGTCGGCGCCCTTTCTCATCGGGCCTTTATTCACCGACATCGGCTTGTTGTTTTGGGGGTTGCTGCGGATATTATTTACCCCGTGCCCGGCGCTGTTGCCATCGGTGGTGTTGCCGTGAGCCGATACATCGGTCGTGTTCGGGCTCTGCATCTGGGTGCTCTTCCTTTTGGTATTGGCCGCTGGGTTAACGGACGTCTTTTCGTTCTGAAGGTCGGTGTCTTTCTTAGCGTGTCCCATGGCGTTAGCAGTTTAAAGTGAATGATAGGAAGTTGTACCCATCTGCCACTAAAAGGTTGTCCGTCTTGGGCCAAGCCAATGCCCGAACTACGCCGGAACGACCACCGCGGGCATCACCTTCACCAATTCGGCAAACTGGGCTTCGCGGGCTTCCACTTCTTCGGCCGAGAGGTTGAGCAGACGCTCGGTGCCGAATTTCTCGACGCAGAACGAAGCCATAGCCGAACCGTGAATCACGGCGCGTTTCATGTTTTCAAAGCTGATGTCGTCGGTGGCGGCGAGGTGGCCGATAAAGCCGCCCGCGAACGTGTCGCCAGCTCCGGTTGGGTCGAATACTTCTTCCAGGGGCAGCGCCGGCGCGAAGAAAATTTTGCTCTTGTGAAAAAGCAGCGCGCCGTGCTCGCCCTTCTTGATGATAAGAAATTTCGGGCCCATGCCCATGATTTTCTTGGCCGCCTTCACCAGCGAATACTCGCCGCTGAGCTGCCGGGCTTCCTCGTCGTTGATGCTGAGCACGTCCACCATTTCGATGGTGGCGATGAGGTCATCCAGGGCAATATCCATCCAGAAGTTCATCGTGTCCATCACAATCAGCTTGGGCCGGTTCACGAGGCGCTGAATGACGAGACGCTGCACCTGCGGAGCCAGGTTGCCCAGCATCAGGTACTTACAGTCCTGGTAAGCATCCGGAATGATGGGGTCGAAGCTGCCCAGCACGTTGAGCTCGGTGGTGATGGTTTCGCGCGAATTGAGGTCCTGCGAATACTTGCCCGACCAGAAGAACGACTTCTCGCCCTCCTTGATTTGCAGGCCTTCCACGTCCACGCCGTGCTCTTCGAGGAGCAGAATATCGGACTGCGGGAAGTCATCGCCCACCACGGCCACCAGCTTCACCGGCTTCAGCGAGTAGGAAGCCGAGAGGCTGATGTAGGTGGCGGCGCCACCGATGATTTTGTCGGTTTTGCCGAAAGGCGTTTCCAGGGCGTCGAAGGCGACGCTGCCGATAACGAGCAGGCTCATTGCGAAATAGTTTGGTGAGGTAATGAGGGAGTAACGAATTGCAAGCAACAAAAAAGTCCCCGGAAAATTCTCCGGGGACTTTTTTTCTGGGTAAATAATGGGGCTCGAACCCACGACCTCCGGAATCACAATCCGGCGCTCTAACCAGCTGAGCTATATCTACCAGGTTGGTTTTGGTGGTGCAAAGATAGAAAAGGAAGTGGGACTGGGCAAAAAAAATTCTTCGTTGGGGCAGCGTATGCGTCAAAAAACGTCATGCTGAGCGTAGCGAAGCATCTTTACCGCAGTAGTAATCAACTCCATTGCAACGAAGCGGTAAAGATGCTTCGCTACGCTCTGCATGACGACCAATTTCAATCTCACTGCCGATTACCCGCCGCAAAAACCCGACCTTTGCAAAATGGAACCCATTACCACCCCATCGTTCAACGATTTCAAGCTCAACAAACAACTGCTTTCGGCCGTGGCCGCCGCCGGCTTCACCGACCCTACGCCGGTGCAGCAGCAAACCATCCCGCTACTATTGGCCGGGCACGACGTGCTGGGCATCGCCCAGACCGGCACCGGCAAAACGGCTGCCTTCGGCCTGCCGCTGCTCATGAAGGTAAAATATGCCCAGGGCACCAACCCACGGGCTTTGGTACTGGCTCCTACCCGGGAGCTGGCCATGCAGATTGAGAAGCATCTGAAGGCGCTGGCGGTGAATACCGACCTGCGCATTTTTGCCATCTACGGCGGCCTGGGGCCGAAAACCCAGATGGAAACCATTGCCGGAGGCCTCGATATACTGGTGGCCACGCCGGGCCGGCTGCTGGAAATCTACCTGAAGGGCGCGGTACGGTTGACCGACCTGAAAACCCTGGTGATGGACGAGGCCGACAAGATGATGGACATGGGCTTTATGCCCCAGATTCGGCGGATTCTGGAAATCATCCCGCGCAAGCGGCAGAACGCGCTGTTCTCGGCCACCATGCCCGAGCGGGTGACGGCGCTGAGCGAGGAATTCCTGGAGTTCCCGGTGCGGGTGGAGGTGAGCCCGCCGGCCAAAACAGCCTCCACGGTATCGCAGGTGATGTACGAAGCTCCCAACCTGCTCACTAAAATCAACCTGCTGCACTTCCTGCTGCACCGCGACATTGAAACCATGACGCGGGTGCTGCTCTTCTGCCGCACCAAGCAGCACGCCGACCAGGTGGCCCACTTCCTGGAGCGCAAGGCCCCGGCCGGCGAGGTGCGCGTGATTCACGGCAACAAGGGCCAGAATGCGCGCATGAACAGCATGGACTCGTTCAAGGCCGGGGAGGTGCGCTACATGGTGGCCACCGACGTGGCCGCGCGCGGCATCGACGTGCCGCAGGTGACGCACGTTATCAACTTCGACGTGCCGATTGTGCACGACGACTACGTGCACCGCATTGGGCGCACGGGCCGGGCGCTGCATACGGGCGCGGCCATCACCTTCGCCAACGAGGCGGAGATGGTGCACATTGGCGAGATTGAACTGCTTATCAACCAGAAGATTGAGTTATTGCCGCTGCCCGAAGAAGTGGTGATTGAGGAAACGCCTTTTGAGGAGCAACAGAAAATGGGCCGCGAGCTCGACGAGCGCCGCAAGAAGCTGGACCCCACGTTCCAAGGCGCTTTTCACGAGAAGAAGGAGTGGATTAAGCCCGGCGTGACGATTGACAAGCGCACCGGCAAGGCCTTCGCCGAAGGCAAGAAAAAGAGCACCAAGGGCTCGAAGGCCAACGTGGGCAAGAAGGGCGGCTCGAACCCCGGCGTGAAGGCGCTGAAGCGGCGGGGACGGTAGAAGTAACCATACACGTCATGCTTCGGCTGCGCTCAGCATGACGTTCTTAATGTAAGTAACCCAAGTTGCGGAGTAGTTGGAGAGCACAAAAAAAGTCTGCTCGGCAGAGCAGAAGTAGGTTTGAGGTCTCTAACCGCCTCATTCCTACTTTCCCCATGCGCGAACAGACCGTTGCAATG
>NZ_BAABDI010000051.1:0-15213 GCF_039539545.1 Hymenobacter antarcticus | reverse complement strand
TACTCTACCCCATGATTTTTCAATCAGTTGTCAAACAGCTATTTGTGAGTAAACAGTGCCTTCTGCCGCTTGTTTGAAGGGATTATAGGCTAAAACGGGGCGGGTCGACCTTTGTGGTTCCAACACCTCAACGCCTTTCCCGCCCCGTGAAGCAACGCCTCATCGCCAAAATTACGACCGTTTTACAGTACGTGCCCCTGGTGGGCCACCTGTCGCGGCAAAAGTTTATCGCGCAATTCCTTATCGGCCTGATAAAAAGCCGCAACGTGCAGTTCTGCGAAGTGGCCCAGCACCTGAATGATGCGGCCAAGCCCGCCTCGAATGAAACCCGGATTCAGAACTTCTTCCGCGATGTGAAACTTGACTATTTAGTGCTTGCTCGTCTGGTCGTAAGCTTGTTACCGGCCACCGGTAAGCTACGCCTGTGCCTGGACCGCACCGAATGGGACTTCGGAAAATGTCAGGTCAACATCCTGCTCGTGACCGTGGGCTGCGGCGCGTGGCATGTGCCGCTGTACTGGGAACTGCTCGACAACCGCAGCGGCAATTCCAACGCGGCCCAGCGCATTGCCGTGCTTGAGGTCTGCGTGGCGGTGCTGGGCCGCGAGCGGATTGGCCTGGTGCTGGGAGACCGCGAGTTTGTGGGCCACGTCTGGTTGAAATGGCTCAAGGACAACGGGTTGAATTTCGTCATGCGCCTGCCCAAACACCACCTGCTGACGGATGAAAGCGGCCGCCGTCGTGCCATTGCCGACCTGGGCCTGGCCGTGGGGCAGGTACGCCGCTTTGCCCAGGTGCAAGTCGATGGCGTCTGGGGGCAGGTCTGGGTCAAAGCCCTGGCCGAGGGCGAGTTTCTCTTTCTCTTCGGCACGTCCGGCCTGACTTCGCTGGGGCAATTCTACGCGAAGCGCTGGACGATTGAGCAGTGCTTTCAGAACCTGAAAGGAAGGGGATTCAACCTGGAAAACAGCCACTTGCGCTCGTATGACAAGCTGCGCAAACTCGTTGCACTCGTCAGCCTGGCCTATGCTTGTTGCCTGAGCGTGGGCCAGGCGGCGGACCGGCGGACGCCAGTGGCGCGCAAAAACCACGGCTATCGGGCCACGAGCCTGAGCCGCCACGGCTTAAATATCGTGCGCCAACTTACCCGCCCCGCCACTGATGCCCGAACCAAGCTGGCCCGAATAGTCGAAGCCTTGTTGGATTGGCTAATCAGGCAAGTTGCTCGCTATCAAATACCTGTAAAAATCGTGGGGTAGAGTAGCGGCATCGTTCAGGTGCTGGGCCACTTCGCAGAATTGTACGTTGCGGCTCTTTATCAGACCGATAACGAATTGCGCGACGAACTTTTGCCGTGATAGATGGCCCACCAGGGGCACGTGCTGTAAAACGGTCGTAATTTTGGCGATGAGGCGTTGCTTCACGGGGCGGGAAAGGCGTTGAGGTGTTGGAACCACAAAGGTCGGCCCGCCCCGTTTTAGCCTATAACCCCTTCAAACAAGCGGCAGAAGGCACGGTTTACTCACAAATAGCTGTTTGACAACTGATTGAAAAATCATGGGGTAGAGTAGTGAGTCAGTCCTATCTTTGCGTCTCCCATAATATCCTAAACACCGCGAATTACACGAATGAACCTAAACCATAAAATTTATATAGCTGGGTACCGGGGCATGGTCGGCCCAGTCATGGTACGCTATTTTAATAAGTCGGTTTTAGCAATTTATCGGTGCGAAACCCCCAGGAATTGAACTTGCGCGACTAAGTAAGCCTACTGGATTTTTTTGAAGAAAAATGGCCTGGTAATAATTATATTTAATCTTTGCCATATCGCAGCATACCAGCGAAGTAATTAACGATAAATAATTGACATAAATTTGAACGTCATGCTCATCTAATGTCCGCGCAGTCGAAGCATCTCGCGTGCAGCAGTAAACCAATCGATTGAGTTACTTCCACACGCGGGATGCTTCGACTGCACTCAGCATAACACCCTTTTTTTAATGACGATTATTTAGGCACGACCACTTACTTTCAAACGAGAACTTTTAATATTTCCTATGATAAAATTTGACAAACTCTCAATCGTCATCCCAGTCTATAACGAGGCTCGTACGATTCATCAGATTCTCGATTTACTACGAGAGTTGACGCTGGTAAACGGCATCACAAAAGAAATAATACTTGTCAATGACTGTTCCAGTGATAATTCTGTCGAAGTTATCAAGCAGTACGCAGCGCAGTATCCGGAAATGGGTATGCGTATCCTAGAACATGCAGTAAACCAGGGTAAGGGAGCAGCACTGCACACGGGCATTCGGGAGGCAACCGGTGATTATGTGATTATCCAGGATGCTGACTTAGAATATGACCCGGAAGAATATAATACTTTGATTAAGCCTATTCTCAAGGGATTTGCAGACGTGGTTTTTGGTTCTCGGTTTATGGGGGGAAACCCTCATCGTATTCTTTTCTTCTGGCACAGTATTGGTAATCAAATTCTCACATTCGTATCGAATATGTGTACGGACCTTAATCTGACTGATATGGAGACGTGCTACAAGCTGTTCCGACGAGATATCATTCAAGGACTAAGTTTGCAGGAGAAGCGATTTGGTTTTGAACCGGAAGTAACTGCCAAAACAGCCCGCATAAAAGACATTCGTATCTACGAGGTTGGTATCAGCTATTATGGGCGAACGTACGCGGAAGGGAAAAAAATAGGCTGGCGTGATGGCGTTCGCGCCATCTATTGTATTCTGAAATACGGTCTTTTAAAGCAATAGTCCGCGCTAACGAAATAACAGAAGGTCAGTATTTGGTGTGGCTTTCTGCGTACTTGGATGAATTTTCGGGCTTTGTAATAGAGTAGCTATGCTTTTGCTTGCTGGATTGTGGTTTGCAGTGTTTTTTATATTCTACATTACGGGTATTTCCTTCAGAAGGATATTAGCTGTCCTGATAAAGGAGAAACACGATGTTCGTTCCCAAAGTATTGATGAGACTTTTTTCCTAGGGTTGCTATTTATTGGCGGCATTGTCAGCATTAGCTCTATTTTCTTTCCAATTGGAAATGCTGCCCTTGCCATTGTTGCTGGTGCTGCACTGCTACAGGTGTTTTTCAACTTTTCTAAAATCAGATTTGACCTAAATAATATGGTCAATGCACTCAGGTTGACTTCAAAATGGGAGTTGGGAGTGATGCTCATGGTGGCTTTTCTGACAATGACGATTGCAGTAAGTATGATACTGCCAGGAGATACAGCGCTGTATTATATTCAGAATATTCAGTGGATTCGCCACTTCGCGGTAGTGCCTGGATTGGGTAATTTACATGGAAGATTTGCCTTTAACTCGCACTTCCTGATACTATCATCGCTGTTTTCTGTCTTTATCAAAAATACACTCATATTTCCGGTAAACTCCGTCTGCTTTATCGTGGTAGTCTTTACGCTCTATCGCGAAACTACAAGAGCTTTAAGAAAGGGCAGCAAATGGTTTGGAGTATTTTGCGGGGTGTCCATGCTGCTGATTATAAGAATGCTGCCCGAAAAACTGAATACTGCGGCCCCTGACTTAATCTGTTCACTGCTGATAATTTATTCCTTCTTCTTTTTAATTCGAAGCAAGCTGGTTTACTCGAAGGCAACTGATTCAATTATTTTGAATTTGCTGATTTTTACTTGCGTTTCCTTTAAGCTCAGTTCCGTATTCTTGGTGCTGCTTTTACCATTCCTTTGGAAAGGCAATGTCATTCGGCAGGTGTTCTTATCCATAATGGTAGGCGCAGTAATATTACTGCCATTTCTGGTTCGCAACTATTACCTCTCCGGATATTTGGTTTATCCTTTTCCCGCCTTGGATATCTTTTCAGTTGATTGGAAAGTGCCTCTGGATAAAGTCATTGAAGAGAAGGATTGGGTAGAGTCCTGGGCTAAAATTCCCAAATTACTTCCGAGCCAAGTGGTAAAACTCAGCATGAGCGAGTGGTTACCCAGATGGTTCAAAGGGGTTGGGTTATTCTATCAGATACTGTTATCGGTTGACTTGTTAGGAATGGGGTTGCTAGTGGTTGCTTATTTAAAAAAGCAACAGATGATAATGAGGCTACAACTTGTTGTTCTGGTAAACCTGTTTTTTTGGTTTAAAATGGCACCAGACCCTCGTTTCGCGATAGGGTTCATTGCCGTACAGTTTGCCTTCATCCTGGCATCGCTATTGAGCAACTATGAGTTTTTCAGTGCTGATAATCTGCATTTTGCGCTCATTGTCGCGCTGCTGGTGGTGTTTGTGCAGTATAGAAGGTATGACAAAGGTTTCTTCGCCGATTCAGCTTTATGGTTGACACCAGCACCTTACGTTGCTGACTCGATGGTAAAAGTAAAGCGGTATCACACGAATTTTGACTATCAGGTGCCTGTTATGGACGACCAGTGCTATAACCTAAACTTACCCTGCACGCCGTTTGCGAACGATAAGCTAATGCTGCGAGGCACAACCCTTCAAAATGGGTTCTATATTGCGAAGTAGACAATG
Organism: Hymenobacter antarcticus; assembly: GCF_039539545.1. Classification (NCBI taxonomy): domain Bacteria; kingdom Pseudomonadati; phylum Bacteroidota; class Cytophagia; order Cytophagales; family Hymenobacteraceae; genus Hymenobacter; species Hymenobacter antarcticus. The sequence continues at coordinate 10,680 of NZ_BAABDI010000051.1, read as the reverse complement.
AGCCATTAGCAGATAGCCGTTAGCTTTCTGATTTACGTTCATTTTGTTTGGAAATGAGGCAACACGAAATTAATCTATTTCCAGGCACTTAATCCCCTTATGAATAGTTTGATGAAATTGATTTTACAAAAATATGGTCATGCTGAGCTTATTGAAGCATCTCTACCGCGTCATGTGCGCTATTCAACGAAGCGGTAGAGATGCTTCGACAAGCTCAGCATGATGTTCTAAAATGGTAAAACAGTTCCTTCAAACTACTTGCCATAAATAAAGTCTGAAAAGTAATAGGTTGTAGGTCAGTTTGGCATGACGTTTAACACTGGCAGGTAATCATAAACTGCCGTTATCAGATGCGCCAAGCTTACTGATAAAAGTGTATCGGTGCAGACCAGATGCTACCTAGGTATGTTACCCGGCAGCAGAGAAAGCAGTTTGCGGTTTCCGAAGCGGTTTCTAACTCTACTTTGGCAGGTTATACTCACCGCGAAGTGGCTTGCAAAAACGAGGTAGAGACGCGACCCTTCGCGTCTTTGCGTTCGCGCCGTATCATTATTGTTCAACGCCGAGATGCGAAGGGTCGCGTCTCTACATCGGCCAGCCGATTTGCGCATTTTATTTCGCGCCGAGTATAGCATCAGTGCTAGCTGAATGACCATTTCGCCTCTGTTTCTGCAGCAGTTTCAGGTGGCTTAGGGCCGCCGAACGTATCAGCACGCAGTTCCTGTAGCGAAATGCACAACGCTTAGGTAACTTGATTAACTTGTTAAAGTAGAGCTAAGTGCTCAAGCAAAAGTAACTGTCATGCAGAGCGCAGCGAAGGGGTTCAACCCAAATTGTCGCTTACCCGATTATCTGATTTTTTAAAAACACCATTATCAATACTTTACACAAGGTCGTTATGAAAGAGCGTCTCCTAAATCATGCTTCGCATCTTGTTTAAAAGGCTATTTTTTATTGCAATTTACTTATTGTCAATGACTTATACTCAAGCGACAATTTGGGTTGCACCCCAGCGAAGTATCGCGTTTGTATCGTTAAATAATTGATTCACAGTTATATGAGATATATTTTGTCTCTGCTTGATGCGCAGAATGCTCTGCGTGATGTTCTTCTACTCGTTTGCTTTTGAACGGCTACTTAAAACGCTTAAGCGATTTGAAAATAGCCTAGTTAATGGTCTGGGAGCGAAAAAACTTTTTCTATTACTTGGCCGGACCAAAAATGACGCGGAAGCCAGAATATTACTGCTTATCGCAGTCATCCGGCAGTTGCTGCATCAGCAGTCGGCAACAGTTTTAACTTAGTGGCTCTTGTATGATTGATTCCGTTTACTTTTCTATCGTCATCCCCACCTACAACCGCGCTGACCTTATCGGATTAACGCTGGATTCGGTGCTAGCACAGGATTTTGTGGCCTGGGAAATGCTGATTGTGGACGACGGCAGCAAGGACAATACGGCCGGCGTAGTACAGCCGTATCTGGCTGACCCGCGCATTCAGTACCTGCCGAAGGAAAATGCCGAGCGAGGGGCGGCGCGCAACTATGGCCTGGTCCGGGCCACCGGCGAGTACGTTATTTTCCTCGATTCGGACGACATCTTCCGCCCCAACCATCTGAGTACGCTGCACACCAAAATCGCGGCCCTAAGCCAGCCGAATTTTATCGCCACGAAGTTTGACTTCGCCCGCGACGGCGTAATAGCTCCCAGCGACACGGCCACTCTGCCCGAGGGCTGGTATGGGCTCGATACCTTTGTGCGCGGCAACGCCCTAGCCTGCAACATTTGCGTGCGCCGCCTGAACCCCGACTTGCGCCGCTTCGAGGAAGACCGCAGCTACGCGGCCGTGGAAGACTGGATGTTCATGCTCGAAAACACCCAGCACGACCGCATCTATATCGTAGATGCCGTGACGCTGACCATGAACGACCACGACCAGCGCTCGATGCGCTCGGACAACACGGCCCTGGTGCGCCGCCTGCAGTTGGCCCTGGGCTGGATGCTGGCCCGGATGCAGCTGTCGGCGGCCCAGCGCGGCGTGCTCACGGGGCGGGTATATTACCTGTGCGCCATTCATGCCTACGCCGACGGGCACCGGGCCGAGTCGCTGCGCTCTGCGCGGCTGGCGGCCCCGCACCTGCCGCTGGCCCAAGCGGCCGTGCTATTGGCCCGTTGCGTGGTGGGCCCGGGCGTGGTGAGCTGGCTGAAAAAGCAGCGCGCCTGATGCCCGCCGCCACGGCGGACCATCCGCAACTATTTAGCATATCTGCCTTGTTACCGACGCTATGCGCATTCTTTTTCTAAGCTACTGGGGCCTGAACGATGGCCTAACTACCTCTACCGTGTTCCCGCACCTGCGCCTACTCCAGGAGCGGCCTGATGTAGAAGCCATCCGCCTCGTCACCATCGAGCGGGGGGCCGAGGCCGCGCTTAGGTTCGCGCCGGGCTTTACCACGCCCAAAATCTCGTTTGAGCCGTTGCGCTCGAAACCGGGCCGCAACGTCATCCTCAATAAAATGGAGGATTTTACGCGCTTCCCGAAGGAGCTGATTCGGCAGGCCGCGGAGTTTCGGGCTGATTTCATCATCGGCCGGGGCGCGCCGGCCGGGGCCCTGGCCTACCTGGTGTGGCAGAAAACCAAGCTGCCGTTCTACGTCGAGTCCTTCGAGCCGCACGCCGACTACATGCGCGAATCGGGCGTGTGGCGGGCCTACGACCCGCGCTACCTGTTTCAGCGGCACTGGGAGAAGCGCCAGAAGCAGTTGGCCCTCGGCCTGATGCCCGTGGCCGAAAACTACCGCCAGCAGCTCATTAGAGAAGGGGTGCCGGCCGGGCGCATCGTCACGGTGCCCTGCTCGGTGGACGCCACCGCATTTGCCTTCGACACCACTGCCCGCCAGCGGGTGCGCCAGCGCCTGGGCTACACTGGCCCCGAGACAATGGTGGGCATCTACGTGGGCAAGTTTGGCGATATCTACTACGATGAAGAGGCTTTTGCGCTTTTCCGGGCGGCGGCCGACCATTTTGGGCCGGGCTTCCGCCTCATCGTGCTCACACCCCAGTCCGAGGCCGCCGTGCGCCGCAAGCTGGCCGCCGTGGACCTGAGTGCCGCGCATGCCTTCGTGACTAGGGCCCCGCACGCCGAAGTGGCCGATTACCTCTCGGCGGCTGATTTCGCGTTTGCGCCCATCCGGCCCGCGCCCTGTCGGCTGTTCTGCTCGGCCATCAAAATCGGCGAGTATTGGGCCAATGGCCTGCCCGTGCTGGTAACTCCCGGTGTGGGCGACGATTCCGCCATTATCGAAGCCGAAGACGGTGGGGCGGTATTCGACGTGACCCGGCCCGGCAGCGTGGCCGCCGCGCTGGCCCGTCTCAGCACCCTGCTGGCCGCGCCTGGCTACCGTGTCCGCATCCATGAGCTGGCTTTGCGCCACCGCAGCAGCGCCCGCGCCCGCGAGGCTTATGCCGCGCTCCTGCCGGTGGGCGGCGCGGCCTAGCGCGTGAGGAAAATTAGCCTCGAAGGCCGTCATGCTGAGCGCAGCCGAAGCATCTCTACCGCTTCGTTGTATCAATATGTTCGGTAGAGATGCTTCGACAAGCGGACGCCAGATGAAGCATGACCGTTTTTACGGCTGCAAAAGACCATTTCGGTTAATTGTCCTCACGCGCTAGCGGCCTGCCAGGGTCACAATGCTGGGGCCGCCGCGTAACTTTGGCCTTTTATTCGCCGATTCCATTGGCATTCCACGGCGCTGGCCGACTACATGAGACTATCTATTAAACAGGGCTTGCTGGGGCTGGTGCTGGCCGCGTTTGTATTGCGGGCGTTGTTCACGGTGTACGGTGCACCGGTCTATATTGGTATGCCCGCGCCGTTGTGCTACTCCTTCGGCGATGCCACATCCTACATGTGGGCGGCCGAAAACCTGATTGATAAGGGCCACTTCACCTTCGATTTTCTGGAGCCCGACGCGGCGTTCGGGCGGCTCCCGGGCTACCCGCTGTTCTACGGCCTGCACTACTTGCTATTCGGGCCGGTGCGCGCCATTTATGCCACGGCGTGGTCGCAGGTCGTACTCGATTCGCTGGCGGTGCTGCTGGTGTTTGCCATTGTGCGGCGGCTGGCCCCGCGCTCCCGCTTCGCGCCGTGGGTGGGGGCCGCGCTATATGCGTCGTACCCGTTCATCATCTTCTGGGTGCCCATGGTGTACACCGAACTGATGGCAACGGACGTGACACTGCTGATTTTTTACGCCATGCTGCGGTACTCGGGTAGCGGCCGGGCCGCTTTCGGGCTGGGGCTGCTGGTGGCGGTGGGCTTGTTCACGCGCGAGTACCTGGGCTTGTTTCTGCCCATCGTGCTGCTATGGGTAGTGTGGCAGAAGGGCGGCTTTGCCCGGCGCCAGGCCTGGACGGCCGCCGTGCTGGTGGGCCTGGGCTTTGGGGCACTGTACGCCACCTGGCCCATTCGCAACTACCTCAGCTACCACCGCATCGAGCTGCTGAAGCCCAAGACGGCTGGTTACGCCAGCCACAAGGAAGACCTGGACGAGTACCGCAGCTGGGTGCACGCCTGGACCAACGACGAAAACCCCTGGATTGAGAAAATCGCCGAAGGCAGCGGCCCCATTGCCTTTCCGGCCGGCGTATTTGCCAATGCCACCGAGGCCGCCCGCGCCCAGGAGCTGATAACGCTGGCCCGGCAGTGTGGCTCCAGCTTCTTTATGCAGCGCGAAGCCGCCAGCAGCACCCACTACGGCCTGGAACAGGAAAAAGCCGCCGCCGCTGCCCACCTGCCCATTACTGGCGGCAGTGGCCAGTCGATATACCGCAGCATCTACACCGTGTACCGCGACACGGCCTACATGATGCACGACTCGACCTACCTGCACTTCCGCAACCACAACTGCAACGCCGAAGTAGGGGCGGGGTTCCGCGCGCTGCGCCAGAGCTACGCGCGCCAACACCCAGTGGGCTACTGGCTGCACGTGCCGGGCTCCAACCTGTTCAAGGCCTTTTTCAAATCGAGCACCAACGGTAGCTTCGGTGGGGCCAAAGATGTGGCCATCCGGATACTGTTCGGCTACCGCAGCCTGCTGCTGCTGGTGGGGCTGCTGGCCCTGTGGGTGCACCGCCGCGAGCCCGCCATGTGGGCCGTGGCGCTGTTCGTCGGGGGCATGATATTCTTCATCTGTCTCATTATGCGCAACCTCGAAATGCGCTACCTGCTGCAAGCCGACGTACTCATGCTACTGCCCGCCGCCGTGCTGCTGGGCGAGCTGGCCGACCGGCTGCTGAACCGTCGTCTGGCTCCGGCCCAACCCCTTCCGGCCGAAGCTGCGTAAGCAGGCCGGCTTTGTTCGCTCACTTACCGCTCGTGCCCTTTGGCTGCTCCGCTTCCCTATATTTCCGTCGTTAGCCCCGTGTACCAGGCCGAGGCCATGCTCGATGAGCTGGTGCGCCGCATCAAGTCCAGCCTGGCACCCATCACCGACAACTTCGAAATCATCCTCGTCGATGACCGGGGGCCAGACAATTCCTGGGGTAGAATTCAGGCCCAGGCCGCCCTCGACCCGCGCGTGCGCGGCGTGCGCCTGAGCCGCAACTTCGGCCAGCACCGCGCCATTACGGCCGGCCTCGACCACAGCCGGGGCGAGTGGGTGGTGGTGATGGACTGCGACCTGCAGGACCAGCCCGAGGAAATTCCGGCCCTGCTGGCCCACGCCCAGGAAAAGCCGGCCGAAATCGTGTTTGCCCGCCGCGCCGAGCGCCAGGATACCTTCTTCAAGCGCTTTTTCTCGCGCTCCTTCTACGGTGTACTCTCGTACCTCACCGATACTAAACAGGACCCCGCGATTGCCAATTTCGGCATCTATCACCGCAAAGTGGTTGATGCCGTGCTGCGCATGCGCGAAAGTATCCGCTACTTTCCCACGATGGTACGCTGGGTGGGCTTCCGGACCAGCGCCGTGAACGTGGTACACGCCGAGCGGGCCGAAGGCTCGAGTAGTTACAATTTTCGCAGCCTGATTAATCTGGCTTTGGATATTATTCTGGCTTATTCCGATAAACCGCTGCGGCTGACTATCAAGCTGGGACTACTGGTATCGGCCTCGGCCTTTGTAATGGTATTGGTAACGTTTGCGCGGTTTCTGACGGGGCATATCCAGGTGCTGGGCTACACCAGTCTGATTATTTCGGTATGGTTTTTCTCGGGCCTGCTGCTATCGGTACTCGGCATGGTTGGGCTATACCTGGGCAAAACCTTCGAGCAGGTGAAAAACCGCCCTATCTACTTGGTTGATATTGATACCGCTGCCCCCGCTACCACATGAGTGCCCCCGCCAATGCTCTCCAGCCCCTGGCCTGGGACAGTGACTGCCTCGGCTTCGGCGTGGCCCGGCTGGCGGCTGATGCCCTACTCCCGGATGAGCTGGCCCGGCTGGTCGCCGAAGCCCGCGCCGCCGGTCTGCGCCTGCTCTACTTGGTTGTCGCGCCCGCCGATGCCCTCAGCAACGCCAGCGCCCGGGAAGCCGGCGCGTGGCTGGCCGACCGCAAGGTGACATTCGCCCTGCCCGTCGCGCCAGCCGAGCAGTCTGAAGCCGTCGGCCCGGCCATTCAGGCCACCACTACCTGGACCCCGCAGCTCGAAAGCCTGGCCCTGCAAAGCGGCGAGTATTCGCGCTTCCGACTCGACACTAATTTCAAATCCACGGTCTTCACCGGCCTCTATCAGCGCTGGCTGCAGAATTCGTTGAACCATGAGATTGCCCGCGAAGTGTTGGTGTTCGATGCCCAGCACACCGGCCACGCGCAGGGCCTGCTCACGCTGGGCCTGAAAAACGGCCGCGCCGACATCGGCCTGCTGGCCGTGGATGCGCAGGCCCGCGGGCAGCACATCGGGCAGCAGCTGGTGGCCGCCGCCCGGCAGCGCACGGCCGCCTGGGGCCTGGCCGAGCTGCAGGTCGTCACGCAACTCGACAACGAGTCTGCCTGTGGCTTTTACCGCCGCTGCGGTTTCCACGAGTGGCAGGTCGAGCACATCTATCATCTCTGGCTTTAAGGGTAAGCACCCCGCCACGCCTGCGTACCTTTGCCGCTGCGTTTGCACCGCCTACTATTTTCTATGACTACTCCCACGGCCATCCCGTTCAACAAGCCTTACCTATCGGGCAAGGAAACTACTTACATTGAAGAAGCCGTACGCTCGGGCAAGATTTCCGGCGATGGCCTGTTCACCAAGCGCTGCCACCAGTTTTTTGAGGAGCGGTTCGGTTTTCATAAAGTGCTGCTGACCACCAGCTGCACCGATGCGCTCGAAATGGCCGCCATCCTGCTCGGTTTGCAGCCCGGCGATGAGGTCATCGTGCCGTCCTACACGTTCGTATCGACATCGAATGCCTTCGTGCTGCGCGGGGCCAAAATCGTGTTTGCCGACAGCACCGCCTTCAATCCTAACATCGATGCCGCTGCCATCGAGGCCTTGGTCACGCCGCGCACCCGCGCCATTGTGCCGGTGCACTACGCCGGCATTGCCTGCGACATGGATGCCATTCAGGCCATAGCCACCCGCCACGGGCTGGCCGTGGTGGAGGATGCCGCCCAGGCCATCGACTCGTACTACAATGGCAAACCCCTGGGCAGCCTCGGCGAGTTGGCGGCCTTTTCCTTCCACGAAACCAAGAATATTATCTCGGGCGAGGGCGGCATGCTGGCCATCAACGACCCGCGCTTTGCGCAGCGGGCCGAGATTATCCGTGAAAAGGGCACCAATCGCTCGTCCTTTTTCCGGGGCGAAGTCGACAAGTACGGCTGGGTCGACATGGGCTCGTCGTTCCTACCCTCCGATATTATCGCCGCCTTTCTGTATGCCCAACTCGAAAACCTCGACCAGATTCAGGACCAGCGCAAGGCCCTGTGGCAGGTTTACTATACGGCTCTGAGCGGCCTGAGTAAGCACGGCGTGGGCGTGCCCAACCTGCCGGACTACGCCACCAACAACGGTCACATGTTCTACCTCACATGCACCAGCCTGGCCGAGCGCACCGCCCTGATTGCGTACCTGCGCGAGCAGCAGATTCTGCCGGTGTTCCACTACCTGTCGTTGCACAAAAGCCCTTTCTACGCCGACAAGCACGATGGCCGCGAGCTACCTTGGGCGGATTTTTACACCGATTGCCTGGTTCGCCTGCCGCTCTACTACGAGCTGACGCCGGCTTTGCAGCAGCGCGTTATCGGAGCAATTCTGGAGTTCTATCGAAACCGTTAAGTCGCCAAATTATTAAAACTGTTTCGGCAGTGCTGGTTGTAAATTTTATAGTGTTGTGCATATTCTCTTTATTGTTCCATATCCTTTAGGGCAGGCTCCCTCTCAGCGGTTTCGTTTCGAGCAATACCTAGATTTGCTTACAAAAGCAGGGCACACGTATCAGTTTGCGCCCTTTATCAGTCAGGCTACCTGGACTATTTTATATAAGCCAGGACACATGCTGCGTAAGGGCCTGGGCATCATCGCCGGGTTTGCGCGGCGGGCCATGCTGTTGCCCACCTTACCAGCTTACAACTATGTTTTTATCCATCGCGAAGCCGCCCCGATTGGCCCGCCGGTATTCGAATGGGTTATCGCAAAAGTGTTTGGTAAACGCATTATCTACGATTTTGATGATGCGATTTGGATACCAAACACCTCGGCTGCTAACCGCATAGCCGCAGACATGAAATTCCACAATAAAGTGGATAATATCTGCCGTTGGGCTTATAGAAATAGCTGCGGCAATGCCTATTTGGCCGCCTACGCCCGTCAGTTCAACCCTAATACTGTTATCAATCCTACTACGATTGATACTATCAGGTTGCACAACCGAACCCGGAACCAAACTACCCCGGGCAAGCTGATAATTGGCTGGACGGGTACGCATTCCACACTCAAATACCTGCTCCCGGTGCTGCCCGTGTTGGCGCAACTAGAGGCCGAAGGGCTAGACTTCGAGTTCCGGGTAATTTCTAATCAGGCCCCCGAATTACCCATGAAATTAAAGTCGTTGAATTTCATGCCTTGGAACAAAATGACTGAAATTGATGACTTATTGAGTTTTCATTTTGGTCTGATGCCTCTGGAGGATGACCCCTGGGCCAAAGGGAAATGTGCATTCAAAGCCCTGCAATATATGGCGCTTGGCATGCCTGCCATTGTATCGCCGGTGGGCATGAACAGCGAGGTAGTACAAAATGGCTGTAATGGCTATGTCTGCGTGAGCCAGGAAGAGTGGTATTCAGCCATTAAAGGGCTGCTACTTGACCCGGTTTTGCGCACGGAACTGGGTAAAGCCGCCCGGCGCACTGTAAAAGAACGGTATTCGGTCGAGTCTAATTCGGCCAATTTTCTAAACCTATTTAGTTAAGCCGTTGGCGCGAATAGTACTCTACCCCACGATTTTTAGTTAATTGACAGGCAGCGATTTAGAGTCTAAAGGTGCCTTCTATTGCCTGTTTGAGGGGATTGCAGCCGCAAAACGGGGCGAGCCGACCTTTGTGGTTCTAACACACCAAAGCCCTTCCCGCCCCGTGAAGCAACGCCTCATCGCCAAAATTACGACCGTTTTACAGCACGTGCCCCTGGTGGGCCACCTCTCGCGGCAAAAATTCATCGCCCAATTCGTTATTGGCCTGATTAAGAGCCGCAACGTCCAGTTTCGCGAAGTGGCCGAGCACCTCAACGATGACGCCCTGCCCGCCTCGAACGAAACCCGGATTCAGAACTTTTTCCGCGCCGTGACGCTCGACTATTCGGCTTTTATGCAATTGATAATAAAGCTATTACCGGCTACAGGCAAGCTGCGCTTGTGTATTGACCGCACCGAATGGGATTTCGGCAAGTGTCAGGTCAATATCCTGCTCGTCACGGTGGGCTCCGACACCTGGCACGTGCCCCTCTATTGGGAACTGCTCGACAACCGCAGCGGTAATTCCAACGCCGCCCAGCGCATTGCCGTGCTCGAGAAGTGCGTGACCCTGCTGGGCCGCGAACGCATTGGCCTGGTGCTGGGCGACCGCGAGTTTGTGGGTCACACCTGGCTGAAGTGGCTTAAAGACAACGGCTTGAACTTTGTCATGCGCCTGCCCAAGCACCACCTGCTCACGGACGAGAACGGGGGCCGCCGCGCCATTGCCGACCTGGGCCTGGCCGTGGGCGCGTCGCGCCGCTTTGCCTGCGTGCAAGTGGATGGGGTCTGGGGGCAAGTCTGGGTCAAAGCGCTGGCCGAGGGTGAATTTATCTTTCTTTTTGGCACCGCTGGCCTGCACTCGCTGGGGCAGTTCTACGCGAAGCGCTGGACCATCGAGCAGTGCTTTCAAAACCTAAAAGGCCGGGGATTTAACTTAAGAAACACCCACTTACGCTGCTTCGACAAGCTGCGTAAACTCGTCGCCCTCGTCAGCCTGGCCTACGCCTTTTGCCTGAGCGTGGGCCAGGCGGCGGACCAGCGCCAGCCGGTGGTGCGCAAAAACCACGGCTACCGCGCCACGAGCCTTAGCCGCCACGGCCTCAATATGGTGCGCCAACTCACCCGCCCCGCTGCCAAAACCGGAACCAAAATAGCCCGAATGGTCGATGCTTTATTGAACTGGCTGATTAGGCAAGTTACTCACCATCAAATAACTGTAAAAATCGTGGGGTAGAGTA
>NZ_BAABDI010000050.1:0-18485 GCF_039539545.1 Hymenobacter antarcticus | reverse complement strand
CTTCGCGCTACTGCGCAGCCGAGGCGTATTCCGAATGGCGCGGGGACGCGAAGCACCGCTTCGCGCTACTGCGCAGCCGAGGCGTATTCCGAATGGCGCGGGGACGCGAAGCACCGCTTCGCGCTACTGCGGCGCAAGCCTCAACCTCACCCACAAAAAACGCCGGCCTCCTTGCGGAGACCGGCGTTTTTTGCGGTGGGTGAGGCTAGCTTATTGCTTCACCACTTTCAGGTTCTGCACCTGGCCCGAAGGCAGGGTCAGGCGTACGAGGTACATCCCGGTTTTCAGGTCGCCGAGCTGGGCTACGGCGAGGTCGGTGGTGCCGGCGGTCACGTCCAGCGACTGCTGACTAACCATGCGGCCGGTCATGTCGGTGATGCGGAGCTGGCCTTTGCCGGCATTGGCCGACTGGAAGGTCAGGTGCAGCTGCTCGCTACCGTTGAGGGGGTTGGGGTAAGCAACCAGCGCGGTTTCGGCGGCTTTGCCGATGAAGTTCACGGCTACCGGATTGAAGAACGTCTCTTTGCCGTCCAGGTCAATCTGGCGCAGACGGTAGTAGCGGGTGCCGCTCTTGTTCGCCTCGGTATCGATGTAGCGATACTGGGTGGTGCGGTTCGTGTTGGGCGAGGCGCTTGGTACCGAAGTCAGGGTACGGAACTCCTTACCGGTGGTCGAAACCTGCACGTCGTAGCCACGGCTGTTCTGCTCCGAAGCCGTTTCCCAGGTCACCAAAGCATCGGTGCCAACGCGCTTGGCGTCGAATGCCGTGAGGCGTACGGGCAGCGGGTTCTCGACATCGCCGAGGGTGAAAGTAGCAAAGGTGCGAACCCCGGATTTCGTGACGAGGTTATTTGTCACGTCAACCGGGCCATCGCGGCCTACCAGGCCGAAGGTATTACCCGAATTGGTCGAAACGAAAATGGTCAATCTATCTTCTGGAATGCTGCTCGTACCGGGGGTGAAGGTATTGGGGCCGTTCAGGTTCATGGTTTCGCTGTCGCGGTAGCGGAACACTATCGTAGCCACCAGACCGCCGGTGTTGGTTGCAGCGTCGGAAGGACGGACACCGAAGATGCGACGGATACCATAGCGGCCGCTTACCGGCGCGTAAGACTCCACCGTGTTGCGGGTCACATCTACGTTACCGGGATTGTTGACACCGTTGAATGTAACAGTCATGCCCATGTTGCCATACGTGCGGGCTTCGCCTACTAATACGCTGGCACGGCTGGTGCGTGCGAAACCGAACAGATAAGAAGCATCCGTTTCACCCGTAATCTGAGCACCGTTGTTATTGTTGAATACCGTGCGGTCGGTCAGTACTACTACCGACACACTGGGAGTAGCAATGTTCGTTCTCAATACCCCCGCATTGGCGTCGGAAGCGATGCTTAGGTTAACGACGGCAGGCTCCGAACCAGTAGTTACGCCGGTAAGAAAGTTGAGCGAAGTCTGGATGGTCATCACCCCGGCCAGTGTTTTGGTGCCTCCACCCGCAATATCTACCCGGAAGAACGTGCCGCCGGTAATATTCTGGTTGACACCAGTAAACGCTATAATCGTGTTTTCGCGCTGTATGAAGCTGTCGTAGGTGTTGTCGAAGTCACCGAACACTTGTAGCTGACCCACTATCAGGCGAGCAATAGAGCGCGAGGCCTGCGACGTACCACCCAAAATCAGGTTACGTGCTATGGCGGGGCCGGAACCCGTGTTGTCGTAAATCAGCGCACCGCTGGCAGTAGTCACGCGGGTATCAGAGTTGATGTTCGGGTACGGAACGCTGTTGCCAGCACCCAAGTCACGAACCAGGGCGTTTTTGGTGGCATTGGGCACACCGTTGCTCCAGTTCAGCGGGTCGAACCAGTTGTCGTTGCGGGCACCGGTCCAGATGGTCTCGGCTATTGGCGTACCCGTTACCGTAAAGTTGGCGGTGTAAACGTTCGAAGGAGCCGTGGGCGGGTCAGTGATGACGAAGTTGGCACCGGTAGATGCATTCTGACCGTTGGCCTGGTAGTATACGTCGACGCTGTAGGCACCGGCGGCCGTCACAGCCGGGGTAGCCACCAAGTTGGGCTGGGGGTTGATGCCACCTGGGCCGGGGTCGAGGATGAACGTGCGAACACCATTCGATACCGGGCCCGACTGCGTCAGGTTGATGGCCTGGAAGGCACCGCCGGGCGTGCTGGTCAAGCGGGTGCGGTAGTAGAGAATGACGTTGGTGATGGTATTCGGACCGGCTTCGGTGGTGGTAACGGTAGTGGCATTCAGACGCAGCTGGCCGTTGTTCACATTGTAGTCGGAGCCGCCGTTAGCCGGGTCGCTCAGGTTAGCCCCCTGGAAAGGACGCGGGGTGCTGGGGTTGATGTTGTAAGTAACATCGGCGTTGCCATTTGGGGCGATGCCGATGGTGTTGGCCGTGATGGTGGACGGCGGGGTTTTGGTGCCGTCTACGTCAAACGTGGCGTTGTAGCCTTGGTTGGCCGGGCCGTTGTCGGTAGCAGTATTAGGGAAACCGCCGCCGTTTTGAAAGGTAGCCTGGTAAGAGATAGAAAGGATATAACCGTTGCCAGCAGTCTGAATTGGCGTAATCACGTTAACCGTGCCCGTCGTCAGTTCAAAGGTGCGGACGCCACTAGCGGCTGGTGCAGTCGGGTTCAACTGCAACATACCATTGGCAATCACAGCGAAGTTAGAAGCATAAACGATGTAATTCAGGTTTACGCCGTTCACTACGCTGGTACCAGTTGCGGTCGTGGTAACAGAACCACCTTTGAGAACAAGAACACCATCATTGATATTAAAAGACGGGGTAGCACTTGAGCTAGGCTTCTGGTCAGTCAGGAAGGCACCGTTGAACACCGAGCCGGTGCGCGACACGGGGCCGTTGCCTTGGTCCACAATAACGTTAGGGTTAGAGAAAGTAACCCCGTTTACGGGCGGCGTAACTCGGGTAAAGACCGAACGACGAATAAGCGACACGAGCGACCCACCGGTAACAAAGTTATCAGTCGCTCTAAACCGCACATCAAAGCGATTGGAAGTTCCAGGAGAAGCCGAGCCCACTGCCGCTGCCAACAGGTTCTGGTTCGCAGCACTCAAGGTGAAAGTACGCACATTGCCAGCGCCGAGTACGCCGGTACCCAAATCAATGGAAGTGGCGTTGTTGGTGAAAGTAGCTGGGAGTTGGGCGGTAGCTAAAGTACCCGGAAATACTCGGAAAAGCAGTTCGCCTTGGTCGTATACAGCACCACCGGTTTCCTGAACAGTCAGCGTAGCCCCGTTAATCTGGAACACTTCCGACGGAACCGACGAATCAAACGTGCCAAAATCCCGGTCGAAGAAATTAGTAAGACCGGCCGTGCCAGCCTGCGTGTTGAAAGTGCCGGAGGTACCACGCACGTTCAGGGTGACGGTATTATCTGTAATCTGCGCCACTGCCGACTGTGACGCACCCAGTCCGACAAACAAGGCGAACAGCGGGATAAGGGAGCTTAAGAAGCGACGCTGTCGCAGTAGCTTCTGAGTAAAGGTTAATGTTTGCATGGAATTGGAAATTGGATGAAATAAAGAGAAAAACGCGTTAACTCGCGTATTGGCGACGAGGCGCATATACGCAAAGGTAAAAAAAAGGTCTGACGGTTCTGAAAATATTTAAACAAATGCTCGTTTTGTCCAAAAAAAGTATTTGTTACAGTTCTGCTTTAAATTCGGTGGGCGTTGTGTGCTACCGGCTTAACCACCAGCTTGGCCCGCCAAAAGAAAAACGGAGTTAGTGTACGACGCTGTACGGAACAGACGCCAAAGCCTTTTTCTCGGCGGGTAGTTCCACGCCCAGCAAATCATGTACACTTACCCGAATTTTATTGGAGAGTTGGGTGATGGGCAAATCGTTGCTATCGTAGCCAAACGGGTTTTCAATCTCATTGCCAATCATCTCCAGCCCAAGCATGGCGTAGGCCCCAATCATGGTGATGGGCACCATCCACCAGCCGCAGGAGTCGACGAGCACCAACGGCATGACCATGATAAAAATGGTGATGTAGCACTTGATAAAAAAGCTGTAGGAGTAGGGAATGGGTGTAGATTTGATGCGTTCGCAGGTGCCGTTCACGGTCATCATACCCAGGTAGTGCTGCTTGATGTTGATGAGGTGGATGGGGTCGAAAATCTGAACCTGGCGCAGCTGCTCCACGCTTTCCATGAGCACGGCGATGATGGTGGAGCACACGCTTTCGGCCTTTTGCAGGCGCTCGATGATGTCGGGCGTGGCCTCCATCTTATCGAAGCGCACGCGGTTGCGCAGGCTGCCTTCGAGAGCAATGGGGAAGTTGGAGATGAGGGCGGCGAAGTAGCGGCGGCTCGATTTGGCTTCGCGGGGCAGCAGGGCATTCATTTCCATGGCCAGGCCCCGGCAGTGCGACACGAGCTGGCCCCACACGCCCCGGCCTTCGTAGTACCGGTCGTAGGCGGTGTTGGTGCGGAACACCAGCAGCAGGCTGAGCAGAATGCCCAGGATGGAGAGGTACTCGCGCCCAATGCGCACGTTGAGGGTGTGAAAATCGAGGCTGACCACGGCAATGGCCGAGCCGTAGGCTCCCACCAGCGCCACGCGCTTCAGCAGCAAACGAATAACGGCGGAAGTGTGAAAGTGCCACAAGGCGCGCCACCAGTCCCCTCCCTGATAAACAATCATCTGAGTACTTGAATTTTTAGTCCTGCAACGGCAAAGGCACGGCCGAGGTTAGCCCAGGGAAAAAACATAACAGTAGAAGCAGTAGAAGCACAGTAGTTCAGGAATTGACCGTGCCAGGCTGGCCCGCGGCAACGCCTAATCACAGGTCATGCCAGTTTTATAACTGCCGGTACCTGGTGCCCCCGGCGGCAGTGCCCTAAACCGACTATAGCGGGTCAGGGACCAGAATTGCACCGCCAATTGCACTGAATAAAAAGTTGTTTATTTAAGTAAGGCTTTGCTTAGCTATAGCCAATCGGGCCGCAAAGGTACAACAAGCCAGACCAGTAGCCTACGATTTCACCTACTCAAGGGCGAGAAGCGGGGCCGTTCGGCGGCGAGCAGTTTTCTTTGTGGCTCACTTAGCCCTGGCATGGAACTACTCAAGCATTTTCTCGACATTATTCTCCACCTCGATGTGCATCTCAAGCTGCTCGTGCTGGAATACGGCAACCTCATCTACGTCATTCTGTTTCTCATCATCTTCACTGAGACCGGGATTATCGTGTTTCCTTTCCTGCCCGGCGACTCGCTGCTGTTCGTGGCCGGCACGCTGGCCGCCCAGCCCAACCCCGAAACCGGCCAGCCCCTGCTCAACGTGGGCATCCTCATTCCGCTGCTGATGGCGGCCGCCTTCATCGGCGACAACCTCAACTATATGGTGGGCGACTACCTGGGCCCCCGGGTGTTCCGCGAGAACTACAAGTTTCTGAACCGCAAGTACCTCGACCAGACCCAGGCGTTCTACGCCAAGCACGGCGGCAAAACGATTATCATGGCCCGCTTCGTGCCCATCGTGCGCACGTTTGCGCCATTCGTGGCCGGCGTGGGCACCATGACGTACCGCTACTTTGCGACCTACAGCGTAGCCGGCGCGGCCCTGTGGGTGATTTCGCTCACGCTGGGGGGCTACTTTTTCGGCAACATCGCGTGGGTGCAGAAGAACTTCACGCTGGTGATTTACGCCATCATCCTGCTGTCGGTACTGCCGCCGCTGTGGTCTTTCCTGAAGAGCAAGCTGGCAGGCCGTAAGGCCGTAGCGTAAAGGAGCGGCAATATTGGTTTGCCTTATCCCGAATGTTCTGCTGTAGCGCGGACTTTGTAGTCCGCGAGTCTGCGCCGTTACAACGACCAAACGGCGCAGACTCGCGGACTACAAAGTCCGCGCTACACCTTTAGCGGCGCTTCGCCGAAGGCACGGCGTAAGAGCCGCTATTTCTATTTCCGGATTATTCGCTTCTCCCGTCATCTTCCTCCCCAGCCATGCGTCAGTTTGGGCTTATTGGCCGCACCCTCAGCCACTCGTTTTCGCAGACTTATTTCAACCAGAAGTTTTACTCGCTGGGCCTGGCAGGACATACCTACGATTTGTTCGAGTTGGCCAGCATCGGCGAGCTGCCGGCGCTGCTGGCGGCGCACCCCCAGCTGGTGGGCCTGAACGTGACCGTGCCCTACAAGGAAAGCGTGACCACCTACCTGGATGAGCTGGCCCCCTCGGCCCGCCGCGTGGGAGCCGTGAACGTGATTGAGCGCCGGCCCGATGGCTCGCTGCTGGGCCACAACACCGATGTGGTGGGCTTTCGGGAATCGGTGCGGCAGTTTTTTCCGGCCCCGTCCGGCAGCCGGGCTCTGGTGCTGGGCAACGGCGGCGCGGCCAAAGCCGTGGTAGTGGCCCTCAACGACCTGGGCATTGCCCACTGGACCGTGACGCGCAACCCAATGGACGCCGGCCTGACCTACGACGACCTCACGCCGCCACTCATTACCGGGCACCAGCTCATCATCAATGCCACGCCGCTGGGCACCTACCCGCACACCGACCAGTGCCCGCGCCTGCCCTACGAGGCCCTCAGTGCCCACCACTACCTCTACGACCTGGTGTACAACCCCGCCGAGACCCTGTTTATGCAGCGGGGCCAGGCCGCCGGGGCGCACACCAAAAACGGCTTCGACATGCTCCAGCGGCAAGCCGAAGCCGCCTGGGACATCTGGAACGGCCGCTAGGGTGCGGTAGCGCTGGTAGCTTGGCGCAGGCCTTATTGAGTAGTCGTTCAAAAGCAAACGGGTTGTCAGTTACTCGTTGTTATTTGTCAGTCAGGCGATTGCCATCCTACCAACAGCTGACAACTAATGGCCAACAACTTAGAGCATCAGAGCAGCTTGCGGGTTAGTGTATGGTTTTCGAAGGATATAAAAAATGAAGCGTTAAAAATTTGGCTGTCAAATTTTTAACGCTTCATTTTTTATATCCTTCACCACAGCGGAAACTGCTTTATCTTCAGAAATGCCGCCAGTGGTGAAACCGGGTTGCAACCTTTTGGCCGCGCCGGGCATCCACAGGTAGCAGGCCCGCCACAGGCCTGTTTTTTACCCAATCGAACTCCCTTCCTATGCTGCAAAAAATGACCTTCTCTATTTTATCTTCCCTGGCCGGCGCGGGTACCCGGCAGCGGGCATGAGCGCCGCGACGTGGTTCGCGTTCGGGGCCGACGACGCGCTGCCCAACCAACCCGCGACGGCCCCGCGCCTCACGGCCAGCCGGAGCACGGCCGTGACCAGCCCGCCCACCGAGGCCGAGCTGATTGACGGCTGCCTGCGCGGCCGCCAGCTGGCCCAGAAGCTGCTTTACGAGAAGTATGCCGGCAAAATGATGGCCGTGTGCCTGCGCTACGCCCAAACCACCTTCGAGGCCGAGGACGTGCTGCAGGAAGGCTTCCTCACGGTATTCCGCACCCTGGGCAGCTTCCGCCGCGAGTGCCCGCTG
The DNA here is from genome assembly GCF_039539545.1 of Hymenobacter antarcticus. NCBI lineage: Bacteria > Pseudomonadati > Bacteroidota > Cytophagia > Cytophagales > Hymenobacteraceae > Hymenobacter > Hymenobacter antarcticus. Next base: position 10,989 of record NZ_BAABDI010000050.1, on the reverse strand, counting down.
GAATTCTGGGTCCGCCGTATCATGATAAACGCAGCCCTGCGCCAGCACCGCCGCAACGCCTCGCTGGTAGCAGTGAGCGACGGTGAATACCCCGAAACCCTGGCCAGCGAAGAATTTACCCTCAGCAACTACAACTTCCAGGAGCTCCTGACCATGGTGCAGGAGCTGGCCCCCCGCTACCGCATGGTCTTCAACCTCTACGCTATTGAAGGCTATACGCACAAAGAAATTGGTGAATTATTAAGCATAACGGAGGGCACGAGCAAGTCGCAATATTCCCGGGCCCGCGTTATCCTCCAAACTAAACTGGAGCGCCTCGGCACTCCAACCCGCCATGTCAGCTAATCCTATCGACCAGAACACTACGCCTAACCCTACCGGTAACCTGGAGGAATTATTCCGCCACCACCTGGGCGAAGAGGCCGCCGTGCCCCCGCGCCCCATGCTGTGGGACCAGATTGATAACTCGCTGCTCATTCGGCAGAACGAGATTTATCGCCGCCGCCTCGCGGCCACGCGCTGGGTAGCCGCGGCCAGCCTGCTGCTGGCTTCGCTGGCGGGCACGGGCTGGTGGGTGGGCCGCGATACAACGCTGAGCCGCAGCGAGGTAGCTGCCGTGCGCAACCCGGCCGCTACGCGCCCGGGTGCGGACGCCGCTCCTGCTTCGGCCGCCACAAGCCGCCGCGTGACGGCTGCAAGCAGCTCCGCCGCCGCCACCATGGCTGCCGCCGCCGCGGTAGCTGCTAACCCGGCTCCCGAAACTCAGCGCATCACCGGCCGCGCAGCCACCGCACTCACCGCAGCCAGCGCCCGCGAGGCAGTGGCCGCAACCGCCGCTGGCCGCGCTACCGGTTTTGGGCCGGTTTCGGCTCCGCGAAGCGCTGAAGGGCGCTATACCCCTGCTGCCCGCTACGGCGGCAGCCGCCGTTTCCAAACGGGTCCGGCAGCCACAGTTGCGGCAGCTACCGCGACTTTTGCAGCCCGCGCAACCCCGGGCACTGCTACTTCGCCCGCTGCTGATGGCACCATGAGTAGCGACAAGCAAATGGCTGCCGTGGTCGCTACTTCGGCTACTACTGGTTCGGCGGCGGCTACGGGCGGCGCGGCTGGCAGCGGCACAACAACTACCAGCCTGGCAATTACCGCGCCTTCGCTGCTTGGCCCGACTTCCACCGCTTCGGCAATGGCCGCTGAGCCAACCGGTCTCGCCGCTCGCTCCGCTTCCCTGGCTTTGGCCGATGCGGAAACGCTGCCGGCCGGCCTGACTACGGTGGCGGTGCCCACCGAAGTACCCGCCGCGATTGATGCCCACCGCTGGCACTACAGCACCAGCTACATGGCCGGCGTGTTCAATCCCAACATCAACTTCTCGCGCACCGGAATCGAGCCCGAGCACGACTACGACTCCAGCCCGGCTTTCGGCATCAACTCCCCGACCCTGACCGAAAGCGCCGCGACCGAATACCGCAACAACCTGCGGCCGGGTTTCAGCCAGCGCCTGGCCGTGCTGGCTACCCGCCACCTCAGGGGCCATTGGTCGCTGAGCACGGGCATCGAGCTTAATCAAGCCACCGCCCGGTCAGCCTCGTCTTCGGCTTTTGTGGGTGAGCAATTGTTCGACCTGGGGCAGTCTGCCCGGCCCATGCAAACCACCAATTTCCGCTACCGCCTGGCTAGCGTGCCGGTCGAAGTACGCTACACCGACCCCGTAAAGCGTGGCTGGAGCCTCTACGGCCGCCTCGGCGGCGTGGTGAGTGCCCTGCTGGGCGTGCGCAGCGATGTCGAAGGCAACCCCGAAGCCACGCGCACTTACTCCATCCTTTCGGCCGGCACGCCCTACCGGCGGGTACTGGCCAGCGTGCGCGGCGGCGCGGGGGCCCAGTTCCGCGCTGGTACCGGCAAGTGGGCCCTGTCGGCCGGGCCCGTGGCCGACCTCGGCCTGGTTTCCCTCAATGCCCACCCCGCGCAGAGCTACCTGGCCCGAAGCCACCCGTACACGTTTGGGGTAGAGGCCGCCATCGAGTTCGGGCGATAATACCGGGGCTTTTCATTTCCGACGAAACCCAATATCCTCCTTATTGGTTAAGGTAGGCTGACCTTTGCGGCTAACCTTTTCCAATGCATGGAGTACCAACTGACGTCTGAATTTAAGCCCACCGGCGACCAGCCCACGGCCATTGCCAAGCTCGTGGAGGGCGTGAACAACGGCGACTATGCCCAGGTACTGCTCGGAGCCACCGGCACCGGCAAAACCTTCACCATGGCCAACGTTATTGCCCAAACCGGCAAGCCGGCCTTGGTGCTCTGCCACAACAAGACGCTGGCCGCCCAGCTCTACGGCGAGTTCAAGGCGTTTTTCCCCAACAACGCGGTCGAGTACTACATCAGCTACTACGACTACTACCAGCCGGAGGCCTACATCGCCAGCACCGACGTTTTCATCGAGAAAGACCTGGCCATCAACCAGGAAATCGAGAAGCTGCGGCTACACACCACCTCCACCCTGCTCAGCGGGCGGCGCGATGTGATTGTCATTGCCTCCGTATCGTGCATCTACGGCATCGGCAACCCCGAGGAATTCGCCAAAAACGTCATTTTCCTGAAGCCGGGCATGCGCTACACGCGCAATAACCTGCTCTATCAGTTCGTGCAGATTCTGTACTCGCGCACCGAGGTGGAGTTCACCCGGGGCTCGTTTCGGGTGAAGGGCGACACGGTGGACGTGTTTCCGGCCTATGCCGACTACGCCATTCGCATCTACTTTTTTGGCGATGAAATCGAGTCAGTGCACAAAATTGACCCCGTGAGCGGCAAGAAGCTGAGCGACGAGGCCAGCGGCGTGGCGCTGTACCCGGCCAACCTGTTCGTGACCGGCAAGGACACGCTGAACGCGGCTATCAAGCAGATTCAGGACGACATGGTGCAGCAGCACGCCTACTTCGAGAAGGAAGGCCGCGACTCCGAAGCCAAGCGCATCCTGGAGCGCACGGAGTTCGACCTGGAAATGATTCGGGAGCTGGGCTACTGCTCGGGCATCGAGAACTACTCGCGCTATTTCGACGGGCGCACGCCGGGCTCGCGGCCGTTCTGCCTGCTCGACTATTTCCCCGACGACTACCTCTTGGTAGTGGACGAGAGCCACGCCACCATGCCCCAAATCCGGGCCATGTGGGGGGGCGACCGCAGCCGCAAAACCGCCCTCATCGAGTACGGATTCCGCCTGCCCTCCGCCCTGGACAACCGGCCGCTGACCTTCAACGAGTTCGAAAGCATGTACCGGCAGGCCGTTTTCGTATCGGCCACGCCCTCCGACTATGAGCTGGCCCAGGCCGGCGGCGTGGTGGTGGAGCAAGTCATCCGTCCCACTGGCCTGCTCGACCCGGAAATCGACATTCGCCCCAGCGTGAATCAGATTGATGACCTGCTGGACGAAGTGGATGAGCGGGTAAAAATGGGCGACCGGGTGCTGGTAACCACCCTCACCAAGCGAATGGCCGAGGAGCTCAGCAAGTACATGGACCGCCTCGGCATCAAGGTGGAATACGTCCACTCCGACGTGAAAACGCTGGACCGGGTCGAGATTCTGCGCAAGCTGCGGCTGGGCGAAATCGACGTACTGATTGGCGTGAACCTGCTGCGCGAAGGCCTCGACCTGCCGGAAGTGAGCCTGGTCGCCATTCTCGATGCTGATAAGGAAGGTTTTCTGCGCGACCAGCGCAGCCTGATTCAGACCATGGGCCGCGCGGCCCGAAATGACCGCGGCAAGGTCATTATGTACGCCGACCGCATGACCGGCTCCATGCAGCGGGCCATCGACGAGACGAACCGCCGCCGTGCTACCCAGGCCGCCTACAACGAAGAGCACGGCATCACGCCGCGCACCGTGCGCAAGAGCCACGCCGAAATCCTGGGCCAAACCTCCCTCTCCGACTACCGCGTGCTGGATACCATAGTCTATTCCGGCCCCGACTCGGATGGTGCCCTGGCCTTGGCCGCCGAGCCCGTGGTGGCCATGATGAACCGCACCGAGCTCGAAAAGCTCATCAAAACCACTGAAAAGCAGATGGAGGCCGCCGCCAAGGAGCTCGACTTCCTGCAAGCCGCCAAACTGCGCGACGAGCTGGCCGCCCTCAAAACGATGCTTAAGGGCAAGCGCGAATAGCTGTTTACAACATCGGGCCATTACCACAATAGCTTCAGGAGAGCTGCTGTGGTGATGGCCCAATTCTGTAAATAACGTAGCGGTAAACTGTTCTTACAGGTAGTCCGACTTACTGAGCTTAGCGACAACGTAGCCGGGCAGCGCGTGGGTTTTGTCGTACTCCAACAGCATCTTATACAGTTCTCCGTTGTTGAAGCGTGCAAACTTGCTAATGGCGAGCGCGGCCGGCAGCACCGTAAACACTACATAGCCTAGTGGCGTAATGGTGAAAGTGCGGGTGCCGGAGGCATCGCTGGTAGTACCGGTTTGCGAGCTTAAAACACCAAGTACCGTTCCCCCGCCAATCAGCCAGACTGCGCCGCCCGTTTGCTTACGGCCGAACATATGCACCGCCGCACGCGCCTCTTTATCAGTTGCGTAGCGTTTATTCAGATAGTCTTTGTACTTGCCCGGCACTTGGGCAGGCATCATCAGCGGGGCATCGGCCGGGGCGGCCATTGCAGTTACTGGCGCGATAGCCGGAGTGGCCGGAGTAGCCGAAACCGGAGTTTGGGCGTGCGCCGAGAGCGCGCAAATGCTGAGTGCGCCAACGACAAACCGAAAGCGGGTAGAAAACGACATAGTGGACTGGTTGGTAAGGAATGATGAATACTACTCCGCAATTGATTTTACATAAATCACACTCGCGGGGATAGCGCAGCAAAAATAGGCTGCGGACAGGAGCAATCAATTCTCCAATCACCAAAATAGTTGAATGTCATCTCTCTGATGAATAATAGCTGCCGTAAATCTGCGGGCACTCACTTGGGCTGCTTATAGAGCACACCGCCTTTCATCACCAGCTGCACCTGGCGCAGGGCGGCCACGTCCTGCGTAGGGTCGCCGGCCACGGCTACCAAATCGGCCAGCAGGCCGGGGCGGATGCTGCCCCGGTCGGCGAGGTGGAAAATCCGGGCGTTGCCGCTGGTGGCCTGCCGCAGCACTTGCAGCGGTGTGAGGCCGTAGTCGCGCACCAGCAGTTCCATTTCGCGGGCATTGTCGCCGTGGGTAAACACGCCCACATCGCCGCCCATTACCAGCGTTACCCCCGCTTTCAGGGCGGCGGCCATGCTTTGGTGCTTTTGCTCGATGCGGGCCGGCATGGGGTCCTGGCCCTTGTGCCAGCCTTTGTACTGAGCTGTGGCATCGCCGGCGGCCACCGTAGGGCACAGCGCCACGCCGCGCTTCTTCATCAGCGCGAAGATTTCGGGCGTGCCGCTGTCGCCGTGCTCAATGGTTTCAACCCCGGCCAGGATGGCCCGACGCATGCCCTCGGGCGTAGTAGCGTGAGCTACCACGCCCCGCCCCGACGACCGCGCCGTTTGCACGATGAGCGTCAGCTCGTCCTGCGAAAACGTGGGCTGGGCCGAGCCATCAGCTCCCCAGCGGTAATCAGCGTACACTTTGATAAGGTCGGCCCCCTTGCCAATCTGCTCGCGCACCGCCCGGATGATGCCATCCACGCCATCCGCCTCCTGTGCACCCTGGGGCACATCCGCATCTCCCGAGAGCTTAGGGCCATAGCTGCCGGTAGCCACCAGGGCACGGGTAGCCACCAGCAGGCGGGGCCCGGGGATGATGCCTTGGTTGATGGCCTGCTTCAGCCCTACGTCGGCGTAGCCGGCACCTTCAGTACCAAGGTCGCGGGCCGTGGTGAAGCCGGCCAGCAGCGTGCGCTGGGCGTGCGCCGTGGCCCGGGCCACGCGCAACGCCTGCGACTCCAGTAGCACCTGGTCGTTCCAGGATGTTTCGTTGTAGGGATGCAGCAGCAGGTGCGAATGCCCTTCAATCAGGCCCGGCAGCAGCGTAAGCCCCGGTAAGTCGTAGACGCGGACACCTGCGGGCCGGGCAACCTGCGCGGCCGGACCGGCGGCCGTGATTCTATCGCCCTCGACCAGCACCACCCAGCCCGAATGAAAATCCTGACCATCGAATACAGCCGCTGGACGCAGCAATGCTACTGCGCTGGGCGGAGGAAGCGCTTGGGCTTGCCCGTCAAAAGTCAGCCCCAACAGCAGCAATGCCCAACAAGTAGCCCTTGCCTTCACTCTCAAATACGTGCTGCCAGCATCCTGCAGTTGATTAAATAGCTGGTTCATAAACCGAAAATAAAACCTTAGTTCTCTTAATATCCTCATCAGGGCATGCAATTGTTTTTTTCAAACTAATTACACTCTTCTACAGGCAGTTACCTTCTCCTATCAAAGCAGATAATGCTGAGCTAACTGCCGAAACGCTGCTATTTGAGCTTCCTCCCACTTTGCATCGCGCCCCAATTCCTGAGCCAGCAATTTTGCAACGAGTGGAGCTATTCGAATAGCGGCCGCAGCATCCAGGAATAGCACCCGTACCCGACGGGCCAGCACATCCTCAACGGTGCGAGCCATCTCAAAACGAGCCGCCCACACCACCTCCGCTTTGGTAAATTCCAATGCATCATCCAGCTTCTCTCCCAGGTCCGGGTGGTCAGCCATTAGCTGTTCCAAAGCCGGCCGGTCGCTGCCATACACGTAAAGATGACTACTCGTATCCGTTATCAGCTGCGCACCGTGGATAGCCAGGTGGGCTGTCTGAGATTGAGAAGCCGGCAACTTCCCCAACGCAATGGCCCGGTCTACTACATCCTCCGCCATGCGCCGATAAGTAGTCCACTTACCACCAGTAATAGTAATCAGCCCTGCCTTCGACACTAAAATCTGGTGTCGACGCGAGATATCCTTAGTTGCCCTGCCTCGCCCCGAACTCACCGCTAACGGCCGTAAGCCAGCAAACACGCTAAGTACATCCTTCCTTTTAGGAGCCTTGACCAAATACTTAGCTGCTGTGTCGAGAATAAAGTCTACTTCCTCTTCCAACGCCTGCGGCTCCGGGCTTGGCTGAGCCACCAACGTATCGGTAGTCCCCAGCACGACGCGATTATGCCAGGGTACCGCAAACAGCACTCTTCCGTCGGTGGTCTTAGGTATCACCAAGGCATTCTTCCCTGGCAGAAAGGTCTTATCTACTACAAGATGAATTCCTTGGCTCGGTCGCACTATTGGCGCACTCCCGGGGTCATCCATCTGTCGGACGTCATCTACAAAAACGCCAGTAGCATTAATTACCGCTTTAGCCCGCAACTCATAGCCAACTCCCGTTTCCACATCCACAGCCACTACACCAGCTACCGCGCCCTGTGCATCTTTCAATATCTCTCGAACTTCAATATAATTGAGCACTATGCCGCCTGATTCCACTGCTGTCTGGGCTAGGTTGATGGCAAGCCGCGCATCATCAAATTGCCCATCGCAGTAAACGACACCTCCTCTTAGCTCTTCTTGCTGAACATTAATAAGCTGATTTACAACTTGTTTTTTACCCATATAACCAGAAGCTCCCATGGCACGCTTGCCTGCCAACAGGTCGTATAACTTCAGGCCAATTGCATATTTAACCACTTCCCACCAATTGTAGGCAGGAATGACAAACGTTTGAGTCCGGACTAAATGCGGTGCATTCAGCAGCAATAACCCTCGTTCATGCAATGCCTCACGTACCAAACGCACATCTCCTTGCGCCAGGTAGCGCACTCCGCCATGCACGAGCTTGGTACTTCGGCTGGAAGTACCTTTTGCATAATCTGCCTTCTCCAGCAATAAAGTCTTATACCCCCTACTAATCCCATCCAACGCCACCCCTAAACCCGTAGCGCCACCCCCAATCACAATCAAATCCCAAGCCTCAGAATCAGCTAGTCGCCCAATTAAATCCACTCGTCGAAAGGAATTAGCAGCGATTTTATTATCCATAAGGAGATGAGTAATGACTTCTCAATCTCCTACAAAGTACTTCACCCTGGTTAATCTAGCCGCTTGCCACGCGGGTGGAGACTGGCGAAGGCTATCCATGAGGTGGTCCAGTTAAGCAGGAGAAAATTGGGTGATATCGGCAAGTTGTTGTTGGTGAAATTGATAAGGCCTCTGATAGCTAATACTGGAGTGGCGACGCTCATGGCTGTCGTAGTAAAAATAGGCCGCGACGCGGGCCTGTGCATCGGCTAAGTCGGCAAAAAAGGGCCAGTCACGAGCTTCGAGTTCTTCAGTTTTGAGGCGCGAACACAGGCACCCAAAATCTTTAGTCGGTTTTCAGTCTGGTCCTTGTCGTAGCATTCGCCGCATCGGCTGGGGGAAAGCTGCGCCTGGGCTTCGCGCAGCAGGGCTTTGTAGGCGTTGCCCACGTATTGGCCGCCGCGGTCGGAATGCACCTCCAAGACAGGGGCGGGCCATTGGGACAGCAGCGCCCGCTGCAAAGCGCTGATGACCAAGGCTTCGGTCATGTCGGCGCGCACCTGCCAGCCCACCACATGTTTGGTTCACCCGTCCTGAAGGGTACACAAGTAAGCCCAGGCCCCGCTGGCAAGCAGCAGGTAAGTGATATCGCTCACCCAGTCCCGGTTGGCTTGCGTAGGTCGCGGCTGGTCGCGCGACAAGTTGGGTGCGCAACGCTGCCTATGGGTCGAATCGGTGATGTGCGGGACGAAGGACTTGGGCTGCAAGGCCTTCCGTAGTTGGCGACGCAAGCCTATGAGCAAGGCCTAGCGGCCCACCCGGTGGCCCCGCTCCTGCGACTCAACCTGGAGTCGGCGCGTGCCGTAGCAGCGTTTGTATTGGTCGAAAACCGCCACCATTTCCGTTTCCCAAGCTGATTCGGCTGTTCCCGCAGCCCCGGCCGCATCAGCCAACCGCCAAGCGTAGTTAGCGGCTAGGCACCACGCTCAGCACCCGGCACAGCTGCTGTATGGGATAAAAGGGCAACTGTTGGTCAATGAGTTGCAGGGTACTTATGGAGTCGGGGAATGCGGGAAGACGGGGATGGTTTTTTTAAAATATCGAGCTCCTGCGCCTGTCGTTTGTTTGCGGCGCGCATTGCCCGCACTTCAGCGGTCTATCCGCTTGGCGTCGATATTCAAAGCGCGGAGAGCGGCTAGCGTGGAGCGGCTAGCGTGGAGCGGCTAGCGTGGAGCGGCTAGCGTGGAGCGGCTAGCGTGGAGCAGCTAGCGTGGAGCGGCTATCAATAGCCAGCCGCAAGGCTTTGGCCCGGAGGGCCGCATCATAACGCGGCCGTTTTATAGGAGAGGCTTTTTCCATGGTTTCGGGAAAATAATACCTAATTCTCTTGTATGATTGCCCTGCCTTTCAAGTAGAGAGGTAGCCAGAAAAGGAAACGAGGACACTATTATTCTCTAACGGCGGCTCTTTGGTGTCGACCGTGTACAGGAGAACCTGTGCCTCGTTTCTCGTTTTTGCCTGAAGACTGCACAGTATGGAGGGAGCTCGGTTCGCTTAAGCATCCCGTATTTGTACAAGAATAGTTGCGGTAGAAACCTGACTGGCTGCGTGTTTCATTTATTTCCCCGTTGTTTATGCGCGCTGCTACTTCCCCTGTTACCCCGCTTAAGTATGTCGTGGGCATTGACATTGCCAAAGACACCTTTGTGGCTTGCTTCGGCCATATTGATACAAGCCAGCACTTGTCCTTCGGCAAAGAAACTACCTTTGCGAACACGCTGGCAGGCTTCACGGCGCTGTTGGTCTGGACGGCCAAACAGCAGAGAGTAGCGGCTCCGCAGTGGTTCGTGGTGGAAGCGACGGGCGTGTACTACGAAGAACTCGCCTACTTTTTAGCTAGCAACGGACAAGCCCTAAGCGTTTTGCTCCCAAACAAAGTCAAGCACTTTGCGCAGAGTACAGAGCAGAAGAGTAAAACGGACCAACTCGATGCCCGCCTGCTCTGTCGCCTAGGCCTGGAACGTGCCCTGCCCGCCTGGCAGCCACCCACGCCTGCCCTGCGCCAGTTGCGGGTCCTCTCCCGCGAGCGACAGAGCCTCACCCAGCAGGCTGTTCGACTTAAAGCGCAACGCCATGCTTAACAGCATAGTTATCAGCCGGATGCGCGCACCTTGGACCGGTTGGCAACTCGGCTGCAACTACTTGCTCAGCAGTTAAAAGCGATAGGCCAAGACCTGGCCGCGCTACTGGCTGCCGAGCCAGAATTGGCTCGCAAGCTGGCGCACCTGACTAGTGTGCCGGGTATTGGCCTTACCACGGCTATGGTGGTGGTATCCGAAACCAACGGCTTCGGGTTGATGGAAAACGAACGGCAACTCGCCTCCTACGCCGGCCTGGATGTGGTGCAGCGGCAAAGTGGCCTCTCGGCCGGGGCCACGCGCATTTCGCGCCGCGGTAACGTACGCTTGCGGACGGCACTCTATCTGCCAGCGGTGAGCAGCTTACGCTTCAACCCGCAGCAAATGGCCTTTTACGCCCGGCTACGAGCGCGCCAACCCAGCGGCAAGCCCGGCGTCATTGCCGTCATGCGTAAGCTACTGTTACTCTGCTACTCGCTCTGGAAGAACGACTGCGCCTATGACCCGCACTACCATCCGGCCCATTGCCTGGAAAAAGAAGTAGCCCCGACCAGTTGAGGGGCCGGGGCTACGCAGGATGAACCCAAAGGCTCTCCTTAAAGGTGCCTAAAGGTAAAAAAACTTGCTCACTTCCTTGCTTTTTAACACAGTATCTCCTGTCTTACCCAGCCACCTTACTACTACCCTGTAGCGCCCCTTTTTCCGTCGCGCAACCGTTTACAGTAGCGGCGCAGTGGGCTCTTGGGGCTGGTGTTAAAAGCAAAACCCCCTGTGCGGCTGGTAAAAGCGGCACAGGGGGTTACTCAAATAAGGTTGGCGGCGACCGACTCTCCCACCGGTGAAGGCAGTACCATAGGCGCACCGGGGCTTAACGACTCTGTTC
>NZ_BAABDI010000049.1:0-20826 GCF_039539545.1 Hymenobacter antarcticus | reverse complement strand
ACTTCACCCACCACGGCCAATTTAAAGGGCAAACTGTAGTCGCGCTGACTACGCCGCACACGCGGCTCAAACTCAGTTTTCATGACATCTTTTGGGAAAGCTGTCAACCTATTTCCGGACCCGACATAATAACCAGAAAAGGCCTTCGCATCACTGCAAAGGCCTTTTCTTTATCTCAACCGGAATCGACTACAAAATCCGTGAAATCCGCTTAAATCCGTGAAATCCGTGATTTAGAAGGACCACAGGTTGTACTCGTACTCAATCAAATCAGCCGAGGTCTGCTGAGCAGCCAGGATGCCTTGCTGAGCACCACCATAAATGTCGTCCAGCCGGCTGTCGCCCGCATTCGATACTTTAGTGATGTAGGAGTTAAACAACCACAGCTCGAACGCATCAGCCAGGTTCTTGTGCTGCGCATCGTTCTCGGCGTTAAACCAGATGGCGTTCTGCGGATTAGCGCGGAACACCTTCACCAAATCGCTGTATTTAAAAGTGCCAATTGGCTTCTCAATACCCGACGTGTTCATCGCCAGCGTCGAAGGCACCAGTAGGGTGATGGATTTGATGTCGTGATACATTCTTGACCGTTTCTTGTCGAAAATCATATCCTCCTTAATCTCCATCTCATACAGGTCCTTGTACCGATATTGGTTACCAACTGGCGCGGCGGCCACAGCTACGGCCGCTGGGGCTGCCACCATGATAACCTTGCCCTTTTTGTCCTTCATCGGCTTGCCCTTAGCATCCAGCTTCGGCACTTTCTTCGCCGCAGCGGTCTTCTTGGGAGCCGGAGCACCCCAATCGTCACCGCCACCGCCAAGGTCCTTCTCGCTGAAACCAGCGGCCTTTTCCTCGTCGCTAAGCTTGAGTGCCTCATCAGCATACGACATGTTGCCGGATACTTCCTGGGGGTTAAAAGTCGAGGTCAGCGAATCATTCTTGTACGCCTGCAGCTCGCCACGCTTCACCGCTTCCATGATAATCCGGCTGATTTCTTTGCCTTCCGAAAACATGGGCTTGTTCTGCTTCTCGCGCAGGTCTACCTGCCGCCAGATGCTCTTGCGAAACATCTGGTCGGACGGCGGAATGGGCCGGTGCGAGCCGGTGCTGCTGGCCGTAGTAGCCTGCTCCTGAGCCGAAGCCGACACCGACAAAGTCAAACCTGCCGCGATAGCGGCCAACGTGTGCATAGATTTCATAACGGGCGAAAGCAATTTGGCTTTAAGATAGTTCGCTAACGTGGTCAGGCCACAAATATTATAGCAGGGGGATGTTAAACTGCTTGGAGATGTTCACCGTCTCCACGTTGCCCTGGAAGTTCTGACGCTGTACTTCCTTCACCTCAACGTAGATACGGTCACCTTCACGGTAAGCGTTAACTACGTCGCTCAGGTCAGCCGTAGGGCCGCTGATGGTTTTAGTTTGGAGAGCGGGACGACGGCCACGCACCAGCGTCACTTCGTAGCGCGACACGCGGTAACGGGCATCATCCGGCAGGAAAGTGGCAAAGCCAGCATCCGGAATAGCCCGCAGGTTCATCGAGCGAACAGCCGTACCGGGAGTACCCTGCTTCTCGTTCACCGGACGGCCACCCACGAAACATTCAATAGTAGGCTTAGGAATAGGACGAACCTGGAAGGTCTGCGAACCGATGGCGTTGCCACCGCTGCTCACGTTCAGGGTTACTTCTTTGGAGTTCGGAATCAGCGTTACGTCACCCAGCTTGGCACCCGGTACCACCGAAGCACCCGAAGCCGAGAAGCCTGGCTTGTACTGCGCACCCAGGGCCGGCACCGATACGTTCAGCTTGTTGCCGCACTTGAAGTACAGCGCCTGCACCGAAGCCGACTGAATCTGCATCACCGGCTTAGTGATGGTGTAAGGCACCTTCACTTGGAAGGTAGTATCGCGACCATTCTGCTGGAAGCGAATGGTGCCGGTCCAGGAAGCCTTCGCATTGCCCGAGGCATCAAATCCTCCCGGGCGTGCCGTAAACTCTACCTTGCCTTTGCCATCCGGACCAACCGACAGCGGGGAGCCGTTCAGCGTCATCCGTGGGCTGATGCTGGAGGCCGAAGCCGTCAGGAACAGTTCGGCTTTGTACTTGGTGCCAGCAGCCACCGTGTTCGATTCAGCGCTGGCGAAAGCACCAATTTTGTCGAATACGATAGTTTTAGCGCCAACCTTCTCGGCCTGCTTCTTCAGGGCTTCCGCTTCGTATTCCAGCACTTCGGTTTCCTTCTGCGAGATGGTAGCCAAAGCTGCCACTACGGGTGTATTCTCGAAGTTGAGCTCGGCGAAGTTTTTCGTCTTCTGCGACGCCTCAGTTACGCGGGTATCTTCTTTACCATCCAATGCCAGAGCAGCAGCATCAGGCACGTATTTTCTGATGAACGCGGAATACTCATTCAACTTCGGCTTCAACTCTTTATAAGCCAAACCGTCGTTTTTACCGCCCAACATCGTGATAGCCACCTTGTCTTCGCCACTCAGGTTGGTCATTTCCGGACCCGTGTTCTCCGTGGCTTTCAGCAGTTTCTCGCGCAAGCCGCGCAGATACGTAGTCATTTCCTTGGTCTTGCTGCGAATTTCTTCGCTTTCCTGCAACACAGCCTTATCGCGAGCCTGGTTCTGATTTTTCACCACGGCGGCCTCAATACTTTTTATCGTATTATCAGCTGCTACCGAAGTCTTACCGTTCACGCCCAGAAGGCTGTCGTCGATAAACTTAAACTTCAGCAGAATCGCTGAGTTCACTTGGAGCGCCAGAAGAGCGGTTAGCACGAGGTACATCATGCCAATCATCTTCTGCCGCGGGGTTTCTTTTCCGCCTGCCATTATCTGTTTCCGCTAATATTGGATAAAGAACTAACTGATTCGCTGCCTAATAACTAGGCTTGGGCGGGAGCCCGCATGGCGTTCAGCATGTTGCCGTACACCCGGTTGAGCGAGGTCAGGTTGCCGGTCAGGTCGGCCACTTGCTTCTGGAACTGCTCGGTGTCTTTGCCCGCCTGGGTCATGTTCTCCATCGCGTGGCTGAGGGTACCGTAGAACTGGTTCATGGACTTCAGGTGCGTGTTGGCATCCTGCAGTTCCATTTCGTACACCGCGTTCAGAGCGCCCAGGTTCTTGGTCACGTTCTGTACCTGCATGTGGTACTCTTTGGCATCCGAGGTAGCGTTCGACATGGCCGAGATAGCCTCCACCGTGTTGCCGTAAGCAATGTTGATTTTGTCGAGCGAATCAGCCGCCGAGCGTACTTTCTTGGTGTACTCGTCGGTTACGTTGGCAGCTTCGCCCAACTGGGACATCTGTGAAGTCGTGGTGCTGAGACGATTCAGGCCCTGGCCCAGAGTGGTAAGCGCCTCGGGCGTTACGTTAGCATTTTTCAGCATATCGTCGAGCTTCATCGTCAGGCCCTTGGCATTGTTATCAGCCAATTGCTTGCCACCCGTCGAAGGGTCGTAACCATCATTCAACTCGGGGTATACCAACGCCCAATCCGGGTCATGCGGCTGCGGCTGGAATGCGCTCAGGAAAAAGATAACGGCCTCCGTGCCCAGACCTACGATGAGCATCGTGTCAGCACCTTTCCAGTGCTCAATTTTGAACAGAGCGCCTACGATTACAACGGCTGCACCGATACCATAGATTTTGGGCATCAGCGTATCGTAGAGAAAACTTTTTTGGGCTGCCATGAGATTTTACGATTGAAAGGGGTTGGAGAAGGTATTTGGAGAGGGTGGTGAATTGGGGGGCGTGAGCCGTTTATTTTAGCCGTTTATTGTTAGTTGAGTGAGCTATTGCTACCCATGCCGATTTGAATCATCGAGCAGCGGAAGCCGATGTAGGAACGGGCCGAATCCTGGTATTCGAAGTTGCGGGTGCCGGTTTCGAGGAAATACGCAATGTCTTTCCATGAGCCGCCACGCACTACTTTGCGGGGTTCGTTATCGTCGGGGTTAGTAGGGTTCAGGTCCCATACCACCGGCACGGAAGCTTCCATGTAGGCATCATCGCACCACTCCGAGACGTTGCCGGCCATATCGTACAGGCCGAAGTCGTTGGGGAAGAACGAGCCTACTTCGGCGGTATAAGCAAAACCGTCGGAAGCATAGTCACCGCGGCCAGGCTTAAAGTTAGCCAGCATGCAGCCCTTGCTGTTGCGCAGGTAAGGACCACCCCAGGGATAGGTAGCCAGGTTACGGCCGCCACGAGCAGCATACTCCCATTCGGCCTCCGAAGGCAGACGGAAGCTCGGGTCGTTGGCATAGCCGGTTTCCTCACGGGCCGCGTTGCGGAACTTGGTGCGCCAGTTGCAGAAATACTTGGCGGCGAACCAATCCACGCCTACTACCGGGTACTCGTCGAAGGCGGGGTGCGTATAGTAATACTCCAACAGCGGGTCTCCCATGTGGTAGGTGAAATCGCGCACCCACACCGTGGTGTCGGGATACAACTCAGTCATCACATATTCTTCGCCCAGTACATCCAGCGAATCCTGCTTGATGGCATCGACAAACTGGCGGTATTCGTTGTTGGTAATTTCGGTTTCATCCATGTAGAAGCCGGCGATAGTCACCTGCTTGTTCATGTTCACCATCGACGCGGAAATATCCTGGTCGGTCTGGCCCATGTGAAAGGTACCGCCGGGGCAGGGCACCATGCCAAGCGGTACTTCTTGTGGAATAAACATGGGCCGGTCTTCGGCACCAACCAAGTCGCCCTGGGGACCTTTGCCAAATCCACACCCGCCTAATAATGCCCCGGAGATAGCGAAAAGAGATATTGCTAGAAGCTTGTTCATGAGAGTTAGAAATTCTGTTTTAATTGCCGATACCGCTAAAGTACATTTGAATGGGCTGACAAATCTACACTTTTTTAGGGTGTTGTGCAATAGCCATCGTTATCCGTAAGCGACCGAATTGGGCATAAACACGCTGAATAGCGCAAACAACTCGATTAACCCGTTTTACGGACAGTTTGCCCGACTAAAATTTATCCTAACTGAATAGGACAATGCCACTTTGCCGAGTATGCCGCAAAATAGGAAAATTAGAAGCTATAACGCGGCGTGCGGATGGCTGGCCGGGTAACCATACCCGGTTTGGGCAGGCGGTAGGAGAGCATAATTTCTTGCGAGCTGAACGCCCGGGCGGCCTGGTTAAAAGCAATAAAATCGAACGCATAGCCCAGCCGGACAGCATTATCCTTGAAAAAACTCGCGCCTAACAGACCCGAAACGGATTCTTCATGGCGATAGTTGGCACCTACCCAATATTTGTCGTCGATGGTAGCCCGAAGCCCACCTTCGAAGGAATAATTTTTGGTATTATCAAATTTGCTCTTGCTCGAAAAATTGCCCGGCAGCACGGCTTTCACCAGAACCATTGGCGTGACTACAACGGTAGAAGAGGCGTCAATATTATATCCGGCAGTGAAGTAGGCGTGGTTCTCGGCGAGGTACTTGCTGGGCACGCCGGCGGTGCCGGCGCTTTTGAATGAGTATTCTGAGCGCAGCAGGTTATTCATGCTGATACCGGCGTAGAACTTAGGGGCTTCGTACCAGATGCCGGCCCCGGCATCGAGCTTACTGTCCGAAGCATCTTTTGGCACGTTAATATCATCGCGGTCAATGGCATTATAGGTGCCTTTGCTGAGGTAGGTATAGATACCCTGGATGCCAAAACCCAGCTTGCCCGAGCCCAGCTTCACGTGCTGCGAGTATGAAAGGGCGGCGTTGGTCATTTTCGACTGGCCCACCTGGTCGTAGTACACGGCCAGGCCAACCCCGCCACCGAGGACCAAAACAGGTAACGAAACCGTAATCATGCCGGTGCGGGGTGAACCACCGCCGTCAAACGTTCCGCTGTAGTTCAGGTACTGGTAGCGCCCAATCAGATTAACCTCTCCCTGACCCTTAATACCGGCATAGGCGGGGTTCAACGACATGCCATTGAGACCATAATGAGTGAACTGGGGCTGCTGTTGGGCAAGCGCCGAGCCTGCTGCTACGGTCAGTAGCAGGGTTGCGAGTAAGGTTCCTTTCATATGGGCGGCGCGGGGGAAGTGGAAGTGGAAAGAAGAGGGGGGTGTACGGGGGTGGACGCTAGGGAAATAACAGCTTCCAAATGTAAGGTAAAAACAGTGTCCAAAAAATTCAGGCAAAAAAAACCGGCGCAAAAACCATTTGCGCCGGTTGTCACTTGCTTAAAACGCTTTAAGTGGCGCTTTTAGTACTTTGGGATGCGGCCTTTCCGGCTTCGGGCTGGATGTGCCGACGGATATAGGCTTCAATGGCACCCGTCATGGAGGGAGCATTGGGATGCGGGGCCTCAATGTCGAGAATCAGGCCTGCATCGGTGACGGCTTTGGCCGTGGTGGGCCCGAATGCGGCGATGCGGGTACCGTCCTGCACAAAGTCGGGAAAGTTGATAAACAGGGAGGTGATACCGGACGGACTGAAGAAGGCAATGCAGTCGTACTTCACCTCAGCCAGGTCGGACAGGTCGCTGGCTACGGTGCGGTAAATGACGGCCTCCGAGAACTTCAGGTTGTTGGCCCGCATGAACACGGGCAGGTCGTCCTTCCGGATATCGGAACACGGATAGAGAAATTTCTCTCCCTTGTGCTTCTTGATTACATCGAACAGGTCGGCGGCGGTACGCTCACCCACGAACAGCTTGCGCTTGCGCAGCACGATGTACTTCTGGAGGTAGTTGGCCGTCTGCTCCGAAATACAGAAGTATTTCATTTCGGCCGGCATTTCCAGTTTGGCTTCCTGGCAGATGCGAAAAAAATGGTCAACGGCATTCCGGCTGGTAAAAATAACAGCGGTGAATTCCAGTATATTGATTTTTTCGCGCCGGAAATCCTTGTAGGAAACGGGCTGCACATCGATGAACTCCCTGAAATCGACCTTGATGCCGTATTTCTCGGCGATGGCGAAGTAAGGAGAAACGTCGTTTGTGGGCTTGGGCTGGGTAACCAGGATGCTCTTGATGCGCGTGGCGTGCCGGCCTGTGCCCGGCTTATCTGCACTCTCGGCCATACAGGAAGGAAAGGGTAATGCTAGGACAATAGGAGGAGGAAAATGAACTAACGCAGACGAATTAGCCGGGGCCAATTAGTACGTAAATACAATAAGTTTAAGAAGAACTAGTAAAGGCAGTACTTCAGTGGCACAAAGGTAGGCAAACAAATGCAGATTTAGCAGTGAGGCGTGGTGGTGCAGCGTACGGGCCACCCGTAGTACCGTACCGATAAGAACAATGCCGACAACGGCACTGGCGGCCCACGCCACCGCACGCGGGAAACTGCCGTTGAGGCTGAGGTAGAGCAGCAGCACCAGCGGTAGGAACAGCCCGGAAAGCAGCGTGGTGCGCAGAAATTCGCGGTACTGGACGTTGACGAGGGGTTGCAGACCAAAAATATAGGCCAGAATGCCCACATAGAGGTACTTACCGAAGACGAAGATGGTAATGATAGCCGTGTAGAGGAGTACACGGGCTACGATGGCGGTTTCGGGCACATCGAAAAAGCGGCGCAGAAGCGGCAGGTTCTGAAGGTCGGTGTGGATGGCGGTGAGCAGCAGGGCGAACGAGAGCGCAAACAGCAGCACCAGCAGCAGGTTGAGGAGCGAGAAGGCCGGCTTGGCGAGGAAGGCCTGCTGGTCGCTGCCGCTGCCAAACAGCTCATCAATCTGAAAGATGCGGGCCAGGCCGGGCTGATAGGTGGTGCGGACAGCTCCGTAGGACAGGCCCAGCACGAGCAGGAAGCCCAGGTACACGTTCTGGCCCTGGGGGCCGGGCAGGCGGGGCTGGGCCTGCCCCACTTCGCTTTGAGGACGACCCGCAACGGTACTGGCAGGAGTGACGCCCGAAAAAGAAGCCAGGGCGGGCGAGCTATCGGGCTGCCAGACGGCCAGCAGGTGGTTGCCGTCGGCGAGGCGGGCGGGCAGCAGCTGGGCGAGGTTGAGGGAATAAGTGGTAGCCGTGCGAGCAGTGAAAATGAGCTGATTATCTAAAAAAAGACTCAGACCCGGCTGGGCAGCAAACGAAAGCGGGAAGGGCTGACTGTGGCTGATGCGCACCCACTGATAGTAGGCGTGCGCGGGCTGATGGTAGCCGGGCAGGTAGAAAAGGAGGCGATTGCGGACCGCATCGTGGATGAGCCAGTCGGCGGAAAGCGCGGTGGGGGCGGCGGGTGCCAGCTGGCGGTACTCGCTGGCCCGCGCCGGGGGCTCCGCTACGGCCAGCAGAAGCAGCAGGCTCCACAGCCACCGCCAGCATGTGCGCAAAGAGCCCTGGGCCAGCATAAAAACTAGTTGCTGTTTTCGGATGCCATGAGCTGGCGACGGGAAATCCGGCTTTGATACACCCCGAAAAAGATGCTCAGCAGCGCTGAGAAAGCCACCAGCGCAACGATGAGCACGGTGTTGCCAACGTAGGCAAACCGGATAACGAGCAGCGCTACCAGCACGTTGAGCAAACCCAGCAGCAGCACCGTGCTGATTTGCGAGAAGCCCATGGCCAGGATGCGGTGGTGAATGTGGTTTTTATCGGGCGAGAAAGGAGAGCGACCGGCCAGCATGCGCAGCGAGAACACCCGGATGGTGTCGAATAGCGGCACAAACAGGATGCCTACCGCCACTGATGGCGCGGCCGCACCGAACGGCTGGCCCACCTGGGTACCCATCTCAATGAACTGAATGGCCAGCACCGACACGATGAACCCACAAACCAGCGAGCCCGTGTCGCCCATGAAGATGGGGGCGCGGTGGAAATTGTAGCGCAGGAAGCCCAGCAAGCCCCCAATCAGGCAAACGGCTACGTAGGCGAAGTTGCCGTAGGCCGCGCCGCCGTAGGCGTAGAAATAGTAGCCGAAGGTGCCGCAGGTAATCAGCACGATGGTACCCGCGAGGCCATCGAGGCCATCGATGAGGTTGATGGCGTTGGTGATGCCCACAATGACCCCCAGGGTGAAGGCGTAGCTAATGCCAATCGGCAGCACCCCAACGCCCAGAATACCCTGAAAGCTGGTGATGCGCACATCAGCCATCACCATGACAATACCGGTAGCCAGCAGCTGCCCCACGAATTTCTTGGAAACCGACATGCCCACCAGGTCGTCCTTGAGGCCCACGAAAAACAGGATGATGCAGCCGGCCAGCAGCTCCTTGGCCCCATTTTGCAGGGGGGCGAAGATGGTGAGTGCCGACATGAAGCCCGCAAACACCGCCACCCCGCCCAAGCGCGGCGTGAGGGACTGGTGCACGGTACGCCCGTTGGGGGTATCGAGCATGTTTTTGAGGTGGGCGATATAGATGATGGACGGCACCGCAAACAGGGACACGAGCAACGCCCACATCCAGGACAGGCCCAAAGAAATATCGAGATGATTCATCAGCAATACGTTAGACAAAGAAGCAGTAGAAGCCCGCGAAAGAGCCGCGGGGTGGCAGAACGAAGAATAGATTAGCTATGCAGAACGCCTATCTTATCGAGAAGCGCGATATGGGTAAAGTTATCAGCCACAATGGAATCGGGCACGAAGATGAATTTTTTATCGAAAACCTGGTCGCCCCGATAGTAGCTCACCCAGTACTGATTATTGAGGTGAAACAGCGTCGAATCGAGGGGCTCGACGGGAACGGCGGTGTGGGGGGGCACTTCTTCGAAAAGAAAGCGCAGCGTGGTGGTGCGCACCTTTTCGCCATCGGACTGCAGGCCGTAGCCGTTGGCGTTGATGATGACGTTTTGCAGGGGAAACGGGTTGTGATTCAGCAGGTATACCTGCCAGATGGATTGGCCTTCGGGCGTGAGGGCCTGCTCGTCGGGGATGACGGCCACGGAAACGCCTTCGACCGGGTCAAACGAAATATCTTTCTTCACAGGACCTCGGGTTTAACGGATTGCAACGGATTCAAACAGATTTTTTGTGGTTGTTAGGCGGCGGTTAGCAGCTAGCTCGACGCCTCTTCGCTCGCTGTGGCTCCCAGTAGGGCCAGCAGATGCGGCAGCAGGCGCTCCTGCACGTCGGCTACTGATACGGACGCGCCGCTTCCCAACTCTTGTGCCAGGGAAG
Organism: Hymenobacter antarcticus; assembly: GCF_039539545.1. Lineage (NCBI taxonomy): Bacteria > Pseudomonadati > Bacteroidota > Cytophagia > Cytophagales > Hymenobacteraceae > Hymenobacter > Hymenobacter antarcticus. The sequence continues at coordinate 10,737 of NZ_BAABDI010000049.1, read as the reverse complement.
TCACGGCCTTGTCGGTGATGCCGCAGGGCACGATGTGGCCGAAGTACGAGAGGTCGGGACTGACATTGAGCGCGAAGCCGTGCAGCGTGACCCAACGACTGCACTTCACGCCGAGAGCGCAGATTTTGCGCGGGTTGGGCGCGCCTTCTTCCCAGCCCAGCCACACGCCGGTGAGGCCGGTGATGCGGCCGGCATTCAGGCCGTATCCGGCCAGCGTGCGGATGACGGCTTCCTCCAGCGTGCGCAGGTACCAGTGAATATCAGGGCGGAAGTTATCGAGGTCGACAATCGGGTAGCCCACCAGCTGGCCGGGGCCGTGGTAGGTGATATCGCCGCCACGATTGATGCGGTGAAAGCTGGCTTCGTGGGCCGAGAGGGCGGCTTCGTCGAGCAGCAGGTGCTCGGGCTTGCCGCTCTTGCCCAGGGTGTAAGTGTGCGGATGCTCGCAGAGCAGCAGGTGGTTGGGCGTGGGCACGGGGGCCGCGCCGGTGGTTTCGACCAGGCGATTCTGGCTTTTGATGGCCAGGGTGGCGTCCATCAGCTCTTCCTGCCGCTGCCAGGTGGGCACGTATTCAACCAGGCCCAGGCGCTGCACCTGAACCGTGCGATTGCGGGCAGGGTGCTGAGGAGCGTCGAGCAGCTGCGACGAGAACTGTTCTTCTGGGGCAGAGGCCATGGGGAGAATTAGTGAAACCGAGCACAAAGGTACTAAGGCGGGTAAGCATTGGCTTGCGCCGTCCTTCGGTTAGCTTGCGCCGCCCGGCGGGTGGCTTGCGCCTGCCATTGGACACTTTCTTACCCATCATTCCCTACGGCTCTCCCCTTTCCCATGGCTCACGCTCCCCACCAACTAGGCCAGGCCGGCGAGGCGGCCGCGGCCGACCATTTCCTGGCCCAAGGCTTTGAGGTAATTGCGCGGGGCTACCGGCACGGCCGGGCCGAAGTAGACCTCGTGCTGCGGCGCGGCACCGAGCTACTGGTATTTGCCGAAGTCAAGACCCGCGCCTCGGGCCAGTTCGGCACCCCCGAAACCTTTGTTTCGGCCCGCAAGAAGGAGCTGTTTCGGCTGGCGGCCACGCACCTTCAGGAGGAGCTGGACTGGCACGGCGACATCCGCTTCGACATCGTGGCCCTGACCCTGCTCAGCCAGGGCTTTCGCATCGAGCATTTTGAAGACGCTTTTTATTGATGTGAAAAAGGTGTTTTGAATGTGTGGAATGTGGCAAATGTGGGCACAACGTCCTATCTGTCCACATTTTCACATTCAAATCACATTCTCACATTAAAAAACTCATCGCCGTTTGGGCGACACTTTGGGGGCGGCTTTGGGCACGATGCGGGGCGGCACGGTGGCCCGGCGACCGGGCCGGTCTTCGGCTTCGGGCTGGCCGCGCTTATCGAAGTTCTTTTCCTTATCGTAAATCAGGGTGGCGTTGCGGTTGTATTCGCGGATGAGCTCCGGGTCGGCCACTTCCGGGTCGTAGCCCGATTCGGCGTACTGGTACTCGTAGCGGCGGCGGCCCCGGAAGCCCCAGAACTTGGTCCAGACGCCGATGCGCTTGCCGTTATCGAACTGGCCGCGCCAGTCGGGCTGCCCGTTGATGAGGAACTTGGCGTAGTCGCCTTCCAGCTTGCCGTTCACGTAGGGCACCACCTCGTTGATGAGGCCGCGGTCTTCGCCGTAGTAGCTCACGTTGGCATCGCGCGGGAAACCCATTTCGTAGTGGACTTTGCTCAGCAGCACCCCGTTTTTATCGAACCGCTCCCAGCGCAGGTGCTTGGTGCCCAAGGCGTAATACCCGGTTTCGAGCACCTTGTTGTTCTGCATCTTCTTGTAGGGGCCGTGCATGATTTTAAGCTCAGCGGCCTCCTCATCCACGGCCGCCAGCTTCAATACCCTATGCTTCTTGGTATTGTAGTAGTAGTGGGCGGGCGCGTAGGTATTGAGCGTTTTCGGGTACTTCAGGAAGTAGAAAATCTCAATAGTCTGGTTGCGACCCTTGGGGCCGGTCTTGGTGAAGGCCTTCTTGGTTCTCTCGCCCAGAAAGACGTTTTTCTTCTTCTTTTTGGCTTTGCGCTGGGCATCCTTGTCGGCATCCTTGGCGGCCTTGTCCTGCTCCTTGGTAAGCACTGCTCTGCGGGCGGTGCTCAGCGAGGGCTTGCCACCCAGCGTATCGGCGGTGCGGGTGAGGGTATCGGCCCCGAGCACGGCCGTAGCCGGCTGCTCAGGGTTGCTGTTGAAGGAAACTGTTTTGCGGGTGCAGGCCCACGGCAACAGCGTGAACAGCCCCAAAGTCACAAAAAGGAAACGCAGCGGCCGCAGCCACAAACGGGAATTACGCATGAATCGCACGGATTATTTTCGGGGCATCAACGCAAATGTAGACGGGTTTGGTGCCCGGGCTGGCAATGAGTGAATGGACGAATGAGTGAATGAGTGAATGGGCGAGTGAATTAAAGGGGGGGGGCTCATTCACCTACTCACTCATTCACCCACTCACTTATTCACTCATTGAAAACACCTTCCGGGTCGCCACATTCAGCTGCTGGCCGGCTACGAGTACGTGCAGGCGCAGGCCGTGGCCGCTGATAACCTTACCATCGGGCAGGCCGGGCAGGTTGTTGTGGGTGACGTGAGCCGCGTCGATTACCACCACGGCTTCGTCGCCGAATACCGTGGCGGATTGTTCGGGCCGGATAAGCAGGCCGGTTTCCTCGCTCAGGCCCACGCCCAGCAACCCGGGCTGGGCCAGCACGGCGTGCATGAGGCGCGGGTAGCGGCCGCGCTCGGCAAAGTGCTGGTCGAGCAGCACGCCGGGCAGCAGGCCCAGCCCGGGTTGCACCTCGATGCGGCCCCCGAGCAGGCTACGCCAGCCGTGGCCATCCACCAGCATAAACTCGGCCATGGCCGACGCGCCGGCACTGGTGCCCGCGATGATGAAGCCGGCCTCGTGCTGGTATTTGTGTTTAAGAATCTGGAGGAATTCGGTATTGAGCAAAAAGTCGGTGAGGCGCTCCTGGTCGCCGCCGCTCATGAACACGAGCGCGGCCCGGCGCAGGCGGGTGAGCGTGGCGGGGTCGTCGGCGGGGTGGTCTTCATCTACCCGCAGGTGGCGCACGTGCGGGCAGCCCAGCTGGTGCCAGGCGTGGGCGTAGGCGGCGGCGGTGCGCGCCGGCTGGCGGCGGGTAGCCGTGGTGAGCACCTCGATGGGCAGGTTGCGGTCGGGCAGCAGGCTGGCCAGCAGGGCCAGCAGCGGGTCGTCGTCGCCCCCGCCCAGCACGGCAAGCGTGCCTTTGGGCGGGGCAACAGAAAAAGCATCAGGCATAGACACGGGTTTGGGGCCGCAAGATGGGGCACGGCACGCAGAACTGGCTTGCGCATTAGCGTAAACGCAACCAAGGGCTTCGCCATGCTCGCGCCGTCAAGAATTGCGGCCACCTGCGCTGCGCTGGTACGGTCCTTCGTCGCTGCTTGATACGCAGAATGCTCAGAATGACCGATAGCCGTTCTTTTCTCCGGGTCCGTTTCTCGTTTACCGCCCCATTCGCCCTACTTTTGTGGCGCTTATTCTCTCCCTCAACCCCGCTTGCCTAGCGAAGCACCTCCGCCCCTCTTTACATGCAGCCGCAGACCGTGGAAACCATCACGTCCCTGATTCAGGAGGGCGAATTTTTCAAGCTGAAGCAGCTGCTTCGCACCTTTCAGCCAGCGGAGCTGGTGGCGCTTATTGAGGAGGAAGAAGAACGGGAACAGCTCATCATCTTCCGGCTGCTGCCCCTGAAGCTGGCCACCGAGGTGTTCGAATACCTCGACCTAGAGGTGCAGCGGCACTTTCTCGACAACCTGGCCCAGGATAAGATGGCCGACATCCTCAACGAGATGTCGCCCGATGACCGCACAGCCCTGCTCGAATTCCTGCCCGCCAACTTCGTGGCCGAGCTCGTGCAGAGCTTATCCGAGGAAGAGCGCAAGGTGACGCTACAGCTGCTGGGCTACCCCGAAGACTCGGTGGGCCGCCTGATGACGCCCGACTACATTGCCATCCGCGAGAACTGGACCGTGCAGCAGGTGCTCGACTACATTCGCCAGCACGGCGGGCAGTCCGAGACGCTGAGCATGCTGTACGTGACCGACATGCACGGCGTGCTGATTGATGACATCCGCATCCGCGAATTCCTGCTTTCGGCTCCCACAGCCCAGGTGCGCAGCCTCATGGACCGCCGTTTCGTGCAGCTCACCGCCAACCAGGACCAGGAAGAAGCCATCGACGTATTTCGGCGCAACGACCGCAACGCCCTGCCCGTGGTTTCGGACCAGGGCATCCTGCTCGGTATTGTGACCATCGACGACATTCTGAGCATTCGCGAGCAGGAAGACACCGAGGACATGCAGAAGCTCGGCGGCTCGGAAGCGCTGGACGAGCCCTACCTGGCCACCCCCCTGCTCGGCATGCTGAAGAAGCGCGCCGGCTGGCTGGTTATCCTGCTGATTGGGGAAATGTTCACCGCTACGGCACTCAAATCCTTCGAGGATGAGATTGCCAAGGCGGTGGTACTGACGATATTCATTCCCCTCATTATCAGCGCCGGGGGCAATGCCGGCTCGCAGGCCACCTCACTCATCATCCGGGCCATGAGCCTGGGCGAGCTAAGAATTGGGGACTGGTGGCGCGTGATGCGCCGCGAGCTGGCGACGGGGGCCATGCTGGGCCTCATTCTGGGCGCGGTGGGCTTGTTTCGCATCTTGCTCTGGTCCCGCATCTTCCCCGGCGAGTACGGCGCTTATTACTGGGGCATCGGCCTCACGGTGGGGTCTTCGCTGGTTGGCATTGTGTTGTGGGGCTCGTTGTGCGGCTCCATGCTGCCGCTGCTGCTCAAGCGGCTTGGCGCCGACCCGGCCACTTCCTCGGCCCCCTTCGTAGCTACGCTGGTGGACGTGACCGGGGTGGTGATTTACTTCGCTTTCGCCCTCCTATTCCTGAGCGGCACCCTGCTCTGATATGCGACCGCGGTTCAAGCAGCGGTTTTTGCGCCCGTTTGGGCTTGGACTTACCGCCGGTGGGGCGCTGGTCCTGGGCAGCTGCGCCGTGGTGGGCAACGTGACGCAGCTCGACGAGGACTACTACCGCGTGGTGCACCACGCCACTTCCGATTCGCTGGCCGCCCGGCTGCCCCGCGGCCCGCTCTACGCCCAGCAGCACGCCGATACCCTGCTGCTCACCCCCGATAACGGCCCCGCGCCACCCCGCACCTACCGCTACCGCCTGCAGCCCACCCAGCGGCTGCTGCTGTTGCGCCGCCGGCTCGACATCGACGTGTTCACGATTCCGGTGAAGGTGCGGCCGCCGCGCGGCGGGGTGCCGGTGCAGCTCAACACCAATTTTAACGCCGCCATCTACGTCGGGCAGCGGCTCAATTTCTATTCCTTGCGCACCAGGCGCGCCACGCCATTTGGCGCCTCGCCGCACATTCGGGCCACGGGCATCGGCTACGGGGCGTTTGTGGGCGCGGGCTCCACCTTCATCTCCGCCGACGTGACCGGCCCGCGCCCCACCACCGCCGACTACGAAGGCCTTGTTACGCACCACCGAGCTGGCGCGCGTCTGTGGCGCACTGCCCAATAGGCCCGGCACATAGTGCGATGGGGTTAGGCACACCACCCAATAGGCCCGGCACATAGTGCGATGGGGTCGGGCACACCACCCAACAGGCCCGCAATATGGTGCGATGGGGTCGGGCATACCATCCACATAGCCCGCAATATGGTGCGATGGTTTTACCTGATGGCCTTCCGGGGTTCCTACTCCAGCCGCCGCCGGTTGGCCTTCTTATCGCTGTGAATCTTTTTGCCCTCCAGGCGCTTGCGCACGGCGCTTTTGCTGGGCTTGGTGGCCTTGCGGGGCTTGGGCCGGCGCAGGCTGCGCAGCAATAATTCGTGGAAGCGGGCCAGGGCAATTTCCTTGTTGCGCAGCTGGCTGCGCTCGTCCTGGGCGGTGATGAGCAGCAGGCCCTCGGTGGTGAGCTGGCCCGCGAGCTTCTCCAGTATCAACTGCTTCTGGGCCTCGCTCAGCACCTGCGAATCCAGCAGGTGCCAGCGCAGCTCTACCCGCGACTCCACCTTGTTCACATTCTGCCCGCCCGGCCCACTGGAGCGGCTGGTCTGGAAGGTGATTTCGGGCAGAAAAGCGGCGGCGGGAGGCAGCATGAGGTTGAGTTATTCTGCAAAGAACGTCATGCCGAGCGCAGCCGAGGCCTCTCGCGGGCCATAGTAATCCATTCGATTGAGTTACTACCCCAGGCGAGATGCCTCGGCTGCGCTCGGCATGACGTGCCTTCGTTACACCTTACTTTTTCAGCAGCATCGCCCCGTAGGAGTAGCCGCCCCCAAACACGGTGATGATGACTTTGTCACCGTGCTTCAGCGTGCTCCATACTTCGGAAAGGCCGATGGCGGCCCCGGCGCAGCCCGTGTTGCCGAGGCGCTCGATGTTGCTCACGGCCCGCTCAGGGTCGATGCCCAGCTGCTTCACCACGTTTTTCGAGATGCGCAGGTTGGCTTGGTGCGGAATGAGGTAAGTCAGCTCATTGGCGGCCAAGTGGTGCCGGTCAAGCAGCGTTTGCGTCACGCGGGCCATATAAATGCACGCCTGCTGAAATACGTCGCGGCCAAAGGGCATCACAATCCCCTTTTCCACCGGCTTGAGGGTCACGGCTTCATCGGCCTTGCCTACGGGAGCCGCGCCGCCGGTAATTACCTCGGCAATGCGCAGGTCGTCGGGGCTGATGCGCTCCTTGCTGATGAGCAGCGCGGCAGCCCCATCGCCCCAGAGGTGGCCGGCCATGGTGTCTTCCTCGTTGTTGTAGGCGGTGTTGTGCTCGCTCACCACCACCACGGCGCGGGTGGCCTTGCCCATGGCAAAGTAGCCTTCCACGATTTCTACCGCATTGAGCAGCGACGAGCAGGCCGACGAAATACTAACCGTCGGAATCTCGTTGATATCCAGGTCGCGCTGCACGGCGTGCGCGACCGTGAAAATAGTATCGTGGGGCGTGTAGGTGCCGGCCACGATAAGGTCGACGCTGGCCTGAGCAAAGGCGGGCGCGGCGGCCAGCGCGGCGCGGGTGGCGGCAATGGCCATAGTATTGGCATTCTCGCCGGGGGCCGCTTTGCGGCGCTCCCGGATGCCGGTTCGCTCAATTATCCACTCATCGGCCAGGCCATTGAGGCGGGTAAAGTGAGCGTTGGTCACGACTACCTCCGGGAGGTAGGCAGCCACATGGTGAAGGTACACAGGGTGGTGTTGGGTGGGAAATTCTAGCTTGCCTTGCGGCCGTGCAAAGGTACGGCAACCAGCCGACGGCGGTCGGCCCAAGTCCCCAATATGCCCGAATCTTATACGCTAAGGCCAGTTCTCCATTGCTAGTTGCCAGAATAATATGGCGGTACCACCGGCCATCCGGTTGCCACTCTCTGGTAATGCGGCGCGGCCGCGGCCCGGCCCCAACCCCGGCCTACGCCCTACTTTTGCCCCATGCTACTCCACCACCTCGACCAAGGCCAGGGCCGGCCCCTGGTCATCCTGCACGGCCTGTTTGGCACCCTCGACAACTGGCAGACGCTGGCCCGGCGCTGGGCTACCGAAGCCGGCCTGCGCGTCATCAGCGTGGATTTGCGCAACCACGGCCGCTCCTTCCACCACCCCGAGCACACCTACGCCCTGATGGCGCAGGACGTACTGGCCCTGTTCGACCACCTTCAGCTCGGCCCCGATACAACGCTGATGGGCCACAGCATGGGCGGCAAAGTGGCCATGCGCCTCGCCCTCGACCACCCCGAGCGCCTGGCCCGGCTCATCGTAGTGGATATTGCCCCGCGCTTCTCCGACATGGAGCACCAGGACGATATTCTGGCCGGTTTGCAGTCTGTCGATTTCACTACCTGCACCAACCGGCAGGAAGCCGATGCCGCGCTGGCGAAGTACGTGCCCAACCTGGGCACCCGCCAGTTTCTGCTGAAGAACCTGTACCGGAAAGAGGACAACACCTACGCCTGGCGCATCAACCTGGCGGTGCTGGCGGCCCAGCTGCCCGCCGTGGGCGAGGCCACCATCGGTGAGCCGTTTGGCAAGCCGGCTCTGTTTATTCGGGGTGGCAAGTCGAACTACATTACCACCGACGACAAGCTGCACGGCATTCCGGCCCTGTTTCCCAACTCCGAAGTAGCCACCGTGGTGGATGCCGGCCACTGGGTCCACGCCGAAAAGCCGGAGGAGGTGTTTGGGCTGGTGAAGGCGTTTGCTAAACAGTAGGATTGATTGTGTAGCTACGGTAGTTGCTCTTGGCCCTTACATAGTTGCCAGAGAGAGACTTTATTGGACACAAAACCTTCTAGCACAGGCATATACTATTATTTCAGGTCAGTGGACAGCGTTATTTATCAGCGTTTTGCGCCAAGGACTGGCCATTCTTTTAAGAAAACATGCATGATAATACTATTATATTGATTAAAAAAATATTATTTTTATTTAAATTTTTATTGGAAAAAAGTAAAAATACTTAATTTGTACTTTTCAAATTTTATATTTGACTATTAGCAAGGGTTAGTATTTTGAAATTTCCTGCGAATTCCCATTTGTGTTAGCAAGCCGTGCTTTAATACTTGGGACTTTAACTCAATAAAAGCAATAGCATTTAATGAACATTTGATTATCTAAATGTTTTTCTAGATTAATAAGGGCATTGGAAATCTTGTGAAGAAAGCAATAATATTGTGCTTCCACTCAGCGCAATTCATATTTTTTCTTTCTTAAACAAAATTCCCAAACCACATGAAAACTCAATTACCACTGAGATTTTTGTTGAGCATGGCGTCAGCTGGGGCACTTGTGTCCGTACCAATGCTGAGCTTTGCCCAAACCGGGATTGGTACACGCACGCCAGACCCATCAGCCGCGCTCGATATATCGAGCAGCAATAAGGGTCTGCTTATTCCGCGAGTAGCGCTCAAGTCGGCTACCGACAACAGCACGGTGGAGAACCCGGCCACCGGCCTTATGGTCTTCAACACCAGCAATGACTTGCCAGGTGGCCCCGGACTGTACTACAACGCCGGCGGCGCTACAGGTGCAAAAGGCACCAGTGCAACCAACTGGGTGCGAGTAGTTGCCACCGGAGCACCAGTAGGGATAGACACTTGGCAGTCAACTAAAAACAGTGTTAGTCCATCTGGGACGATACAACCCATTAGCAGCAATGCGGCGGCGGCGGCGGCCTTGCTCTACATCAATAACGGCACAACGCTGCAGTCGCCGGCCAGCTTCAATATTGACGGTACGGGTGCCCTGGGCGGCAACCTGACCATTGGGGGTGGCGCCATCATCCCATCGCTGGGTGTAGCAAATACTACTCGTCAGGTAACAGTCGATGGTACCGGCCGGCTGACTTCGGTGCCCCTGAATGCATTAACCCTAAGCGGTCAGCAGCTCAGCCTAGGCAACGGCACCGCTGCCGTTACCATACCGATGACTGCCGTGAGTGTGGGCCCGACCACGACGGGAGCAGCTGGCACGAGTGCAACGGTAACCAACTCCGGTACCGCCACCGCACCCGTTCTGAGATTTACGATTCCCCAAGGTGTCCGGGGCCTGACTGGTGCTGCCGGGGCCACGGGAGCTACCGGTCCCCAAGGTACCACTGGCGCCACGGGTGCCCAAGGCCCCATTGGCTTAACCGGTGCGCAAGGCTCGCAAGGCACCACTGGTTTGACTGGCCCACAAGGCTCCATTGGTGCAACGGGTGCGCAAGGCACCACTGGCCTGACTGGCCCAACTGGCCCTAAAGGAGACATTGGCCTAACTGGTGCCACTGGCGCTACTGGCTCCCAAGGTGTCACCGGCATCAAAGGTGACGTAGGTGCTACCGGGGCAACCGGCGCTGCCGGTCCGGCTGGTATTCAAGGACCTAGGGGTGATACTGGTGCCCAAGGCGCCACAGGGGCTACCGGTCCCCAAGGTGCTACCGGTCCTTCCGGCCCAAGAGGAGCTCAAGGTGTAGCCGGTGCCATTGGCTCTCAAGGGCCCATTGGTCTCCAAGGCCCCCAGGGTACTATCGGCGCTACCGGCGCGGCTGGCACCAACGGCACGAATGGCTTGGCTGGCACAACTGGCGCGAAAGGCGACACCGGCGCAGCTGGCGCTGACGGCACCGACGGCACCAACGGCACCAACGGCACCAACGGCACCAACGGTGTTGACGGCGTGGACGGCGCAGTCGGCGCAACCGGTGCAGTCGGCGCACAAGGCCCCATCGGCCTGACCGGCGCAGTCGGCGCGGCTGGCTCTAACGGCGTGGACGGCGCAGTCGGCGCAGTCGGCGCACAAGGCCCCATCGGCCTGACCGGCGCAGTCGGCGCGGCTGGCTCTAACGGCGTGGACGGCGCAGTCGGCGCAACCGGTGCAGTCGGTGCACAAGGCCCCATCGGCCTGAGCGGCGCAGTCGGCGCGGCTGGCTCTAACGGCGTGGACGGCGCAGTCGGCGCACAAGGCCCCATCGGCCTGACCGGCGCAGTCGGTGCAATCGGTGCAGTCGGCGCACAAGGCCCCATCGGCGCAACCGGCGCAGTCGGCGCGGCTGGCTCTAACGGCGTGGACGGCGCAGTCGGCGCAACCGGTGCAGTCGGCGCACAAGGCCCCATCGGCCTGACCGGCGCAGTCGGCGCGGCTGGCTCTAACGGCGTGG
>NZ_BAABDI010000048.1:0-23368 GCF_039539545.1 Hymenobacter antarcticus | reverse complement strand
CACGGCCCGCTTTCCCAAGCAAATTCATGCCGTTACGGCCCAAGGTTTCTTCCTCAAAATCGTCCTCTTCATCTTTGTGCACGCCCTCGACCAAGCCGGCATATAGTCCGCAACTTGGGTTACTTACTCAACCTAATACCAAAGCTTCAACAGTACAGCGACAAGCTAGATAATGTAGCATTGCTAACCCGACAGCATTGGGTTGTAATTGATGACGAGACTAGCATCAAAGTGGGCTACATTTTTCGTCCTAATGGTGATTTATTAATTACGCAAGGTGGAAGAGTTCATAAAGCCAAATGGGAGTACCTAGGTAATCAATCTTTATTGGTAGATAAAGGAGATGAAAGTTACCTTTTCAAGCATGGATTCTTTAATGAAAAGGTGTTAGCTCTGAAGGTTGACAGCACGAATGAATATGCATTGTTGGTAACTGAAACTGAGTATGAGTCGGGATTGCGGACTTCTAAAGATGTTCAAAGGGCATTAGAGTCGTTCATTTCACCAGGAATCAGCGCCTCTGCCAGAATTGATGGCTCTATACTTGAAAAAGAGCCAATATATATTAATCATGTGCTTCAAACAGAGGGACAGGAGGCAGGTGGCGACTGGTCAATTTCACATGCTTTAGTGATTTTAGCACTAATTATCGTATTCGTAGGCGTCTTCTTGAGTGCCAGAAACTAGCAGAAACGTATTGATAAATCATAGCCACGGCAGTAGCTCAGCCTCCAGCAGTGGCGTTAGCGGGTGGGGGCCGGCGTGTTGGGTTTGGGCGGCGCGTAGCTTATTAAACTTGGCCCGCGCCCGTTTATAAGTGGCCGGCGCGGCGGTGGCCCTTACTGCCTCCCAATATCCAGGCAAGGGCCCGGCCACCAGCAGGGCAGCCTCATAGGGGGTGAGGTTGGGCGGGAACTCCATAACGGCGCGGTGCTGCACCTCCAGCCACAGGCGGCGTAGGTGCTGGGCAAAGATAGCCAGGGTGCCCGGCGCGGGTAGGTCGGCAAGGGTGAGCGGGGCCGGCAGCCCCGGCAACAGTAGAGCCCGCGCCCGCAAGTACACGGCCTCCAGCCGTAGCAGGTGGGCCGGCAACTCAATTCCGTAGAATGTACGGTTTTGTACGGTTCGGGAATCCAGCAGCAGCCCCTCGCGCACGGGCGCGTACTGGTCGCGGAATGCAGCATCGGTACCGGGCCACGGGCAAAGGGTGTCCATATTTCCGGACAGCCCTACCGGTAACAGCAGCCCCGGTAGCGGGGCCCACGGCGGGCCGGTGGCGTTGCTCAGGCGGGCGTAGGTGCCCTTATCGTAGGCTTTCAATCGGTAGTCCGTATGAAACACCACGTACTCCAGCGGGCGCGGCGCACGGGCGGGCGGCACTACGGCCACGAACGGCCTGTTTTTGTGTTGCGTTAGCCCCTCCAGTATCGGGCGCGGCGCGGTGGGTAGTGTCAGGTTCAAGCCGGCCTCCAGCCGTTGCACCAGCAGCAGCTCAGGGGCTACGCCCACGGCGGCGGCCAGCTCGCGGCAAGCCAGGGCCACGGCAGCGGCCGGGAAGGGGCCGGCGTTGTGCCCGTAGGCGAACGAATGCAGCGAGCCGCGTACCCGGCCCCGGCGTTGGGCTGGCCAGTAGTCGAGGCGTAGGCCCCGGTAGCTGGCCTTCACGCGGGGGCCACCTAGCCCACCGGTAGTCGTGGCATATTCGGCAGCAGCCAGGGCCGGGGCATCAATCAGCCGGTACTCGGCACCGGGGCCGGGCGGCAAGTCGAACCGGAATTGCAAAAAGTCATACACGGGCGAAAGAGTAAGCCGGGCCGATAGCAGGCAGCGGCCGGGCTGGGTGTATCTTTGGGTTACAGTAGTGGTTGCAGCTTCCTAGCCCGAAACAGCCCGCTACCGGCCGGCTCCCGCTCAGGTGGGGGCCGGCCTTTTTCGTTTCGGGGGGCAGTGCCTCCAGGTGTTAAATGGCTTGCGGCGGTTTTTCTGAGGTGGGTGCGAGCAACCGGTGCGCGGTGGGCTCATGGGCCCGCCCCGTCTGTTATTCGTCTGCTACTAGCCTGCTATTCGCCTGCTATTGGCCAGCAAGGGTAGAGGCACCGGGCAAGGGGGCCGGGCCTAGCTGCCCTTGTCGGCAGCCCGAACCCGGCCCGCTCGCGGCCTATTCCGCGCCTTCGCTCATGCTGGGTTCACCGGCCAGCAGCGGCGCGAGCCAGCCGGGTAAATCGCGTAGTACCTCGCGCATCAGGCCCACGGCGGCGCTGGCGTTAGCGTTGCGGTGCTTCGGGGCGTAGGGGCGTTCTCCCACCACTAGCAGCAGCCAGCCGGGGCGGGTGTCATAGGTGCCCGGTTTGGCGTAGGCAACAACCAGGGTACGGCCCACTAGCTCGCGGTTACGGCGGTCGGCTTTGTAGTCGCCCACGGCCAGCACCGTTACCCCGGCCGCGCCCACTTGCTGAGGCAGCTCCACGTTTCGCAGCCCCGTCAGAAACTCCTTGCGGGGGCTTTGCAGCATTACCTCGCACTGGTGCTTATCGGTGTAGCGGGCCTGAGGCCGGCACATATACAGCACCTCAAAAGCCGTGAGGTCGGAAGGTAGCGGGCGCGGCTGGCTGAATAGCTCAAACTCCAGCGTAGTACCGTTCAGGCTGGCCAGGTAGCTACTAGTGGCCATTCGATACAGTAGCACGGCTGGGCGGCGGCCGGGGGTAGGAGCCCCGGCTGGGCGGCGGGGCCGGCGCGGCGGGGTCGAGCCGGGCAACGGCTCCAGGCGGTGGGCACGGGAACTAGGGGCGTAGGCGTGGCGGGCGGCGCGGGGCGCGGCGGTCAGGCGGGCGGGGCGGCGGGTGTGTTGCATAGCTTCCTAGCCCGGTTTAGCCCTTGCGGTGTTGGTAACGCTGGTGGGCGCGTCCCGCCTCCAGCACTCGCTCGCGTTCAAAGTACACGCGCCGGCCTAGCCGCACGAACGGCACAAGCCCGCGTTTTTTCCAATCTCCCAACGTGGTTTTGCTTATGCCGAATGCCTCACAGGCTTCCTGCATAGTGAGCAACTTGCCGGCCGGCCCGTCAGGGCCCACGGCGGGGGCGGGCCGGCCAGCCATAGTAGGCAGCAGCTCGCGTAGAGTTTCGCTCAGCAGCTCGCGGAACGTGGCCGGACTATCGGCCAGTATCATTAAATTGGGTATCATACAGCACATTTTTAGTTGGTGTGCTGCAAAGTTTGGTCGGGTAGGTAAGGGTATCAAAGACAAATACTTCCTATACTTCCTAGACCAATTTCTAGGAAGTTTACAGGTGCTTCTAGGAAGTTCTAGGAATGTCTAGGAAGTTTCGCCCGGCATCATATTATCCATCTTGCCGCCTCGTTTGCGGCCAATTTTTATCATTACGCCCTCATCAATTTCGCCAGGGCCTACAGACTTTTTCAGATGGCTTAGATAGCCGTTCAGGTTGTCAACTACTTTTTCCTCACGAAAGGCAAACACATTGGTAATCCCACGGCATAGGTCAATACCTTTTCCTCCGTTCTCAAAATACCTTTTAAGGTCGATAATGCCTCCTTTTTCAAGCCTGTGTAATAACTCTGCGAGGTCAGCAACCTGGCCCAACCACTGCAAAAGCACAGGACTAGCATTAGCTTGAACCGGCTGCGACGTGGGAACCGTAGGAGTAACAGGGTAACTCTGTATCCTGAGCAATCGGGTACGATTTCTAACCTGCCAACGATATGCGCTATCGAGGTTCGGGCTGGTAATTCGCTCCGCTGGAAATCCATATTCTATACCACCATTTTGTCCAGGGTCATATCCGTGTCCCTCTGCAATCGTATTCTGAATTTCAGCAAGAATGTCATCTAAATAATCGCAGTCTAGAACATCAGGATTTGGAAATTTCTCATCTAATACTGCACCAACTTCAACAGGCTTCAAAATACCGAGCATATACCCTAAGTAAGAGGCGAAACCAGAAGAGTATGGGGGAATAGAATCATAGAAGTAAGAGCAATTTGAGTCATTATCCTCGTTGGGCTCTCTGTCCTTGAAATCCTTTTTGTTATTAATTGAATCAAAATAATCATATAATCTATGTGATATATCTTTTTCAATATCCTCAGTAAATACTTTTTCATCAAAGTACCATTGAGTGAAATTGCTCGTGTCAAAGGCTTTAACTAGTAGTTGATAAACTCTTTCAGCCAGCTTTTGCCGTCCTGATATATGTTCCGAACGCATGTAAACTAACTAGCTACCCGCATCAACGGGGGATTTTGACGTTGAACATACTGAGCGAACTCATCCTGCACCACGGCATCCGTGATTTTCAGATAGCGGTGCAGCGTCTTATAATCCTTGTGGCCGGTTATCCGCATCACGGTTTCGGGCCGCATTCCACCCTCCAGCGCGAGCGTTACGAAGGTGCGGCGGGCGGTGTGGGTGCAGATTAGTTCGTGCTTCGGGCGGGTGGTGGCTACCCGTTCGCTGCCTCGGTGCTGGGTGGTGGTGGTGGGTGTGTCGAGCCGGGCCAGCCGGGCAATGATTTTCAAGTCCTGATTGGTTTTCTGGTTGCTTTTCACCGGTAGGGCCCGGCCCTCGCGGTGGCCGGCATAGCGGGTGAGTATGCTTTGCGCCAACGGCGATAGCGGCACCCGCAACAGGTCAGCCGTTTTTTGGGTGGTGAGTAGCAGGTACCCCTCGGCTACTTGCTCAGGGCGTAGGGCGTACACGTCGGAAAATCGCAAGCCCGTTTCGCACTCGAATAGAAACACGTCCCGCGTATGCTCCAGGTAGGGCAGCGGCTCCAGATTCAGAATAAACAGCCGGTGTTTTTCAGCAGCAGTCAGGTACACTACCTCAGGCGGCACAGAGTCCAGCCGACGAAACCGTTTGAAGTGGGCGAACTCATGTTTTCCTTCCTCAAATGTGGCGTTCAGGAATGCCTTTAGGTATTTGACGTTGTTGTTTATTGAGGTGTTGGCAATGCCCACCGTTTTCAGCAGGTAGGTTTTGAAGCCTTCCACGAACGACACATCTACGTTCGCATACTCCAGGCGTAGGCGGCGCAGCTGGGCGTAGGCCGTGAGGTGGCCCACCAGGGTACGGTAGCTTTTGATAGTGCTGGGCGTTTTGTCGCGGCGGCATTCCTCAATCCAGGCCGCGAGCTGAACCAGCAGCCCCTCAGGCGCGGGCGGCGGCGCGGTGGCCCCGGTTAGCTTGCCCACCAGGGCCCGCAAATCGTCGGGAGTAGCGGGGGTGCCCTTCGCGGCTAGTTTAGCAGCTGCCTTATCCAGCTCTTTAGCCAGAAACTCTAGCAGGTCATTGTCCTCGCTCCAGTTGTCACGGCTACGCCGAAACTTCTGTTTCGTCGCGTCCCACTGGCTGGGCACTACCGTTATCGGCAAGTAGATTTTTTTCCGTTTCCCCTCCAGGAAACAGGCGGCGTATAGCGCCGTAGGCCCGTCGCCATCGGCGCGGGTCAAATAGTATTTGGTTCGTAGCATTTCCTAGCCCGGAAAAGTGTGTAGGCGAATATAGCACCTACAATTCTTGCGGGACACGTTGCGGGACAAAATTTCTGGTTTGCCCCGGTTTTAGCCGTTCCTACCCGAACCCTGAACCCCCCTATAAACCCCGCTAAAGGGGTTTTTAGGGCAGATTGGGTAGTGAGTAGTTCAGGTGTTTCGATTCCAGTTGGGCCCACGAAAACCCCTTAGCGTTATCGCTGAGGGGTTTTTTGTTGAAACAGCAGGTTGGTCGGTACGCCGGCTGGGCTTTTCAGGCCCGCAGGCTAAAAAGCCCAGCGCCAGGGCCGGGCTTTTTTAAGTCTCTGGTGTTTTCTCAGCTTGGCCAGCAGCTGGTTTTCACATGGGCAAGATATGCGAAGAAAATGGTTGGTGCAAGTGGGGCACAGAAACGTAATGTGGCGCTGGGCTGCTGTTGGCGCGGGAGAGCTTTTTTTGTGAAGAAATTCAGTAAAAATGACTGTTTATCAAATAAATAGTGAATTACAAACCCAGGCTGAGTCCAGTTAATTTTCCACTTATATCTCCCATTTTCGTTTGCGTGTGCGCCACTCGTTACCCCTTTTCGGAGCTGCCCTGCTCCTGACCGTTGCTGCCCCTGGGCAGCGTATATGACGCGCCAAAAGTCACCCGTGCCTACACGTTGGAAGTAGAGTAGCGCTACATAGGATTGATGCAGCTTTTTTGCCGTAAAATAGTAAATACAAGATATTTTTATATTTTAATTTTGTTTATTGATAAAAAATTTGCACTTTTATTCTCTGGAATATCCCGGGGCTTGGCCACTAGCGCGTTTTTCGAACGCGCTTGCGGTGTAGCGGCCATCACTCGTCAGCGTATTCAACTTAACTATGAAAAACCAGACGGAGGTTTCGCGACTATTTGCGGCGTTGGTTACCCGAGCGGCCAGCCTTGAGCTTCGGTTCACCAGTAAAGACAAGGTTGCCAATTCGCTGAAGATTTATTCGGACTTTATAGAAGGCGTTGGCAAGCCCAATTCGAGTACGCCGCCCGTTTCGATGCGGCTGGGCGACGTGCAGGAACTGCGCCTGGTGGAAGCGGCTGCTAACAGCAGCTGCACGGTCATCTACTGGGCCGTGCTGGACAACTCCGACCAAGGCATTCAGGCGGCCTGTAAAGTCCTGGAAGACAACGGGTGCAAGACCCTGGAAGCCATCCATTCCCGGCCCGACCAACCCGAAACGGAGTGCTGCCTGATGCAGGACCCGAGCGGTAATCTGTTTGGGCTGATTATCAACCCGCCCGTGCCGTTGCAGTAGTGCGAGAAGATGGCAGGAGCGGGCTTCAACGCTTTGCTAACCAGCCTGCCAGCCCAATTTCAACTTTCAACCCAAACGCAATGGCTGCCGCTAACTCACCAAAACTATCACTTGGCCGCCTGGCTTCTACCGCGATGCGCTACAACGATGTAGCCAGATGTGAGAATATGGCCGCCTACTATGATAAATTTCTTAGAAGAACGAGCGTACAAGAGCCAAACTATTATTCTTTTATTGAGTATCCATTTTGGGGAAATTTGGGCAAGCGGAGGGAGCGGCTGGTTGTGTATAATCCTCAGTATAAGGAAGAAGTTGTTGAATTTTATGAAGTGAAGGAGGCTGATTACCTGGCTGCAATAGAATCGTTGAACGGAACCGTTGTCGAGGACCTGGTGCAAGACCCGGACTACCACAACGGTCGGGAGTCAGCTCAGCGAACGGTGGTTCGGAAAAGCGGCGGCCAGCGCATCGGCGTCATAATCAACCCGCCGTTGCCGTTTGTGGAACATTCACGCCGGTCGGATTCAGCCAAATACCTGGTACCCCTGGCGGCGCTGGCAGTCGGCCTGGCAGTCGGGCCCGTGCTAAAGGCGTTGCGACAACGCTCGAAAACATCATCGCGCCGCTAAGGTAAGCGGCCCTTTTACGTCCGATTTCGAGACTTCGAATTCTGGCCTGGCCATCAGTTTTCGTGCCCTTTTGCCTATGAAATGCTGGCTTACCTTGTGCGTAACGGTTGGGGTGCTGCTGCTACCCGGCCCCGGCGTGTGGGCCCAGTCGCGCACCGCCGACAGCCTGCGGGCCTTGCTGGGCACGGAGCTGAGCGCCGATACGCTCCGCATGCGTCGGCTGCAGGCGCTGAGCGCCGAGCTGTTGCTCAAGGACACACCAAACGCTATTGTGGCGCAGGAAGCTGCGCTGAAGCTGTGCCGCCGCCTGCATGATGAGAAGAGCGAAGGGCCCATCCTCATGCGCCTGGCCACCCTCTACCGGCGGCAGGCCAGCTACCGGCAGGCCCGGCGCTACACCAAGCAAGCCCAGGCCCTGGCTGCCCGGCGCGGCGACCGTGCGGGTATGGGCGTCACCTACCTGCAGCTGAGCTTAATCGAGTCGGAACAAAGCAACCTGACCGGGGCCTTGCGGGCGGCCATGCAGGGCCTGCGATATGCTGAGCAGGCCGGCGATAAGCTAACCCAAACCCGCCTCCAGGTGGCACTGGGGGCTGTGTATATACAGATGGGCAACTATGCTGAGGCATTGCCCGTGCTGCGGGCCACCCTCAAAAACGCCGAGGCACTGGGCGATGTACACATGGTGGCCTCGGCCCTCAACCTGCTGGGCCACGCGTATCAGCAGCTAAAGAACTGGCCGCAGGCGCAAAACTATTTCCTGCGCTCAGTGCAGCTCAACCGTAGGCTGGGCGACCTGCAAAGCGCCACCATCGACGAAATTAACCTCTCGGACCTGTATGGGCAGCAGAACAACCACGCCCAGGCGCTGGCCTATGGCTTGCGGGCGCGGGCATCGGCCAAAGCCAACCACGACCCTTACAATCTGCCACCCGCCGAGCTGGCCCTGGCGCGGGCCTACCTCAATACTCAACAGCTCGACAGTGCCATTATGCTGGCCCAACACGGCTTTGGGCTGAGCCAGGCCTTGCACAACAACGAAAACCTGCGCAATGGCAGCGACATACTGGCCCGGGCCTACGCTGCGCGCGGGCAGTTTGCCCAGGCGTATGAATACAGGCAGTTGTGGGCCGCTTACCAGGATTCGCTGGCGGGCAAGGACATCCAGCGCCGCACCATCACGCTGCGCTACGGGTTCGAGCTGGAAAAGAAGCAGGACCAGATTATCTTGCTCACGCAGGGCCGCCAGCTGGCAGCCCAGAAAGCCTACCGGCAGCGGCAGGAGATGCACGCCCTGCTGGCGGGGCTGCTGGGCGTGCTGCTGCTGGCCGCCCTGCTGGCCCGCAATATCTACCTGAAGCACCGCGCCAACCGCGTGCTGAAGCTGAAAAGCGACCTGATTGTGCAGCAGCGCGATAACCTGGACCAGACGCTGACCGAGCTGAAATCGACGCAAGGCCAGCTGGTGCAAAGTGAGAAAATGGTGGCCCTGGCCGCGCTGATGGCCGGGGTGGCCCACGAGATTCAGAATCCGCTCAACTTTGTCAATAACTTCTCGGAACTGAGCCTGGAATTGCTGGCCGAGCTGAAGCAGGAGCACAGCCAGCCCAGCCGCGACCCGGAATTTGAGGCCAGCCTGCTCGATGACCTGGGCCAGAATATCAGCAAGATTCACCAGCACGGCTCCCGCGCCAGCGCCATCGTGAAGGGCATGCTGGAGCACTCGCACGTGCACACCGGCCAGCGCCAGTCCGTCGACCTCAACGCCCTGGTGCGCGACTACCTGCGCCTGGCCTACCACAGCCTGCAAGCCAAGTACCGCGACTTCACCGTGGCCCACAGCTTCGAGCTGGACCACAATCTGGGCCAACTGCACCTCGAGCCCCAGGAGGTGGGCCGCGTGCTGCTCAACCTGTTCACCAATGCCTACTATGCGTTGCACCAAAAAGCCGCCCTGCTGGGCCCGGCCTACCAGCCGATGCTGAGCGTGCGCACCCGCCGCCACGGCACCAACGTGGAGCTGCACGTGCGCGACAACGGCAGCGGCATTGCCCCGGCCATACTGGAAAAGGTGTTCGACCCGTTTTTTACCACCAAACCACCCGGCGACGGGACCGGCCTGGGCCTCTCGCTCAGCTACGATACCGTGACCAAGGGCTACGGCGGCCAGCTCACCGTGCAGTCGAAGGAGTCGGAATTCACCGAATTCACCATTACGCTGCCCATAAACCGGCCCTTGCTGGTTGAAAGCCAGGATTCTGACGAAGTAGTGGAGAGCTACTAGAGCTGGCCAGGGTTTACTCCAGCCGGCGCAGTCCCAGCACGCCCACGATAATCAGGCTGGTGTAGAACACGCTCATCCAGGAAAAGGGCTGCTTAAGGTAAAGCACATCGACGAGCTTGATGCCGACCACGGCCAGCGCCATCCAGGCCGAATACGCGGTGGCCGTGGGAATATACCGCATGGCCTGCGACAGGAATATGACGTTGGCCAGCCCGAAACCGATGTACGCCAGCAGCGGCAGCACCGGCAGCAGCGTGGCCGGCTGGGCGTAGGAATGCAGCCAGTCCACTTCCCGAATGCGCTGCATATTGAGTGCTTTGAGGCTGTAGGTCCAGCAAACCTCCATGAACGAGGCCAGAAACAGGGAAAACCAGGGATTAATCAACGGGGCAGGACGGCAGCGGTGGGCGGATGAGACGGGGCCGGATTTTCCCCAAAATTACCCCCCGGCCGCTGCGCGGGAATGGTGCTGGTGTGGGTTTCGGGCACGGGCCAGCCGTGCAGCGGGCGCAGGGCCGGTACGCGGCTGGTGAGGCGCTTCAGCAAGCGCCCCCGCAGGCCGTGGTAGGCCCGGAACCAGCCCGAGCGCTGCGCCAGGGCTTCTTCATCGAAGCGGGCCACGGAGAAAACGTGCTGGCCGAAATAGTCCTTCGGGAAAGCGTAGGGCAGGCCCCACTTCCGGGGCTTGTGGTCGGGCAGGTAGGCCGTGCCGAATAGCCAGTCCCAAAAGGCGAATTTGGTCGAAAAGTTGGCGTAGAATACTTCCTCGTGGTCGGCGTGGTGCCACAGGTGCATCTCGGGGCCGTTGATGAAATACTGCAGCCGGCCCGATTTGACGTTGATGTTGCAATGAATCCAGATGCCCCACACGGCATCGATGCAGGCCTTGATGGGCACCACCATGGGGTCGGCCCCGAGCAGCACAATGGGCGCAAACTCGATGGTCTGGTTGATGATGATTTCCAGCACGTGCGAGCGGGAGCCCGCCAGCCAGTCTACCTGCTTGCCGGAGTGGTGCGCCTCGTGGGTGCGCCAGAACAGTGGACTGCTGTGCTGAAACCGGTGAAACCAGTAGATGTAGAAGTCGTGGGTAATCACGAAAAACAGCACCTGCACCCACACCGGCCAGCCCGTCACAAAGTGCAGCTTCGAAAACCCATAGTGCTGGTCGAGCGGCAGAATAATCAAGTCGAAGATGACGATTTTCAGCGCGTAGCCCTGAACTAAGGTGTAGAGCACCAGGTCCGTCCAGAAGCCCTCCCGAAAAAACGGCAGCCCTTTTCGGTACGGGAAGTACCGCTCCAGGGTGATAACCACGGCCACCCAACTCAGCAGAATCGCCGTGGTGATGATTTCGACCTTTTGCATGGCGGTAGTGATAGTGAAAAAGCCGGCCGCTAGTTGCAGCTGGCCGCAGTCTAAGCGTAGCGACGACTGCTGGCCGTATCGTAAAGCGAGTTTGCAACTCGCGGCACAGATGTTTAGGGTTCTGTGGCGAGTTACAAACTCGCTTTACGGCCGGCGCGCAGTCGTCGCTACGCTTAGACTACGGCCAGCGGCGTTCTTCTGTTCGCTGGATGTTTCAACCCAAACGCTTTACTCGTTGTTCGGCGTCAGCTCGCGGCGCAGGCGGCGGCGGGGTTCCAGCTCGCTATCATACACCACTTTCACGCCGTTGCCGAGGGCTTCTTCCACGTCGCGGATGTCGCGCACGAGCTTGCCCAGGCCACCGGGCTCCACGCTGGCGGCGTGGTCGGAGCCCCACATGGCGCGGTCCAGCGTGAAGTGGCGCTCCACGAAGCTGGCACCCAGGGCCACGGCGGCCACGGTGGTGGCCAGGCCGGTTTCGTGGCCCGAGTAGCCGATGGGCGTGGTGGGGAACATGGCTTGCAGGGCCGGCACCATGCGCAGGTTCAGCTCCGGCGGCGGGCAGGGGTACGACGACGTGGAGTGGGCCACCATCAGCTTATCGAGGCCCACCCATTTAACGGCCTGCGTGATTTCGTCGAGCGTGCTCATGCCGGTGCTCAGCATCAGTGGGCGGCCGGTGCCGCGCACGCGGTCGAGCAAGGGCTTGTCGGTGAGGGAGGCGGAGGCCATCTTGTAGAGCACGGGCGAGAATTGCTCCATGAAATCAACCGACGGCTCGTCCCAGCAGGAGGCAAACCAGTCGATGCCCAAGGCCCGGCAATAGTCGTCGATGGCCGTGTATTCGGCCTGGCCAAACTCAGTTTTGCGCTTGTAGTCGATGTAGCTCATGCGGCCCCAGGGCGTATCGCGCTGCTTTTCCCACTGGTCTTTGGGCACGCACAGCTCGGGCGTGCGCTTCTGAAACTTCACGGCATCGCAGCCGGCCTTGGCGGCCTCCGAGATGAGCTGCTTGGCCAGGTCGAGGGAGCCATTGTGGTTGATGCCGATTTCGGCAATGATGTAGGCCGGATGGCCAGGGCCAATGAATCGATTTTTATGAATTTCGACAGCTTGCATAAGTTGAGAAGGGTTGTAGCACATGCTTTAGCTTGTGCCGGTTAGCGAAAGCGCAAGCTAAAGCATACGCTATAGTCGTTCAGATGGCCGTCCAGCCGCCGTCCACCACGAGGTTGGCACCCGTCATGTACGCCGAGGCATCCGAAGCTAGAAATACCACGGCTCCCTGGTAGTCGGTGGCGGTGGCCATGCGGCCCAGCGGCGTTTTGGCGCTGTATTGTTTCACGAAAAACGGGTCCTGGCTGTTCTCTACGCCGCCGGGCGAAAGCGTGTTGACGCGCACGCCGGCCTGGCCCCAGTAGGCCGCCAGGTAGCGTGTGAAATTCACCACCGCGCCCTTGGTAATGGGATAGGAGGGTGATTTATAAAAGGTTTGCTCACCGGCCTCGTTGCGGTAGATGCTTTGGTCGGGCCCCACGATGCCGTAGGTGCTGGCCACGTTGATGATGGAGCCGTGGCCCTGCCGCGCCATGGGCGTGCCGAACACCTGCGCCGCCAGAAACACGCCCGTCACGTTCACCTCCAGCACCTGCTGAAACGTGGCCAGGGGGAAGTTTTCGAACTTGGATAAATCGGCCGCCAGCGCAGGGTTCTCGAACATGTCGTTGATGGCGGCATTGTTCACCAGCACGTCGATGTGGCCGAAACGGGCCAGAATCTGGTCGCGGGCAGCGGCCAGCGATTCCGGGCTGATGACATTGACTGCCAGTGGCAAATGCGGGCCGCCGGGCAGCTCGGCCGCCACCGCCGCGCAGGCTTCGGCGTTGAGGTCGGCCACTACCACGTTGGCCCCGGCTTGGGCCAGGGCCGTGCAGTGCTGTCGGCCAATGAGCCCGCAGGCCCCGGTGACGATGGCGGTTTTATTGGTGAGGTCGAAGAGGTTCATGAGAACGGAGACACGAGAACGAGTACCGCGAAATTTCATTTCGCATCGCCGCGAAGTGGCGAATAATTGACAGGTGCGGGAATCAGGTGGACGAATCGGGCGGTTATTCGCCGCTTTGCGGCGATGCGAAATGAAATTTCGCGGTACTCGTTCTTACTTCGCCGGCGCGGCATTGGTCACCTTGCGGAACACGGCTTCCACCGGCTCGCCCAGCAGGCGGGCGGCTACATCGCCGGCCTCAATAGCTTCCTGCAGCAGCGGCAGCACCTCGCGGTAGGTGGCCAGGGTATGGGCCACGTCGGCATCGGTGTGCGAGAAGCACATGTTGTGGAAACCGCCCCACATGATGCCGCGCTTGAACAGTTCCTGCTGCATAAAGGCCTTCAGCTCCATGCCGTTGCCGGCCGAGGGGTCGAAGGTGACGATGCTGCGGCAGTCGTAGCCGTAGCATTTCGTGTAGGCAGTCAGGCCCAGTTCGGCGGCGATTTCATTGTAGCCATCCTTGAGCTT
Organism: Hymenobacter antarcticus; assembly: GCF_039539545.1. Taxonomy (NCBI): domain Bacteria; kingdom Pseudomonadati; phylum Bacteroidota; class Cytophagia; order Cytophagales; family Hymenobacteraceae; genus Hymenobacter; species Hymenobacter antarcticus. The sequence continues at coordinate 9,777 of NZ_BAABDI010000048.1, read as the reverse complement.
TTTGCCCTGCTCAGCGAGGCGGGCGGGCACGTTCTTTTCGCGCATTTCGGCGATGGTGGCTACGGCGGCGGCCATGCTCAGTGCCTCACCCCCGAAGGTGGTGAAGAAGAACACCTCCTGCTCGAACAACTCCATCACGTCGCGCCGGCCGGTGAGCAGGGCGATGGGCATACCATTCGCAAAGGCCTTGGAATACACCGCCAAATCGGGTGTGATGCCGAAGTACTCCTGCGCGCCGCCCACGGCGATGCGGAAACCAGTCCACATCTCATCGAAAATCAGCAGCGTGCCGTTTTCCTGGCACAGCCGGGCCACTTCGTGCAGAAAATTGTCCTTGGGCGCATCGAAAATGAAGGGCTCCAGAATCACGCAGGCCACGTTGTCATCGAGCAGCGCCTTCAGTGAATCGAGGTTGTTATACTCGAAGGCGGCGGTCAAATCCTTGGTTTCCTGCGGAATACCCTTATCGCGGCTGGTGGTGCCGATGTACCAGTCGTGCCAGCCGTGGTAGCCGCAGCATAGCACCTTATCGCGCCCGGTGAAGGCGCGCGAAACCCGCACGGCCGCCGAGCACACGTCCGCGCCGGTCTTGCTGATGCGGATGCTCTCGGCGTTAGGGATAATTTCGTGAATCAACTCCGACAGCTCCACTTCCAGCTCGTGCATCATGGAAAAGGTGATACCGTCTTCGAGCTGCTTTTTGATGGCGTTATCAACCCGCTCGTAGGCGTAGCCCAACGAAATCGGGCCGATACCCATCTGAAAATCAAGGTACTCGTTGCCGTCCACGTCCCAGATGTGGGAGCCTTTGGCACGCTTCACGTACTTGGGGCTCACGCCCTTGGTATACTGGCCGGGCCCTTTGGCGAGGGTCTGGGTCACGGGCGTCATGATTTTCTGGGCGCGGGCGTAGAGCTCGTCCGACTTCGTGATGTCGGGGTAGGTTGAGTTGAAGGAAACGGTGTTGGGCATGGGGAGGGAGTTTTTAAGAGATGATGGCGGAACGTGTACCCCGAAATTTCATTTCGGCCCGCGTGAACATCGACTGCTCACGCGGGCCGAAATGAAATTTCGGGGTACACGTTCTATTCCGCAAACTGATTTTCCAGTACGGCCGGGCCGGCGGCAATGGTCGCCCCCGATTCGCCCAGGTACTCCGTGATACGCCGCGCAATGTGGTGGCCGGTGAAGCCTTCGTACTCCAGCACCGCGCTCAGGCGGCCGGGGCGGTACCACCGCTCCTCCAGGGCCAGGGGCAGCACGCGGGCCGTGAGCTGATTGCGCAGCAGCACCTCGGCGAGGATGGAATAGAGGCCGCCGGTGATGAAATGGTCCTCCACCGTCACGATGAGGGAGCCGCGCCGCACCACATCGAGTAGGGCCGCTTCGTCAATCGGCTTGAGGCTGCGCAGGTTGAGGAGGCCGACGGACTTGCCCTGGGCTTGCAGCAGCTCACAGGCCACCAGCGTCTGCTCGAAGAGCATACCGTAGGTGAGGATGGTAATATCGGTGCCTTCAGCCACGATTTCGGCCTTGCCCATCTCAAATGGGGCGTGCTCGTAAGTGGCGGGGCGGGTGTTGATGCGCACGTAGGCCGGCGCGGGCGAGGCCCAGATGGCGGGTAGCATGGCGAGCATGTCCTGCTCATCGGCGGGCGCGAAAACGGTCATGCCGGGGATGCCGCGCATCAGGCTCACGTCCTCAATGGCCTGGTGGGTGGGGCCGTTGCCATCGGAGAGGAAGCCGGGCACGAAGCCGCTCAGCTTCACCGGCAGCTGGCCGATGCCCACGTCGGTGCGGATAAACTCGAACGCCCGCAGCGTGAGGAAGGTGGCCAGCGCGTGTACCACCGGCACGCGCCCGCGCAGGGCCAGCCCGGCCGCCGCGCCGATAAGGGTTTGCTCGGTAATGCCGGTATCAATGAAGCGCGGGCCGAGCACGGCCGGCAGGTTGCGGATGAGGGCGCGGTTTTCGGCCGTCATCACCACCAGGCGCTCATCGGCCAGGGCAGTTTCTTTTATTAGTTCTTCGTAATTCATTATCACTGATTTAAACTGATTAACCGTGATTCCGCTGATTGTGGTATTGGCCGGTTTTCATGCCTTTGTGCGGTAATATTTTGCAGGGCCATGACCATGACGTGATTTGCGCGGTTTGAAATCAGCGAAATCACGGTTAATCAGCGGTAATCTGTGATTAGCGGACGGTCAGCGTTTCACTCGTGAGCGTGGTGGCCTCCTGGCTGTGCAGCTCGCGCAGCAGCTCTGCCACCTCATCGGCCGAGAAGTTGCAGAACCACCTATCGGCCCGCGCCTCAATGCTGGGCAGGCCGCGCCCGCGCACCGTGTCGCAGATGATGACGGAGGGCTTGGTATCCGAGAAAGGCAGGGCCGAAAATGCGGCTTCCAACTGCTTAAAATCGTGGCCGTCAATGCGGCGCACTTCGCAGCCGAATGCTTCGAATTTGGGGGCCAGCGGCTCCAGCGGAATGAGGTCCTCGGTGGCCACGTTGGCCTGGAAATGGTTGCGGTCGACTACCAGCGTGAGGTTATTGACCTGGTGGGCGCTGGCCACCAGCAGGCTTTCCCACACGGTGCCTTCGTTCAGCTCGCCGTCGCCGGTGATGACGATGACCTTGTTGTCCTGGCCGCGCATTCGGCAATCCATTGCCACGCCCAGGGCCACGCTGGGCAGGTGGCCGAGCGAGCCGGAGTGGAACTCCACGCCCGGCACGTTGCGGTTGGGGTGCCAGTAAATGTGGTCGTCGGTGCTCAGGTGCTGGTCGAGGCGCTCTTTCGACATAAAGCCGAGCTCCACGAATGTGCCGTAGAGGGCGGGCACGTCGTGGCCTTTGCTCAGGAACAGGTAGTCGCGGGTGGGGTCGGTGAGGTTATCCGGCCGCACGTTCAGGAAATCGGAATAGAGGTACACCAGCAGGTCGGCGCAGCTCAGCGATGCGCCGGTGAAGCAGCCGCCGTCGGTGCTCAGGCGCACGATGTGCTCGCGCACGCGCAGGGCCAGGGCTTCGAGTTTCTGTTGTTTTTCGGGCGTCATTGGTGGTGTTGGTTGTCAGTTGTACGTTGGTAGTTGTCAGGCGCTCGGCTGTTGCCGTGTCAAAAACTGACAACCGACAACGAACAACTGACAACTAGATTTTCCGGGTTTGCGACGGGTCTACGGTTTTCAGCTCGTCGAGGTGGTTGCGGTACCAGTTCACGCCGGCATAGCGGGCATTCAGCTGGGCGATATCGGGTTGTTTGTCGAGTAGGGCAAGAATGTCGGGTAGGCCAAAGGTCGGGTTAGTCGGGTAGAGCGCGTCATAAACGGCCTTTATGAAATTGTAGTCTTCCGGATAGTCAATGGTCCAGCGGTGGCTCATCGAAAAATCCTGGCCCGCATCCCATTCCACGTTACCCAGCCGGAACCGCCCAGGGTTTTCCCAGAAAAATGGCGTGGTGTGCTCGCGCTCCAGCGGCCGCCGGGCCTCGCGCCAGGCCGTTTCTAGGGCTTCAATGGGCATTACTTCCACATCGTTGCCATCGGGAAAAGTGGCGGGGTGCAGGTTGCTCACGAAGTCGTAGCGCTCGGCGAAGTCAAGGTAAAACCGCACTACTTCGTCAATCACGGCCGGGTCGATGAGCGGGCAGTCCGACGGGATTTTCAGCACCACGTCGGCCCCGTAGTGGCGGGCGGCCTGGTAGTGGCGGTCCAGCAAATCCAGCGCATCGCCCCGGAAGCATTCCAGGCCGTGGGCAGCGCACAGCCCGGCAATGGCATCATCGGCGGGGTCGGTGGTGGTGGCTACTACCACGGTGCCGGCCAGGTGGGCGCGCCGCACCCGCTCGGCCATGCGCACCAGCAGGGGCTGGCCGGCCAGCGGCAGCAGCACCTTGCCCGGCAGGCGCGACGAGCCCATGCGGGCCTGCACAACGGTCAGAATCTTGGGAACGGGCATAAGCAAAGCAGTCGGTACCGCGTAGTCGGTCAGCAAACGGAAATACGCTAAAATTCGCCGAACAAGTAGCTGCTTACAGCAATTTTCAGGTTAGTGTGAGGAGTTAAAAGTTGAGCGTTAAAAGGTAAAAAGCAGACAGCATGACTTTTAACGCTCAACGCTCAACTCCTCACAAAGACTACAAAACGGCTCTAACCGGTAAGCGGTTGGCAGATAAATTATTGCAGTAAAGCCGCGGAGTGCTAACGCTCTACCGCAGAGGCTTCTACTGCCGCCACGGTTGCAAAGGCCTCAGCACCGAACTGCCGCAGAAACGCCGACCCACTGCCCTCGAACTGGCTGAAGCCCCGGCAAATGGCCGCGATGCGCCGCGCCGAGGTGCCGCCGTTCTGCCAGGGCAGCTTGCGCCTGAGGTCCTCCACATCGAAATAGGAATGCACGGGCTTGCCTAGGGCCAGGCCCACGTACACCACCGTCGAATATTGGGTGATGAGCTCCGCGCAGTTGGCAATCATGTGGTCGGTGTTGCCTTCCGTGAAAATCAGGGTGCCGGGCGGCGCGTGCTCCTTTATTTCGTTCACGGCGCGGGGCAGCTCCTCGTTGGGGTGCAGCTTGAAGGCCAGGGGCCGGCCGGCCGCGATGCGGGCGCATTCGCGGATAAACCGGGGCCGGTTTTCGGGCGTGAAGGTTTCGCGCAGGTCGGAGGTGGCCACCAGCACGTAGCCCCGGTGCGGAAAGGGGTTGTGCCGCGCCTGTTCGATGTGGTCGAAGTTGGGAATGCCCGTCACGATGAGCTTGCCGGCCTCTACGCCCACCTGTTCGAAGTGCTTTTGATAACCCTCCGAGGCCACGCAGTAAATGTCGCAGCAGTTGTTCATGCCGTTGAGCGCCGTGCCAATGGCCAGGATGGGAAAACGGGTAAGGCGCTTGACTAACCGCGCCCAGTAGTTGAGCGGGTCGGTCATGCCTTCCTGCACAAACACGGTTTTGGTGCGGCGCACCAGCGGCCAGGGCACCACCACGTCGGAGCAGCACACGATGAGGTCGTAGGTATTGCCGAAGACGCGGGCTTCAAAATCGTTGTTCAGGCCGTGCCCGGCCAGGTAGTTATCGGCCTTCGCCTTGATTTTTCCGGTGACAATGGTTTTGTCCAGGCCGCTCGTCCAGAGCAGAAACCGGTAGAAAGGACGTTGCCAGCCATCGTAATACAGCTGGCTGAAATAGGGCTCGAACTCATCCGCCAGCAGCTGCGCAATCTGGTGCATCTGCGTGGTCTGGTTGGGCGAGCCGATGAGGAAGAGGGCCTTTTTTCGGGACATGCAGGGGGAAACGATGAAGAAACCGGGCCACGGATTTGCCGCCTCATTTCGGCGCAAGCTACGCGGGGGCACGGCTGGTTTTAGCGGCGAACCCAGGCGTTGCAAGAATTATAAGGCTTACGGGCAAGGTACAGCACAAAGCGCAAAATAACGAAGTCGTTATGACCCCTTTGAGGCGGTGAAATGAAGAAATTGTCAAGGTTCCCGCCGTCTTAACTAACTGACCATAAGCAATCAAACAGGGTTTAGGTCATAACTATCTGGTGCAGAACATCAAGGCTAACAGCTATTTAGCTAAAAGCTAATGGCTCATTACTTAACCGGCCTTGTGCATCAGCCCCGATGCACTACTTATGTACCACCCGAATGCTGACGCGCCGGTTCAGGGCGCGGCCGGCGGGCGTGTTGTTGGGCCGCACGAAGTACTTGGGGCCGTACCCTTTGGCTTGCAGGCGGTCGGCGCTTACGTCCATGCCGGCCAGGGTGAGCATGGCCGCGCGGGCCCGGTCTTCGCTGAGTTGGTAGTTGACCAGCGCTTCGCCGGTGCTGTCGGTGTAGCCCCCGATTTTGACTATTGCCCGGGGAAACGTGTTGAGAATGCTGGCAATGTTGCCCAATTGCAGCGCCGACTCGGGTGTGAGCAGGGCCTTGCCGGTCTCGAAATTGATGCGGTCGAAATTAATCCAGCCCTTGGTCCGGTTCACCGAATCGACCTGCACCTCGGGCGAGGCCAGGAAGGTATACAGGCGGTTTTCGGTGGAGTTGGCCCCCACTTTCTGGGTGGTGCCATCGGCCAGCGTCAGGGTAATGGGCCGGCCGGTGTCGTAGATGTACGTATCCCGGTCCTGGTCGTAGCGGCCCGGCGAATCACCGCCGGCGGCTGGCCACGTGCGGGCCGGCCGCACGGCTGCCGAAACGGCCGGGGCTGTTGCTGTTCTGGCTGCCCGCACGGCTTTCGCAGGGTCGGCGCTGGGCCCGGCTGCTGGGGTGGCGGGGGGCGCGGGAGCAACGGGCGTGGGCGTCACAGCCCGGGGTTCCGCCGGGGTGGGGGCGGCATCAGGTGCCAGCAGGCTGGCATCCAGGCTGGTGGTCTGGCGAGGGCGGCTGGTACCCAGGGCCGTGGGGCCGGCCGGCCGGGAACTGCTGCCAAGCAGGCCACGGCCGAAAAAGTACCCCAGGCATGCTGCCAGCAGCAACAGGATGCCCCATTTCCAGCGCAGCCCCAGCGGCTCATCCGGTGCGGGAGGCGTATAATCGGGGTCGGACCAGACAGACGCCCCGGCGGGCCCGGTGGCCCGCTGCGTGGCAGCACCAGGCGGGCGGCCCGGGTAGCTTTGGTTGGCGGCCTGGCTTGCCCCGGCCCCGGGCGGCGGCAGCATGGCCGCCCCGATACTCCCCTTCTGAATCCGAAGCCAGTACACAAAGTCGGTCGCCGCAAATTCATTTTCGGCCGCGAACCTACCGAGCACGCCCACCACCGCCACAATGGCTACCTGCAGCAGGGTGCTGCTCGCCGTGGGCCGAATGGCGGCTTGCACGGCAATCTGGTTCACGGTGCTGCGGTAGTTGCTGCCCAGCAGGTCGAGCAGCAGGTTGCTATTCCATTCGTGGGCGTTTAATTCGATGATATTGCCGTCGGACAGCTGTTTCAGAACATCCTTCTGCTCGGCTTCGCGCACTATATCGAGCAGGCCCTGGGCGGTAAGGTCCTGGCCCACCCGTGCGGCCAGGCCACTAAGAACCAGCGGCACCGCTATGCTAAGCGCCTTTTCCACACCGAGCGCGGTTTCATCTACCAGCGTGCCGAGGTGGGTAACAACATCGCCGGTAAAATGGAAGTCTACGGGCTCAACCAGCTTGTTTTTCATAACCATAAGTGAAAAGGCGAATTATTCATGCACTGGCTTTCAGCGGAAAACCCAAGCCAAAATGGCGGCTATGCCACCGGCCTCAACCCAACTCCAACGCCCCGGCTGCCGCAGTCAATAAATCAAGTCCGAAGCGAATACTTTTAAACTACTAATAAAACTAAATATATAAATAAAATATCTATAATTGATATTTAGCAATTACGCTTGCCCGCTACGTCCTTATTTTTGGGGTAGCTATGAATGACCCAGCCATCCGTGCCCTGCTCTACCCATTGCTCACGGGCGGCGTGCGCATCGATGAGCTGCCCACTGGCACCACCCGCGCCGACGTGGTGCACATCACCGAGCAGTTCATGCACGGCTACGAGGTGAAGGGCGACGGCGACACCCTCCAGCGCGTGGCCAACCAGCTGCGCTGCTACGGCGAGGTCTACGATTTCGTCACCTTCATCATCACCGCGAAGCACTTGCCCAGGCTGCTGCCGCTGCTGCCCGAATGGGTGGGCATCCTGGTGGCTTCGGAAAGCGGCCTGAGCGCCCACCGGGCCGCCGGCTACAACGCCACCGTGGAGCGCGCGCCCCTGGCCCGGCTGCTGCTGCTGGCCGAGGTGAAGCAATACCTGCTGGCGCGGGGCCTGACGGGCGTGAGCACGCTGCGGAGCCGCGAAATCAGCCATTTCCTGCGCACCACGCAGCTGGTGCCGCTCTCCGGCCTGGCGCAGTTCGTGCGCGAGCGCCTCATTGCCCGCCTGCCCGAGCGCCTGCTGTTGCGGGCCGAGCGCAAAGCCGAGCGGGCGCGCCTGCCGCCGCGCCGCAAGCCCAAAGCGAAGCCAAAGCCCAAGCCCAAGGCGAAAAAGAAAAAGCCGGCCGGTCAGAAAAAAGCCCGCGCTGGTGCCTAACAGGCGAAAACACCGCCCGTATATCCGGGCTGGTTCCGGAGCCGAAAGGGGCAGGAGGAAGGCGTGTCGGCTGGTAAAACCTGCGCCTATTGCGTAATTTTGGCGGTAGTAACAAACAGATAATATGCGGTAGGCTGCGGCTGACGCGGGCCCGGCCGCTCCCGGCCGCGTCGTGGCCATGAAATCAGGGCGCTGCTCGTATCTTGGTCCCACAGGATGCCAGCGCAGTGCGCCGCCCTGGGGCCAGCCAGCGTTTTGCTACCCGTTGGACGGGGTGAGACTGGCCGCTTTCCCTTTCTACTTTACTATAAGATATACGACTTACCAGATGCAAAATCGTCGGGCTTCCCTTTCTGATGTAGCGAAGGCGCTGCAGCTTTCGCCCTCCACGGTATCGCGGGCGCTGGCCGGCCACAAAGACGTGAGCGAGGCCACCAAGGAGCGGGTGCGCCTGCTGGCCGACGAGCTGCACTACCAGCCCAACCAGCTGGCCGCCGCCCTGCGCCGGGGCCGCAGCAACACCCTGGGCGTGCTGGTGCCGCACATCACCGGGCATTTTTTCCCCAAGGTGCTCGATGGCATTGCCGTCGAGGCTAGCAAAGCGGGCTTCAGCGTGATGATTTTCCAGTCGAATGAAGATTCGAAACAGGAAAAGAAGAACATCGAGCTGCTCATGAACAGCCAAGTCGAGGGCATTCTGGTGTCGCTGGCCAACACCACCACCGATTTCAGCCACTTCGAGCTGGCCCGCCAGCAAAACGTGCCGCTGGTGTTTTTCGACCGCGTGATGGAGGATTTTCGGGGCAGCAACGTGAGCGCCGTGATTCTCGACGACTACCTGGGGGCCTACCAGCTGGTGTCGCACCTCATCGAGCAGGGCTGCACCCGCATTGCCCACCTCACCGGCCTGCGCCACCTCAACATTCACCGCAACCGCCACCAGGGCTACCGCGACGCGCTCACCGCGCACGGCCTCGAAATCAACGAAGACTACGTGGCGCAGTGCGAGATGAACCAATACGGCGGGGCCCAGGCCATCACTGAGATGCTAAAGCTGCCCGCCCCGCCCGATGCCGTGTTTGCCTCCAACGACCTGGCCGCCGCCGGGGCCATGCAGGTCATCAAGGCCCACGGCCTGCGCGTGCCGCACGACGTGGCCGTGGCCGGCTTCAGCAACGAGGCCTTCACCACCCTCACCGAGCCCATGCTGACGACCGTCGACCAGGGCTGCGAAACAATGGGCATCTCGGCGGTGCGCCTGCTCCAGAAAATGCTGAACCCCAATCCCGACCGCCTGGCCCAGCCCCGCAACGTGGTGCTGAAACCCAAGCTGATAATTCGGGAATCGTCGCTGCGTCGCCCGTAGCTGACTTAGAGCAGTTTCCGAATCAGTGTACATTTTTAAAAACAGTTAAAAGTTGAGAGTTAAAAGTTAAAACCCAATACGTCTGATTTTTAACTTTTAACTCTCAACTTTTAACTCTGTACATGGACTTGGAAACCGCTGTAGACGCCTTCCCAAAACGCAAAAAGTCCCGGCCGCGAATGCGACCGGGACTGTTGCTGTAGAGAGAGGACTCGAACCTCTAATTGTACTAGCGAGATAGGCTAGCTGTATGGTCCCGGAGTATGGTGGGTCGGTTCTCGAATAAAGCTACTAGGATTTTTCCGCCATTCCGCACAAACAAATTCGTAGGGTGTCAATCCCTTGAGCCGTTTGAGGCGTTTGGCAA
>NZ_BAABDI010000047.1:0-24100 GCF_039539545.1 Hymenobacter antarcticus | reverse complement strand
CATTGCAACGGTCTGTTCGCGCATGGGGAAAGTAGGAATGAGGCGGTTAGAGACCTCAAACCTACTTCTGCTCTGCCGAGCAGACTTTTTTTGTGCTCTCCAACTACTCCGCAACTTGGGTTAGCTAAGGTTTTTGCGCCCGAGCCGCTCCCCAATGAAATAAAAAGTTACTTCAGCCACTGGAATCAGTGATGTGCAAAACTTGGTGAGGAAGCGCTGTACAGCTCTGGGCAAACCCATTCATGAATGGTATGCTGTTTTTGCAGCAGCTGAAGCCGCCTGAGGAGGTAATGGGCTTGAAAATCAAGCGTTATCAACAAGGTTTTAGCCACTAAAAATCTAATTATTTATTTTCTTATGTTTAGCCCGGCAGAGAACCGGGCCATTTTAGCGACTTAATTAAAATACATATATCTTGCTTACCAACTCTGCGGTTTCGGCGTTGTCTGCGCCGGCCCGTCTACCCCGGCTCCGGGAAACGGGCTGGCCATTAAGGCAAACTGGTTGATACCTGCTTTTTTCACATTTACCCCCTTAATTTTTTTTGTATGCTAAAAACGCTACTCTCTTTTCAGGGAAACCGCCGGCCGCAGGGTCCTGCCGGTCCCCGCTTCCGCATGGCCGGGCCCGTGGCCCGGCTGGGGCGCTTCGTTACGCTGCTGATGCTGCTGCTCGGCGCTTTCGGGGTGCGGGGCCAAACGGTGACCATCGGCTCGACAACCGTGCCCGCAGTGGCCCCGGCCACCAGCACCTTCTACAAAGGCCCCATTTACCGCTCGTCGGCCGGGTCTGCGTTCAACTACTCACGCTTTGCCTACATCTACACGGCTGCTGAACTGAGCGCGGCGGGAATTTCGCCCGGCGCGCTCATCACCAACCTGGGCTGGCTAAAAGCGGATGCCGCTACAGTAACAGGGAGTAATAATTTTTTTGAGGTGCGCCTAGGCAACACCTCACTAAGTAGCATTGTGGACGGGACCGCCTGGGGAACCCTCAAGACGGGCACCACCATCACGTACACGTCCAGCACCCAGAACGTGACCGGCGCGGCGGGCACCTACTTCGCCGTAGCGAACACGACAGCCTTCACCTACACGGGCGGCAACTTGCTGGTTATGAACGACTGGGTAAAGAGTGGAACAGCTACCGCTGCCGTCAATTTCATCACCAACGACGCGCCCAACCTGGGAGCAGGCACCGCGAGCAGCGCTGCGCTGACCGATGCCAGCGCCGTGACGACGAACAATAGCAGCACCAGCTACGGCAGCCGGCGGCCCACGCTTCAGCTGATAGCTACGCCGCCGCCCGCCTGCACGGCCCCGCCTACGGCGGGTAGCGCGGTGGCCAGCGTCGCGAATGGGTGCAGCCCATTGGCGGTAGCGCTTTCACTCTCGGGCAGCAGCACGGGCACGGGCCTCACCTACCAGTGGCAGCAGTCGACCACCGGCCCGGCGGGTACTTTTACCAACATCAGTGGGGCGACCAGCAACTCCTATTCGACTACGCTGACGACGACGACCACCTTCCAGGCTGTGGTAACATGCTCGGGGCAGTCGGCTACTTCCACGCCCGTTACGGTGACGGTGTTCGGCGCGCCAAGCTATGCCGCGCTGCCCTTTACGGAGGACTTTGAAACCTGGATTAGCCGCTGTGGCAACGCTGAAGCACCCGGCAACAACTGGAAGAACACGCCCCTCACGGGCGATAACTCGTGGCGCCGCGACGACCAGGGCACGACAGCTGCCTGGCGCTTTCTGCCTAACGGCGACTTTAGCCCGGTCTTTACCACTGGGGCTCACTCGGCCCGTTTTCATACGTACGGAGCAAACACGGGCACCCAGGGCCTGCTCGACCTGTACGCCAACGTGAGCGGGGGCACGGGTACGCCTACGCTCAGCTTCGACTACATCAACCCCACGGGAGCCGACAAGCTGGAGGTGCTCCTGAGCACCGACGGGGGGCTCACGTTCGGACCACCGCTGTTTACGCAAGTCGTGAGCGCTGCCTGGACCCGCTATAATGTGCCACTCACCGGAGCCACCGCCACGTCGGTTATCCGCCTGCGGGCCACGAGCGACTTTGGGAATGACGACCTTGGGGTAGACGCGCTGAGGGTTGCCTATGTGTCGTGCCCGGTCGTGACATCGCTGTCGACGACTAACGTGACATTGACCTCGGCCGATGTCACCTTTACGGCGGCAACGGGTGCCACCAACTACACGGTGACCTACACGGCCGCCGGCGGCTCGCCCGTGACGGTGAGCCCAACACCCACGGCTTCGCCCATCGCCCTGACCGGCCTGATGAGCGGCACGACCTACACCGTGAGCGTGGTGACCAACTGCGGCGGGGGCTCGACCTCGGCCGCCAACAGCACGAGCTTCACGACGCTCTTCCCGGCTCCGGCTAACGACCTGTGCAGCGGGGCCATCGCCCTGGCCTGCGGGCAGACCGTGACCGGCACCACCAACGGAGCCACCACCACCGGCAGCCCCACGGGCACCTGCACGGCGACGACCGTCCGTGCCGCGCCCGGCGTGTTCTACGCCTTCATGGGCACGGGCGACATCGTGACGGCCAGCACCTGCTCGGGCCCCACGGCCACCACGGGCGACACGCAGCTGTTCGTGTACTCGGGCACCTGCGGCACCTTCACCTGCGTGGGCGGCAACGACGATGCTGCCGGCTGCGGCACCAACGGCGCGGCATCGACGGTCACCTTCCCCAGCGTGGCGGGCACCCAATACTACCTCTTCGTGCAGGCCTATAACGGCACCGTCGATTTCGGCCTGAGCCTCACCTGCGTGGCCCCGCCTTCCTGCCCGCCGGTCACGGCGCTTACGGCCGGCAGCATTACCGCCACCTCAGCCAGCCTGAGCTTCACGGCCGGCACGGGCAACACGAGCTACACCGTGACCTACACGCCCAGCGGCGGGGCCACGACCACCGTCACGCCCGCCCCCACGGCCTCGCCCGTGGCCCTGACCGGCCTGACACCCAACACCACCTACGCCGTGAGCGTGACGGGCAACTGCTCGGCCAGCTCGACGACTTCCACCGCCGCCACCACTAGCTTCACCACTCTGTTTCCGACCCCGGCCAACGACCTGTGCAGCGGGGCCATTGCCCTGGCTTGCGGGCAGACCGTGACCGGCACCACCAATGGGGCCACCACCACCGGCGACCCCACGGCCAGCTGCAGCAGCAATACCCCCTCGGCCTCGGCCGGCGTGTTCTATGCCTTCACCGGCACGGGTGACATCGTCACGGTCAGCACCTGCGGGGCCGCCACCGCCATCGACACCAAGCTCTTCGTGTATGCTGGTGCCTGCGGGACCCTGACCTGCGTGGGCAGCAACGACGACGACGGCAGCTGCGCCAACACGCTGGCCTCCACCGTCACCTTCCCCAGCACGGCCGGCACCACCTACTACTTCATGGTCCAGCGCTTTGGCGCCGGCAACACCGGAGCCTTCAGCCTGAGCCTGACCTGCGCCGCGCCGCCCTGCAATGCCCCCACGGCGCTGGCCACGAACACCATCACCACGACTTCAGCCAACGTGACATTCACGGCTTCGGCTTCGGCCACGAGCTACGTGGTGACTTACACCCCGGCCGGCGGCACGGCTACCACCGTTTCGCCCAACCCCACGGCCTCGCCCGTGGCCCTGACCGGCCTGACGCCGGCCACGGCCTACACCGTGAGCATCGTGAGCAACTGCGCCGCCGGCGCTACTTCCTCGCCCGTCACCACCACCTTCACCACCGCCACTCCTGCTCCGCAGAACCTGACGGTGACCAGCGGCCAGAACGTGACGGCTACCGGTCCTTACAACAACATCACGGTGCAGAACGGCGGTACCCTCACCCTCAGCGGCGCTACGTCGGCGACCGGCGCGGTGCAGGTGCAGGCGGGCGGCCTGCTGATTACCAACTGCCAGGCCCTGACGGGTTCGGGCAGCTTTGCCCTGCAAACCGGGGCCGAGCTGCGCATCTGTGACCCGGCCGGCATTGCCGCCACCGGCGCTACCGGAGCCATCCAACTGGCGGGTACCCGCACCTTTGCCTCGGATGCCTCCTACACCTACAACGGCACTGCCGCGCAGGTAACGGGCTCCGGCCTGCCCGCCAGCGTGCGCAACCTGACCGTGAACAACGCCACCGGCCTCACCCTGAGCCAGGGCGTGAGCATTGGGCAGGTAGCACGGCTGCAAAGCGGCAACCTCGCCACCGGCGGCCAGTCGTTCACGCTGCTTTCGTCGGCCACGGGTACCGCGCTGGTCGATAACACCGGCGGCGTCGTGACCGGCACCGGCACCATGCAGCGCGCCGTGACCAATGCCGTGACCGGCCCGGCCTACCGCCACTTCAGCTCGCCGGTAGCCAGCACCACGCTCGCCGACCTGAATACGGCCGGCTTCTCGCCCACCTTCAACCCGGCCTACAACAGCAGCGCTACGCCCAGCCTCGTCACGCCCTTCCCCACGGTGTTTGGCTACGACCAGAACCGCGTTGGCACGGTGACTTCCACCTACGGGCCGTTTGATAAGGGCTGGTTCTCGCCCGCCAGCGCCAGCGACGTGATGCAGCCCACCAGAGGCTACACCGTGAACGCCCCGGCCACGGCCACACCCATCGACTTCGTGGGCACGTTCAACAACGCGGCCCAGAACTCCGGCAGCCTCGGCCGCGGCACCGATGCCCAGGCCGGCTGGCAGCTGCTGGGCAACCCCTACCCCAGCCCCCTGGACTGGAGCACGGTAACAACCGCCCAGCGCCCCGGCATGGACGGAGCCATGTACGTGTACCAGAGCACCGGCCAGTACGCCGGCACCTACCGCACCTACGACAATGGCGTGGGCGGCTCGCCGCTGATTGTGGCCGGCTCGGGCTACTTCGCCCGCGTCTCCACTCCTAGCTCCACCGGTTCCGTGAACCTGACCAACATTAACCGCATCACCGCTTTCGGAGCAGAGCCCGCCTTTGGGCGCGGCACCGCCGATACCCGCCCTCAGCTGCACCTGCAGCTGACCGGCGCGGGCCTGACGGACGATACCTTCCTCTACCAGGAAGCCGGCGCTACGGCCGGGGTCGATGCTCAGTACGATGCCGTGAAACTGGCCAACCCGGCCGGGCTGGACCTGGCCTCGCTCAATGGCACCACACAACTGGCCATCAACGGCCTGCCCCTGCCGGGCACTGCTGATGTGGTGGTTCCCCTTGCCCTGCGCGTGCCCCAGGGCGGCAGTTTCGGCTTTGACGTAGCCGGGCTCACCAACTTCGGCACTGCTACGGTGTACCTGCGCGATGCCCTCACCGGCACCCAGCAGCTGCTGCTGCCGGGCACCCGCTACTCGTTCACGCTGGCCACGGCCACGGCGGGCAGCGGGCGCTTCAGCGTGGTGTTCCGCGCGGCCAACGTTACGGCCACCCGCGCCGGCCTCACGGCGGCTACGGTCAGCGTTTACCCCAATCCGGCGCACGGCCATTTCACGGTGCTGCTGCCGCCGCTGGCTGGCCAGTACCAGGTGCAGGCCACGCTGCTGAACGTGCTGGGCCAGGTAGTGCTCACCCGCATCATCGGCCTGACGGCAGCCGGTGCCACGGCGGATTTCAGTACCCAGCCCCTGGCCAAAGGTGTTTACATGCTTCGCCTGCAAGCTGAAAACCAAGTACTCAGCAAAAGCGTAGTTGTAGAATAATACAATAGACAGGTGTTCTTTTGATTAGCTTCGACCCGGCCGACAATTGCCGGCCGGGTCCCTGGTCACCCACCCGCCAGTATTTCAATACACTATATTCGGTTTCATTTCACCCTTTTTCGGTTTCACGTATGAATTCATTTTTTCTAAACCGTTTATTTCCAGCGCTTTTACTACTCCTCGCGATGAGCGAAACAGTTTTAGCTCAGCCCGGTAGTGGCGGCCCCGGCCCCGGCACCCCCGCCGGCCCCACCGATGTGCCGCTTGATGGTGGTATCTCGCTGCTGCTGGCCGGTGGCGTGGCTTATGGCATCAAGCACCTGAAGAACCGTCGCAAAAAAGTTTAGCTTCAACCCAAAATACAGCCAGCAAAAAAGACGGCGTTCCGATGCGGAATAGCCGTCTTTTTTTGCAGCTTTGTATCCTCGTTCCCTGGCTTATGCAAACTACTGCTCCCGCTGGCGCGGCACCCTCCGGCAACCGCCTTTTAGTGCGCTTCCTTCTGGTGGCGACTGCCATGTACCTGGTCTGGTTTTTTGGCTACGAGCAATGGCTGGCCCTCGATGGCCGGCTCGACGCCGCGCTGTGTCGGCACCTGACGCAGGCCGGGGTGTTTGTGCTGCGGCTGGCAGGGTTCGCGGCGGGCGTCAGCCCCACCATTCCCACTCTGGTAATGATGGATGGGCAGCCGTCCGTGGTGGTGGGCGCGCCCTGCAACGGGCTGGTGCTCTATGCCTTGTTTGGCGGTTTCGTGCTGGCATTTCCGGGCCCCTGGCAGCGCAAGCTGTGGTTTATTCCGTTCGGCATGGTCATCATCTGGGTGCTGAACGTGCTGCGGGTGGCCGCGCTGGCCCTCAACCATCACTACGCGCATCAGTCCGTCGATTTCAACCACCACTACACGTTCACCTTCGTGGTGTACGCCTGCATATTTGGACTGTGGATGCTGTGGGCGCGGCGTTTGGCGGTGAAGCCCTACTAGCTGCCCGCAGCCCGATTTCCTGTTCTACCCATGCCGGCTACTTCCAGAACTTTTCCCGCCCCAACCCACCGTCTCACCGGGCTTAGTCGTTGGGTACTGGTGGGGGCCCTGCTAGCCGCCCTGTTTCTGATTGGCGTGTATGATGAGGTCATCCACGCGTTGCTGACCAGCCTGTGGCAGCGCCTGCTAGCGGCGGCTGGCCTGGGCCAGCAGGTGCGGGCCGTGCAGCAGGGCGTGAGTGGCGGCGTCACGAAGCGGCTGCTGCCGGCGGTGGCCACCTACGCGGCCCTGTACCTGGGCATTTGCCTGCTGCTGCTGCGCCTGCTGCTGCCCACCGGGGCGCAATGGCACCTGGCCCTGCGCCTCTACCTTGCCACGCTGGTCGTGTACGTGGCCATGGTGGTGGCCGCCAAGCTGGCTGGCAATGTCGTCTGGGCCTATCGGCTAAGCCGGCACATTCTGGATTTTGTAGTGAGCCCGCTGCCCGTGGCCGGGCTTTACGTGCTGTTTCGGGCCGGTTTTGGGCCGCAGCCGCCCCGCGCTTAGCCGGGGCATCTTCATCAAATTCGGGGTTGGGCTGAGCTGCGTGCCGTGGGGCAGGCCGGTATGCGCTTGATTGACAAGAAATAAGTCGTTAGTTGTCGGTTGTTAGTTGGTCGATAAATAGTTGACTATGTCCCGTCCGGAAATATGTTTGCAGCTTTACCGAAAGCTGTCGTACAAACCAAGGTTGAACCGGGTGCGCGGGGTTTTCAGCACGCACTGTACCCTACTGAAATTGGGGCATAAAAACAACAAAGCCCAGCCGTTGAACGACCGGGCTTTATCATAAAACACAAGAAATGGTGCTCTTAAGCGGCTACGCTCGCCCCCTGGCGACAGGCCTGCTCGCAGCGGCGGCACGCCTCGGCGCACTCCTTGCAATGGGCCATGTGGGCCGCGTGCTGCTCGCACTCGTCGCCGCAGGCTTTGCAGATTTCCGCGCACTCGCGCAGCAGGTGGGCGGCGTGCTCGGAGCCGCGGGCTACGAAGCGGGCGGTAAGGGCGCAGATGTCGGCGCAGTCCCGGTCCAGGCTGATACAGCGGGTCATCATCTTCACGTCGTCTTCCTGCAGGCAGGCGGTGGCGCAATGTTCGCAGGCGGCGATGCAGGCGTTGAGGGCGTCGAGCAGGGATTTGTTTTGAGCGTGCATGGGAAAGTGGATTGGAAGTGAACGGAATGGGAGAAACAAGTAGCCCCCGGCCGCCGTCATTGGATATGCAACAGGAGACCGATAAGCTGTCTGGGTTTACCCCTTCCACTGGCCCCCGGTTTTATAAAATGACCGGTATTGTTTGTCAAATTGCCGTTTGGCTGCCCGGCTTCGTCAGCGGCTCAGCCCCCGCTCCGTGGCCGTCCGATGCGCCGCAACGCTGGCGGTACTGGCTCGGCGAGCAGCCCGTGGCTTGCCGAAACTGCCCCGACAGGTGGGCCAGGCTGCTGTAGCCCAGGTGCCGCGCAATAGCATTTACCGTGAGCGGGGTGGTTTCGAGCAGCTCCCGGGCCAGGGCCAGCCGGCGGCTCACCAGGTAGTGCTCCAGCGTGCCCCCGGTGGCCAGCGAAAAGGCCGCGCTCAGCTGCGGGTAGCCCACTCCCAACAACTTCGAAAGGGTGACGGAAAAGGCGTGCCGCAGGGTTTGGGGCTGGGTGCGCAGCAGGTGGTCGACGAGCTCACCGGCCTGTTCGGCCAGGCGGTACCGCGGGTCTTCCAAGAGGGCAAAGCGGGCCGCGTGCAGCGTTTCCCGCAGGCGAGGCCAGTCCACCTGGTGCGGCATCTGCGCCACGGTGGCCCACCCCAGCCCCACCTCAACTACCGTCAGGCCGAGGCCGGCCAGCTCCTGCCGCACCACGCGCACGGCCCGCACGCACACCATATGCTTGATGCAGAGCACTGTGTTGGGGATGCCAGGGCCCGATGGCGGCGGCGGCGCAGGCAGGTCGTGCTCGCTCATGGCCGCCACGCGCTTAGAGCAGTTTCCGAGTCAGTGTACATTTTTTAAAACAGTTAAAAGTTGAGAGTTAAAAGTTAAAACCCACTACGCATGATTTTTAACTTTTAACTCTCAACTTTTAACGCTATACATGGACTTGGAAACTGCTGTAGTTGCACACAGTGCGGGAAATTGGGGGCCACGACCAGCCGAAAGCCCACGGCCCGCAGGCGCGTGGTGCACAGCACCAGCCAGGCCCGCCGCCATGCCGGCCGGCCACACAGCCAGGCCCCGAGGCCCGGCACTCGCGGATGCAGGATGACGGGCTGCATCATCAGAGGGCGGGGCGCACCGTGTTCTGGTCGGCGGGCGGGGTGAGCGGGGCCGCATCCAGCTCCTGTGGGTGGGCGTCGAGGCTGACTTCGCCGTGGCCGCGCTGGTACTGGACCAGGGCGCGTTCGCCCACCAGCCAAAACACCACCGGCGTCACGATAATGTCGAGGAAAGTGGACGA
The DNA here is from genome assembly GCF_039539545.1 of Hymenobacter antarcticus. Taxonomy (NCBI): domain Bacteria; kingdom Pseudomonadati; phylum Bacteroidota; class Cytophagia; order Cytophagales; family Hymenobacteraceae; genus Hymenobacter; species Hymenobacter antarcticus. The sequence goes on along the minus strand of NZ_BAABDI010000047.1, from coordinate 14,931 downwards.
GAGCAGGCCGCCGAGGATGACCGTGGCCACGGGATAGAGGATTTCCTTACCCGGCGCATCCTTGGCCAGGGTGAGCGGCACCAGGGCCAGCGCCGCCACCAGGGCCGTCATCAGCACCGGCACCAGGCGTTCCAGCGAGCCGCGAATAATCATGGGGATTCCAAACTTCTCGCCCTCGTGCTCCACCAGGTGGATGTAGTGCGAAATCATCATGATGCCGTTGCGCGAGGCAATGCCGGTGAGCGTGATGAAGCCCACCAGCGAGGCAATGCTGAACGTGCCGCCCGTGAGCAGCACCGCCACCACCGAGCCAATGAGGGCCAGCGGAATGTTGAGCATAATCTGCCCCACCATCAGCGCCGACTTAAAGTGCGAGAAGAGTACCAGGAAGATGCCGGCCAGCGAAAACAGGCTCAGCCACAGAATCTTCTGCGAAGCCGACTGCTGGCTCTCGAACTGCCCGCCGTAGGTGAGGTAGTAGCCCGGCGGCAGCTGCACCCGCTGCGCGATGCGGGCCTGCACCTCCTTCACGGTCGAGCCCAAATCCCGGTCGGCCACGTTCATGCTGATGCTGATGCGGCGCTGGGTGTTTTCGTGGTTCACGGTGTTCGGGCCGGGCTCGTAGCTCACGTCGGCCACCTCGCTCACCGGAATCAGGGCCCCGGACGGGGTTTCGATGCGCGTGCTGGAAATGGAGGCCACGTCGGAGCGCTGGTTTTCGGGCAGCTTCACAATCAGGTCGAAGCGCTTCTGCCCGTCGAGCATCTGCGACACCACCTCGCCCTGAAACAGGGTTTGGAGGGTGGCTACCACCTGGCCCCGCTCCAGGCCGTAGGCGCGGAGGGCTTCGTCGCGGGGGCGCACCAGCAGCTGCGGAATCTGTACTTGTTTTTCCACCTGCAGGTCTACCACGCCGGGCACTTCGGCGGCGGCGGCGCGCACCTGGTTGGCGTAGCGGCGCAGCTCCAGCAAATCGTTGCCGAAGACTTTGATGGCGACCTGGGCCCGCACGCCCGACAGCAGGTGGTCGAGGCGGTGGGAAATGGGTTGGCCGATGTTCACGTTCACGCCCGTAATCAGGCTCATGCGCTGGCGCAGGTCGGCCAGAATCTCGTCGCGGCCGCGGGGCTCAATGCCCTGCTGCTTCAGCTCCTCCTCCGTTTTGAAGGCCACCTCGATTTCGGAGTTGTTCACCGATTCGGCGTGCTCGTCGAGCTCGGCGCGGCCGGTGCGACGGGCGGTGTAGGCCACTTCCGGAATCTTGAGCATCTGCTGCTCGCCCAGCGTGCCGAGCTTGTTCGATTCGGTGAGCGAGGTGCCGGCCGGGGCCGAGAAGTTGACGGTGAGCGAGCCTTCGTTGAAGGGCGGCAGAAACTCAGTACCGAAGAAGGGCACCAGCGCCACGGCACCCGCAAACAGCAGGCCGGTCACGCTCAGCACCAGCTTGGGATGCGCCAGGCCCCAGGTGAGCACGCTGGTGTCCTTGCGCTTGAGCCAGCGAATGAGCCCGCCTTCCTTTTCCGCCTCCCGAATCTGCTTCATGCGGGGCAGCAGGTAGTAGCAGAGCACCGGCGTGACGGTGAGCGACACGAACAGCGAGGCCACGATGCTCGTGATGTAGGCAATGCCCAGGGGCGCGAAAATGCGGCCCTCCATGCCTTCCAACGCGAACAGCGGCAAAAACACCAGCACCACGATGATGGTGGCGTACACGATGGAGTTGCGCACCTCCGAGCTGGCCGCGTAAATGACTTGCAGGGCCGGCTTGGGCCGGGGCAGGTGCTGGTTTTCGCGCAGCCGCCGGAACACGTTTTCCACGTCCACGATGGCGTCGTCCACCAGTTCGCCGACGGCAATGGCCAGCCCGCCCAGCGTCATGGTATTAATCGAAATGCCCGCCGCTTTGAACACCAGCGCCGTAACCAGCAGCGACAACGGGATGGCCACCAGCGAGATAAACGTGGTACGCACATTTAGCAAAAAGGCAAACAGCACGATAACCACCAGAATGGCCCCGTCGCGCAGGGCCTCCTCCACGTTGGTAATCGAGGACTCGATAAAGTCGGCCTGCTTGAACAGGCGGGTGTTGAGCTGCACATCCTTCGGTAGCGAGGGCTTGAGCTCGACCAAGGCCTTTTCCACGGCTTCGGTGAGGCCCACGGTGGCCGCGCCGGGCTGCTTCTCGATGCTGAGAATCACGGCGGGCCGGCCGTTCACGCTGCCGTCGCCGCGCTTGAAGCGGGCCCCAAAATCCACTTTAGCCACCTGCTTCACGGTGATGGGCGAGCCTTCGCGGTAGCCCACGATGATGCGCTCAATATCGGCCACCGAGCGCAGCCGGCCCAGGTTGCGAATGAGTACCTCCGAGCCGTTGCGGTCGAAGAAGTTGCCGGTGGTGTTCAGGTTGGAGCGGCGCAGGGCATCTTCCACCTGCGTCACGGTCAGGCCCACGGCATTCAGGCGCGGCATATCGAGCAGCACCTGGTACTGCAGGTTGTCGCCGCCGATGGGAATGACCTGAGCCACGCCGGGGATGCTGAGCAGGCGCTGGCGCACGGTGTAGTTGGCCAGCGTGCGCAGGTCGGCGGCAGAAGTTTTAAGGGTTGAATTTTGAGGGTTGAGTGCTGAATCGGCCGTGACGATGGCAGACTGACTGGCAGGATTTAACGTCTCATTTTTAATTTTTAATTCTTCATTTTTAACTGAAACAGACATGCCCACCAGCATAATCTGGCCCATGACGGACGAAATCGGACCCAGCACCGGCGTGATGCCGGCGGGCAGCTGCTCGCCCACGGTTTGCAGCTTCTCGGCCACAATCTGGCGGGCCGTGAAAATATCGGTGCCGTAGTCGAACTCCACGAACACCAGGCCCAGGCCGATAGCCGAGTTGGAGCGCACCGCCGCCACGCCGGTGGCCCCGTTCAGGGCCGTTTCCACGGGCAGGGTCACCAGGGCCTCCACTTCCTCGGGGGCCATGCCGGGGGCTTCGAGGAACACCGTCACGCGGGGCCGGTCCAGGTCGGGCAGCACGTCCACGGGCAGCTGCCGGGCGGTGTAAGTGCCGGCAATGAGCAGGCCCGCGGCAAAGGCCAGCATCAACAGCCGGTTTTGCAGGGCAAAGCGAATGATTTTATCAAGCATCGGTCAACAACAGAGGATGGTAGCCGCCGAATCGGCTGTTCGGCAGTAGGGACGGCGTCCGGGTTATTTTTTGGGCCGGGGCGCGCGGGCCGACGAGTGCGTGCTCAGGAACTGCCACTGGCCGGCGGCATTTTTGCGCAGCACCGACGTAGCCACGCCCCGGCGCACGATGGGCGTTTTGGCGTCTTTTTTCAGCCCAATGGTGTAGGTGTAGGTTTCGGTGGCAAAGGCGTAGGGGCCGTCCACCTGCACCGCAGCCTTGTAGTCGCTGAAGGTGAAGGCACTGAACTCGCTCAACTCGGGGCCGAGGTGGTGAGCGGCGTAGTGGTGGTAGGTGCCCTCCACCCCACCCGACTCAACCACCTGCGAGCTGGCCACAAACAAGCGGCTGGTGCCGGTGGTATCCAGCTTCTCGATGGCTTGCTGATACTGGCGCAGCACGTTTTTCACGGCCGCTTCCTCCGCCCGCGACGCGGCGGGGGCCTGGGCCCGGGCGGTGGTCGACACCAGGCCCAGCACGGTGGCCAGGACGGTAAAAGCAGCAGGGTTTTTCATGGGAGGCAGTGGTTGAAGGCGATTATTGGTTGAGGTAAATGGACTTGAGTTGGTAAGTACCCACGGTCACGACCCGGTCGTTTTCGTTCACGGTGCCGCCGAGCAGCACGGTCTGGGCGCCGTTGGCCGGGCCGGGCTGCACGTAGCGGATGGCGAAGGTTTCGGGGTCGGTGTGCACGAAAATGACCGGTTTGCCGCTCAGGTCGGTGAGGGCGGAAGTGGGCACCACCAGCTGCTTGGTGCCGCCGGCCGCCTGGCCCACCACCCGCACGTTCACGGCCTGGCCGGCCCGGAAGGCGGTAGTGGCCGCGCCGTCCAGCTCCAGAATGAGCTGGCGGGCCTGGTTCACGGGGTTCACCACGTTGGAAAACACCACCAGCCGGGCCGCGGAGCTGGCCGCCTGGCCCTGCAAGCCTTCGATGCGGAACTGCGCGCCGGGCGTGATTTTCTCCAAATCCTGGGCAAACACGTCGGCCGTCACGCGCAGCTTGCCGGGGTTGATGACCCGGAACAGCTCGTCGCCCTGGCTCACCTGCTGGCCCACGGCCAGGCTGAACACGTCCACGGTGCCGCTCACGGGCGAGGTGATGGTGACGCGGCGCTGGCTGGCCTGCCCGTTCTGGATGCCGGCGTTCTGGCGGGCCTGACGCAGGCGCAGCTCGGCGGCCACCACGTCCTTGCGGGCGGCAATGTCGGCGATGCTTTGCAGGCGGGCGTAGTCCTGCCGGGCGGCGCGCAGCTCGGCCTGGGCGTTGGCCCGCCCGGTACTGAGGTCGATTTGCTGGGTAGCGTCGAGCGTTTGCTCCACCACGGCCAGCGCCTGCCCGGCCCGGACCTGCTGGCCGACTCGCGCCGTGAGGCGCACGATGCGCCCGGCCTGGGGCACCACCACGCGCCCCTCACCCCCGGCGGCCGCCGATACGGTGCCGTAGAGCGTGGCGCGGTTGTAGGTGCCAGAGTACCCGGCCAGGGCCGTGCGCACCCCGAACAGGAACTGGCTTTCCTTGGGCAGGGCCACGGCATCGGTCAGGGCCACGCCGGTGCTGGCCTTGGCCTCGCCGCCGTGGTCTTCCCCGCCGTGGGCCAATACGGCGGCGGGGGGCGGCAGCAGCACCGTCAGAACGAGGCCGGCGGCGGCCGTGGCCGCGAGCAGCTTGTGTGTGGTTTTCATGTGTATCGCGGGCTTAAGTGCTTGCGCAGAAGTAAACGGGTTGTTAGTTGCTCATTGTCATTTGTTAACCAGGATTTTACCTAGTGGCTAACAACTGACAACTACTGCCTGACAACTTAAGGAAAAGGGGAGCGGCGGCTGGCCGTCAGGGCAGATTCGGACGCCTGGGGCACCTGCGGCCGGCGGCGGCGCAGGAGCAGCACCGTGAGGATGATGCCGAGGGCGAAGGCCCCCACCAGGGCCAGAATGGTTTTCCAGGAGCCAAAAAGGGACGGCGCGGCCGCCGTGGGGCCGGCCGCCACCGGCAGCTTTTTACCGACCTCGATGCCTTCGAGCAGCAGCAAATCAGCCCGCTCCCCGGCCACGACGTTGACCGCGAAGCTGTAGGGCTTGTTGGCCGGAAACTGCCCTTCCACCAGGTACACGCCGGGCTCCTGCTCGGTCACGGCCCACTTCAGGGAGGCGTCTTCAGGGTTGGTGAGCGTGAGCTTAGCGCCCTTGATGGGCGCGTTGGTGGCGTAGTCCGACAGGAACAGGCGCAGGTCGGCGGGCTGGCCTTTTTCCAGCGGCTCGTAGCGCAGCAGCACCTCAAACTGCTCCGACAGCGCCGCCACCGAAAACGAGGTGGCACCGGCCGCGGTGCCGGATTTGGCCCCGTCGCCGTGGTCTTCGCCGCCGTGGGCCCGGGCCGTTCCCGTCAGGAGCAGGCCGAGCAACAAAATCAGGAGTTGTTTCATGTTATTCACCCCGCAGGTAGTTAAGCTCAATGAGGGCCTGCCGGTAGTCCCGGATGGTGGTCAGGTAGGTATTCTGGATGGTAAAGGCCTGGTTCAGGCTCTGGATAAGCACGAGGTAGCTGATTTCGCCGGCCCGGAACAAGCGCTGCGACTGGCTGATAATGGCCCGCGACTGCGGCATACCCGTCTGCTCATAATAAGCGAGCGAGGCGGCAAATTTGCGCGTATCGGCCAGCGCCTGCTCGTAGAGGGTGCTCAGCTCCAGGCGCTGGTCCTGGAGCTGGTAGCCGGCCGCCTGGCCGCGGGCCGTGGCCGCCTGCAGCTGCGCGCGGTAGGTCCAGAACCAGACGGGTAACGACACGCCAAACTGAAAACGGTACCGGAGCGCGGAGTTTTCAAAGGCCTGGTTCTGATAGCCCACCGTGAGGGCCGGGGTGCGCCGGGCCCGCACCAAACTGATGCCGGATTGGCTAAGGGCCACTTTTTGGCTGTAGTAGGCCAGCGTCGGGCTCAGGGCCACGGCGGCGCTGTCCTGCGCGGGCAGCGACCGGAGCAATTCGGCGCCGGTGCGGGCCAGCTCGGGGCCGGTCTGGCGCAGGTCGGTATCGGCCCGCAGGTCGGCATCGGGCTGGCCGAGCAGCAGCCCCAACCGCCGCTGGGCCGCGCGCCGGTCCACGGTGGCCTGCTCCAGCTGGTTGCGCACCTGCCGGGCTTCGGCCTCGGTGCTGATGCGTTGGAGCGAGGTGACTTCACCGGCCGCAAACAGGCGGTTGGTGGCGGTTTGCAAGACTTGAAACAAGCTGTCCTGGTAAGTGAGCTGCCGCACCCGGGCCTCGCTCACCTGCAGCAGCAGGTAGGCCCGGCGCACATCGCGGCGCACGGTGGCCCGGTTCACGTCCAGCCCGCGCTCGGCCAGCGTGAGGCCCGCCTGCGCCTGCCGAATCTGGCGGCGGTACACGTTCGGCAGGTCGATGGTTTGAACCACGCCCGGCGCCCACCGCTCGCCCGTGGGGGCCGAAAAGAGAAAATCCGGGTTGGCAGGAGCAAAGCTGCCGCGCTTGAGTGCCCGCTGCTCCTCGATTTCCTGGGCCGACTGACGCAGGCGCGGGTGGAGCCGCAGGGCGTGGCGCTCGGCGCTGTCGAGGCGAATGACCATTTGCTGGGCCAGTACCGGGCCGGTCATCAGCAGCAGCAGTGCCAGCAGCAAGCCGTAGTGTCGCCACATGATTGGAGTCTCGTTCATTTAAAAAAGTAGTTGCTGGTCAGCCCCCCTTTAGAGCGGTTCTCAGGCTAGTGTACAGAGTTAAAAGTTGAGAGTTAAAAAGCAGATGCAGTGTATTTTAACTTTTAACTCTCAGCTTTTAACTCCGTACATGAATGTCAAAACTGCGCTAATGGCCCGTAACCGTGTCCATTCCGGCATTTGCCCGGGGCAGTAGGACCGCGACCGGCCCGGCTGCTTGCCGGGTCGGTCGCGGCCTCAAATCAGGATTTTTTCACCAGCGCCATGCCGCACTTGGGGCAGCTGCCGGGCTTGTTGCTGGCGCTGCCTTCGCAGTTCATGGGGCAGGTGTAGGCGGCCGCAGTGGCCTTGCTGGTTTTGGCGGCCGCGTCCAGCTTTTCAAACCGGGCCGACAGCGACTTACCCCCGGCTTTCAGGCTGACGATGGCCGTGCGCACCGTGGTGCCAGCGGGAACCTGGGCCACGAGGTGGTCGCCAGCGGGCGTCAGGGTTACGGTGCTGGTTTTGCCGGCCGTGGTCAGCAGCATCACCGAGCCGGTGGTGCCGGTGGTGGCCATCGTGGCTTCCTTGCCGTCGAGCAGGTACACGCGCACCGCGCCGGCTTGCTGCACCAGCTCGAGGTGGTAGGCACCCGCCGTGCGCACCACGCCGCCGTGGGGGGCACCGTGGGCGTGGGTTTCGCCGGCGGCCTTGTGGCCGTGGGCGGCCGTGCCGGGCTTGTGGGTGTGCTGGGCTTGCGCCGAGAAGGAAGCAGCGGCAAAGGCGGCGGCGAGAATCAGGGAGAATTTCATGCGTGTGGGGGAAATGAAAAAAAGGGTAGTGAAAAAAGGGTGGTTTGTGGGAAAAGCCGGGGCCGAAGCTCCCCGCCCGGGGCGGAGAGCGGCCCGGCTTACATTTTCATCTTATCGGCGTTCTGGTTGTGCCAGTCCTTGAAAGCAGCAATTTCCTTCTGCTGGGCGTCCACCATCCGCTGGGCCATTTCCTTGAGCCTGGTGTCCTTGCCATGGGCCAGCTCGGCTTTGGCCATGTCCACGGCGCTCTGGTGGTGCACCGTCATCAGCATGTTGAAGTTCATGTCTGGGTCGGCCACCATCTTGGGCATATTCTGCATCATGCCGGCCATCGAAGCCTTCATTTTGCTGGTGAAGGGGTCGGCCGCGTTGGTGGGCTGGTAGTTGGTGGGGGCGGCGTCGAGGCGGGTAGCGGCAGCTTCCAGCGCCGTAATTTCCCGGAGCTGGTCGGCCTTGATTTGCTCGGCCATCCGGCGCATGGTAGCGTCCTTGCCGTCGCGCAGCTCCAGGTCGGCCATGGCCACGGCGCCCTTGTGGTGCTCCAGCATCATGTGGGCGAAGTCGTGGTCGGTGTTGCCCTTCATTTTCATGGCGTCCATCCGGCTCATCATGCCGTTCATCGACGCCAGCAGGGATGACTCGCCGGCCGCGCCATTGCCCATGTTGGCGTGGTCCATACCGGCCATGTTGCCGGAGGCGGAAGAATCCATGGCCATGGTGTTCGTGTCGGTGCCGGTGGCCGTAGTATCAGCGGCCTTGTCGGAGTTGCAGCTGGCCAGCAAAAGCGTGCCCGAGCAGAGGGCGGCGAGGAAAAAAGCGGACTTTTTCATGTGGTTTGGTTAGGGTGAGGTGAGGTGAAGCAGTAGCCGACGTAACGCCCGCGCCTAGCCGGCTGCCGTAGGCTTCACATTGATGGTAAAGTTGCCGGTATGAATGGTGCCCGCGTGGTTGAACTGCAGGAACACCCGGTAAAGGCCGGGCTTTTCGAAGTTCGTATTGAAGCCAATGGTGGGGCCTTTGTCGGCCTGGTCGTTGGGGTGTACGTGCAGGTAGCGCTCGGTGTCTTCGCTGATGACCACCACGTGGCCCAGCGCGCCGAGGTAATTATCGAGGTCGGTGATAGGCTGGCCGCCCTTCGTGAGGTTGATTTTCATGCCCAGCAGCTGGCCCGTCATCAGGGGCTTGTCGAAGGCGAGCGTGGCCGCGTAGCCGTCCTGTTCCCAGGTCATGTCGTCGTTCTTGAACTTCACCTGCGCGTACTTGGCCCCCTGCACCGCCACCACCTGGCGGCCCAGCTGGTGCCCGCTACCGGCCGGCGTGTAGTCCTGAAAAAGCACGTACTCCCCGCCTTTCGCAAAAGTGAACGGCACTTTGTAGTTGCCGTCGGCGGTGAATTCGGGATGCTCGTGGTAGAAGGCCGATAGGTCTTTCCGCACGATAATGAGGTGGATTTTCTTCTCGTGCACCACCGCCAGCGGCACCGGGGCGGCCTCGTTGCCGGTTTCCTGGGGCGTGTAGGTGAGCGTGACGGGCTGGCCGGCCACCAGCTGCATGGGCTTGGGCTCGAATTTCATTTGGTAGGCTTTGCCATTGGCCACCTGGTCGTTGTGCACGAGGTTCATGCCGCATTTGGGGCACTTCTCGCCGTCCTTGGTGCTGGTCACCTCGGGGTGCATGGGGCAGGCGTAGGTGTGCCCGCCAGCCGCGTGGCCGGCCGTGCTGTCGGTGGCCGCGGTGGTGGGCGTAGTCACCGTGTTGGTGGCGCTGCTGGCCGAATCGGAAGAGCAGCTGAGGACGGCGAAGGAGCTGACCAGGGCCAGCAGGGAAACGTGAATGCGGTTCATAAAAAAACAGAAATGGAGTAAGGGAAGCACGGCCCGCAGCGGTCCGGCCAGGGGCTTGGGCCCACCAGTGGGGCCAGCGCACGCAGCCCGACGCGGCCGCCAGCATGGCATATGAGGAGGGAGGAAAGCAGGCGGCGGGCCGCCGCCTGCTTCGCAACAGCTCTTCATTGTGGGGGCGGAAAAACCAGGAAGAAGGGAAAGGGGGCCGGCCGGGACCGGGCCAACGGACAAACGCAAAGGCCCGCCCCGGTCATAGCGGAGCTATGCCGGCGCGAGCCCTGGGCGCGTCGAAGCAATCAGACAGTCAGCGACTGAATGTAAATGCGGATGTCGGGTATTTTAGGGGGCAGGTGCTGCGGCGGCACCAGCAGCACCGAACGGGTACGGTCCCAAGTCGTAAACCGGGCAAATCCGTAGTTCAGGACCAGGGACGTAGTTAGCCACAGGGGCGCGTCCGGGGCCAGCTTGTGGACGGACGGGGCACTGAGCCCGGCCAGCACCGAGGCCGACTTGTCCTTGCAGCAGTCGTGAGAACCGGGCTTCTGCGGGCTGTCGTGGTGGTGGTCCGGGTTCCCGGCCTGGTCGTGTTGCGTGTGGGCAGCCGGGGCCACCGGCTTGGAGGCCGCATGGCCGGGGCAGCCAGGGTGCGCGGGCGGAGCGGCCGCAGTAGCCGCGGTGGCCCTGGCTTGCGGGCCCGCCACCGCGCACAAACACTGCCCCACGGTCACGTTGAGGAAGACGACCAGGAAGGTCATCGCCGTCAGGCGTCGCGCAAAAGCAGTTAGGATGAACATGGGATTGGTGCAGTTCCAACGACAAAAGTAGAAAGCTTGTTCAGTACAGCAAACGCGCGGGGCTTCGCCGGTGTCCGGCTCAACGCATCCAGAAGTCCCGACAAAGTTCTTTTTTGTTGGGATTAGACGAAATAAGCGAATAAAGGGTGTGCGGGCAATTGGCCGGATGGTGACCAAAGTTTTGAAATAATTAAGCTGAATTATATAAAGTACAGGACCGGTTTTTCAGCTCTCCCTCTCCCATCCATGCCGCATCGGGGCCGCCCTTCGCCTCAAATTGTGTAAGCCGCCGCCAGGATTATACAAAACCACCGTGCCGCCGTTGCGGTAAGCCCAAATGGTATCCGAAGGAATAGTGCTTTCCGGTCTGTACTTAGCTGCCAGCTGCCAGCCCGCCGGCTTTACTAGAGCAGTTTCCGAGTCCATGTACAGAGTTAAAAGTTGAGAGTTAAAAATTAAAAATCAGACGTAGTGGGTTTTAACTTTTAACTCTCAACTTTTAACTGTTTAAAAAAATGTACACTGCCTCAGAAACTGCTGTAGGCAGGCGGTTTTGGTAAACGCGCCGGCCCCCGGTGCCATCCCTGCGGCCGCACTGACGTGCGGGTGCCCGGCCCGGCCAAATTATGCAAGCCTTTGGCTGAATCCCGTACTGCCACCGGCCAGCGTTGGTCGTTGCTTTGTGGAGAAATAACCGAGCTGGTCCTGACCCGCCCTTTTAGCTATGAACCAATCAGATGTTGTTTGCGGCATGCCGGTAGATGCGGCTACCGCCCCGCACCGCTCCCACTACCAGGGCGAAGAATTCGTGTTTTGCTCGGCTACCTGCAAAGGCAAGTTCGACGCGGCCCCGGCCCAATACACGGCGGCCGCTACGCTGGTCGCGGCCGGGCCTGTGTCTGCCGCGGCGCAGGCCCACCACGGGGCCCCGGCGGCTGCCACCCTGCTGGCCCCGCCCCCGCCCCCCGCCGCAGCGCCACGGCCCACGGCCACGGCCACACTCGACATTGAGGGCATGACCTGCGCCTCGTGCGCGTCGGCCGTGGAGAAGTCGCTGAGCCGGGCGCCGGGCGTCAGAAGCGCCCTGGTCAACTTCGCCACCGAGCGCGCCACCGTGGAGTACGAGCCGGGCCAGGCCACCCCAGCCAGCCTGACACAGGCCGTGGTTGGGGCGGGCTACGGCGTGGTGGCACCGGCCGCGCCGGACACCAGCGCCGCCGAGCGCAGCGCCGAAATCGACCGCCAGAAAGCGGCCGCCTACCGCAGCCTCAAGCGCCGCCTCTGGGTCGCGGCCGGGCTGGCCGCCGTCGTCATGCCCCTGAGCATGCTCATGCTGTGGCCCGCCGCGATGGCGCGCATCAACATGACGTGGTTCAACTACGTGCTGCTCCTGCTCACGCTGCCCGTGCTGCTCTACAGCGGCCGGGAGTTCTACACCTCGGCCTGGAACGGCTTCCGGCACCGGTCGGCCAACATGGACACGCTGATTGCCGTGGGCACCGGCGCGGCCTTCCTCTACAGCCTGGCGACGACGGTGGTGCCCGGCTTCTTCCTTAGTCGCGGTATCATGCCGGAAGTCTACTACGACACCACGGCCACCATCATTGCCCTCATTCTGGTAGGCAAGGTGCTGGAGCTGCGCGCCAAAACGCAGACTTCGGCCGCCATGAAAGCCCTGCTGGGCCTGCAGGCCAAAACGGCCCGCGTGGTGCGCGGCACGGAGGAAGTGGACGTGCCCATCGAGCAGGTGCAGCTCGGCGACCTGGTGCTGGTGCGCCCCGGCGAAAAGGTGGCCACCGACGGCCTCATTGAGGAAGGCCACTCGGCCGTGGACGAGGCCATGCTCACCGGCGAGAGCCTGCCGGTGGAGAAAAAAACGGGCGACCCGGTGTTCGGGGCCACGCTCAACAAAACCGGCTCCTTCCGCTTTCGCGTCACGAAAGTGGGGGCCGACACGATGCTGGCGCAAATTGTGAAGCTGGTGGAAGACGCCCAGGGCAGCCGCGCCCCCATTCAGCGGCTGGCCGATAAGGTCAGCGCCGTGTTTGTGCCCACGGTGGTGGTCATCGCCATTCTCACCTTCGTGCTTTGGTTTGATTTGGCCCCGGTGGAAGCGCGGCTGCCGCTGGCCCTGGTCAACTTCGTGGCCGTGCTCATCATTGCCTGCCCCTGCGCGCTGGGGCTGGCCACGCCCACGGCCATCATGGTGAGTACCGGCAAAGGGGCCGAGCATGGCGTGCTGATTCGCAACGCCGAGGCCCTGGAAAAAGCCTACCAGGTAACGACTGTGCTGCTCGACAAAACCGGCACCATCACCCGCGGCGAGCCGGCCGTGACCGACTTCGTGCCCGCCGAAGGGCAGGACCCGGCGCGGCTCCTGCCGCTCATAGCCGCCGTGGAGCGGCAGAGCGAGCACCCGCTGGCCGAGGCCGTGGTGCGCTACGCCGACGCGCAGGCAGCGCCGGCCGTTGTCGCGAGTGGGTTTCAGGCCGTGGAAGGCAAAGGGGCCCGGGCCACGGTCGACGGGCAGGCCGTGCTCATCGGCAACTTCCGCCTGCTCGACGAAGCCGGCATCAGCCTGGCCCCCGCATTGCGCCAGCAAGCCGACACCCTGCTGGGCGCGGCCAAAACGGTGCTTTACGTGGCCGTGGCCGGGCAGGCCGTGGCCGTGCTGGGCGTGGCCGACACGGTGCGCGAAACATCGGCCGCCGCCATCAGGAAGCTGCAGGCCCTGGGCATCGAAGTAGTGATGATGACCGGCGACAACCCGCAAACTGCCGCCCAGGTGGCCGGGCAGGTGGGCATCACCCGGTACTTCGCCGAGGTGCTGCCCCAGGATAAGGCCGGCAAGGTGAAGGAGCTGCAGGCCGAGGGCCGCACCGTGGCCATGGTGGGCGATGGCATCAACGATGCCCCGGCGCTGGCGCAGGCCGATATTGGCCTGGCCATGGGCGGTGGCACCGACGTGGCCATGGAAGCAGCCGGCATCACGCTCATGAGCTCGGATTTGAACGGGGTGGTCACCGCCATCGCGCTATCCAAGGCCACCATCCGCACCATCAAGCAGAACTTGTTTTTCGCCTTCATCTACAACGTGCTGGGCATTCCCATCGCGGCGGGGCTGCTCTATCCGTTCTTCGGCTGGCTGCTCTCGCCCATGATTGCCGCCGGTGCCATGGCGCTGAGCTCGGTGTCGGTGCTCACCAACTCGCTGCGGCTACGGAGCTTCTCAGTTAAAAGTTAAAAGCGAAGAAGATAAAAGGCAACCCCGTTTATCCGTCTTTTTTCGCGCTTGCTTTTAACTCTACTTTGGCAGGTTAGCGTGTTTTCACCGCAGAAAACGCAGAAGAGTCGCATAAGGAACGCAGAGGCCGTTCTTCTACGAAACCTTTTGCGTCTTCCGCGGTGAAAATAGCGGTATTGGAAGCCGCTGCAAGCAGCCGGTTATGACTTACCAAAGTAGAGTTAACTCTTCACCTTTAACTTTTAACTCCAAAATGGACACTCCCGAAATCATCGTTACCGTGGCTGGCCTGGGGCTGAGTGCCTTCGTGCTGTGGTACTTTTTCTTCTCGGCCCGCCAAACGGCCAGCGCCGTATCCTCGTCGGGGGGCGTGCAGGAAGTCAGCATCACGGTGAAGGGCGGCTACTCGCCCGACGTCATCGAGGTAGAGCGCGGCAAGCCCGTGCAGCTCAGCTTCTACCGCGACGAAGAAAACAGCTGTTCCGAAGAGCTGCTCATGCCGGATTTCAACATCCGGCGCGACTTACCCGCGTTTAAAACTACGCTGGTGGAACTGCTGCCCCAGGAGGCGGGCAAGTTCGATTTCACCTGCGGTATGGGCATGCTGCGCGGCAGCCTGGTGGTTAAATAAGTGCGCCTGTCGGCACGCCCTCGTCCCTTCGCCCTATTCACTATGCCCAAAGCCATTACTACTTCGCACCTGCTACACGTCAAGAACATGGTGTGCCCCCAGTGCATCCGCGTGGTCACGGAAGACCTCACGGCCCTGGGCCTGCGGCTGGGCCGGGTGGAGCTGGGCCGGGTCGAGATTAAAATGACGGGCAAGGAGCTGCCGGATTTGGGGCCCATTCGGACGACGTTGCGAGCGGCCGGGTTTGAGCTGCTGGAGGACGCCCGGAACCAGCTGGTGGAGCGCATGAAAACGCTGCTGGTGGAGCTGGTGCACTACACCCCGGCCGACGGCCCACCGCAAAAAATATCCGATTACCTGGTGCAGCACCTGGAGCGCGACTATCATTACCTGAGCCACCTGTTTTCGGTCGAGGAAGGCCTCACGATTGAGAAGTTCGTTATTCGGCAGAAGGTGGAGCGGGCCAAGGAGCTGCTCAGCTACGGCGAGCTCAATGCCAGCCAGATAGCCCAGGAGCTGGGCTACAGCAGCCTGGCGCATTTCTCCAATCAGTTCCGGCAGGTGACGGGCCTCACCCCAACCAACTACCAGAAGCTGGGGCCGGTAAACAATGCCCGGCGTAGTCTCGACGCGCTGCTCTGAGGGATGAAACTGTCTCGTCCGGCTATATGTTGACAGGAATAAGGCAAGGGCCCTGCTCGGATTTTCCGGCGGGGCTTTTTCCTTGCAAATGGACTTGATTGGGGGTTAAGTAATTCAGGGCCAGGTGGGGCCGTT
>NZ_BAABDI010000046.1:0-25824 GCF_039539545.1 Hymenobacter antarcticus | reverse complement strand
AGTACATTGCAACGGTCTGTTCGCGCATGGGGAAAGTAGGAATGAGGCGGTTAGAGACCTCAAACCTACTTCTGCTCTGCCGAGCAGACTTTTTTTGTGCTCTCCAACTACTCCGCAACTTGGGTTAGCTACTAGCTGTTGGCTGTTAGCTTTTTATGAATTGTAATGCAGCACAGCACAGAGCTTGCCGACAAGCTGATATTCAGCGCTTTTGCACCACCGTAAAATGGAGCCGGACAAAAGCTAACAGCTAGCAGCCATCAGCTAACAGCTAACTAATCAGTCATTCAGCTGGTCGTACACCAGCAGCTGGTTGCGGGTGATGATGCGCTCCCCGGCTTGCAGGCCACTGCGCACGTAGCTCACTTCGCCCACGGTATTGGCCAGCTCCACTTCGCGGGTCTGCACGTGGCGCTTGTCTTTGTACACGAGCACGAAATGGCGGTTTTTATCGAAGATGACGCAGCGGGCGGGCACGGCCAGCAGCTGCCGGGCTTCGGTGTGGCGCACGCGCACCGAGGCGTACATCTGGGGCTTGAGCCGGTAGCCGGGGTTGGGCAGGCGGATGCGTACTTTCATCACCCGGCTCTCGGGGTCGAGCACGTTGAAGACCTTGTCAATTTTGCCCAGAAAATGCTCGTCGGGGTAGGAGAGGGTGGTCACGTCGGCGGCGTAGCCTTCCTGCACCTGGGCGATGTCGGACTCAAACACGTCGGCCATAATCCACACGTCGTCCAGGTCGGCGATGGTGAAGAAGTTGTCCACGTTCGAGTCGTTGTACTGCATGTTCTCGGTCACGTTCTTTTCGGTGATGAAGCCCGAAATCGGGGCCCGCAGCGTGTACTTGCCGTCGGCCGTCACGCCGTACACGCCGAGCTGCTTGCGGCTCTTGCCGGTGTTGCCCACCGCTTTTTTCAGCTCTTCGCGGGCCAGCACCACGTCGCGCTCCGAGGCCAGGCCGGCGGCGAACTGGTCTTCGAGCACCTGCAGGTTTTTGCGGGCAATGGCCAGGTCGGTACCGGCGGCGCTGCTCTGGTTCTGCAGGTCGGCAATCTCGCCGCTGCGAATCACGGCCAGCACCTGGCCCTTGCTCACCCGGTCGCCCAGCTCCACGTGCAGGTCTTCCACCACGCCGCCCACCAGGGGGAATACCCGGGCCGTGCGGTCTCCATTGGAGGTTATCAGGCCTGACAGGCTCAGCTCGCGGCGCACCGGCTCGCGGCGCACCGTGTCCAGCTCCAGCTGGCGCAGGATGGTATTGGAGAGCACGAAGGTCAGCGGGGCCGGCGCGGCCTCCGGCTGGGAGTGCGAGCAAGCGGCGAGCAGTAGCCCCAGCGGGAGCAGGCAGCCAAGGGAAATTGATTTCATAAAGCAGGAAAAAAGGCTGCACGCAGCCGCCAGAAAAATCAGAAATAAGCCAAAGTCAGGCTGCTACTCGGCCCGGAACAGGGTTTTGCCCACGGTCAGGTTGAGCTGCTCGAAGGCCCGCACCCGGCTGGCCCGCAGGCTGTTGAGCTGCACGAGGTTGTTCTTGTAGGATTCGAAAAAGTCGAGGTATTCCACCACCGTCAGCAGGCGCTTGGCGTAGCTTTGCTCGATGCCCGCCATCAGGCGGCTAAAAGGCTCGGTGTCGCGGCTGGTGCTTTGAAACAGCGCGTCGGTGCGTTCGGCCAGCAGGTAGGCCTGGTGTACTTCGGCCCGCACGGCCTGCTGCTGCTGGTCGACGAGCAGCTTATTGCCGGCCACCTGCGCCCGGGCCGCCTGAATGTTGCCCTGGTTGCGGTTGAACAACGGCACGGCCACGCCCAGCGTGAGGGCGTGGTAGTTGTTGATATAGGAACCGGCGCGGTCGTAGGTGTAGCCCACGGCCAGGTCGGGCGCGGCCAGCTTCTGCTGCAGGCGCAGGTTCAGGTTTTGCTGTTCGAGGGAGGCCCGGCGGGCCTTCAGGTCGGTGCGCACGGCCAGGGCCGAGTCGGTCAGGGCCTGCGCCGAGTAGGTGCCCAGGTTGAGGGCGCGGGTGCTCGCCAGGTCCACTACCGGACGGTATTCGGTGGGCGCCGGGTCGCGCAGCAGTACGTGCAGGTCGGTTTGCTCGGCTGTTACTTCGGCCAGGATGGTTTGCCGCTCGGTTTGCAGCGTAAACAGGAAAGCTTTCAGGCGGATAACTTCTTTCAGAGCAATGTTACCTTTTTCGTACTGAGTCTGGTACAAGTCAACGGTGCGGGTCAGGGAGTTGATTTCCAGGTCGTATACCTTCAGGGTGCGCTGCTTGAAAAACAGGTCGTAGTAAGAGGTGCGCAGCTGGTAGCGCAGGTTGCGCAGCAGGTCCTGCAGGTTGTACTGCTCGGCCACGGCCCCTTGCCGGGCCACCTCCCCCGCCGCCTTGCGCCGTCCGGCCAAGGACACCAGCTGCTGAATGCTCACTATCATTTCGCTGCCCGGCGTGCCGTCGGGCACCTCCGGCCGCAGCACTTTGCGGCGCAGCACGTCCTGCTCCAGGTACACGGTGGGGTTGTCGAGCAGCCGGGCCTGCACGGCCTGGGCCTGCGCGATGCTCACGTTGAACTGTTGGGCCAGCACGGCCAGGTTGTTTTGCCCGAAGCGCTGCTCGGCCTCGGCCAACGTCAGCCGAACCGTGTCGGTGGGGGCCGTCACTCGGGCGAAAACGCCGGTACTGGTAAGCAGTAAGAAGAAACCAAGCCAAAAAATCCGTCCCATGTGCAGGTAGTAGCGTAACTGAGCGCAAGACTACCGGCGACGGATTAGAATAGGATTAGAAACGCATTAGAAGCAGATTAGAATGCGGCGGCCGGCCCAAAACAGCACTTTATGACGTGGGCAGCACCACCACCACTTCGGTGCCGTGGCCCAGGCGCGAGGCCAGCAGCAGCTCGCCGCCGTGCTGCTCGATGATTTTGCGGGCCAGCGGCAGCCCCACGCCGTGGCCGGCCACGTCCCGGGCATTGGCCGCCCGGTAAAAGGGCTGAAACACCCGCGTCAGCTCCTCCTCGGCAATGCCCATGCCCTGGTCGCGGATGCGTACCCGCACCCGGCCGGGCTCGTAGGCCAGGTCCACGGCCACGGGGTGCGGGGCCGAATACTTCAGGGCGTTTTCGAGCAGGTTGCCCAGCGCCCGGCCCAGCAGCGCCCGGTTGCCGCTCAGCTCCAGCTGCTCGGGCTCGCGGGGCAGCTGGCCGGTACGCACGCGCAGCCGGGCGCGCAGCTCCGGCGGTACGGCCGCGCAGGCCTCGCTCAGCAGCTCATCTACCCGCAGGCCTTCCTCCTGCTCGGGCAGGCGCACTTCGGCCTGGGCCAGCTCCAGCAGGTGGGTAATGAGGGCCTTGAACTGGGTGAGGTCGGTCAGCAGCTCCTGGAAAGCGGCGCGGTAGGCGGCCGGCTCCCGGTCGCGGGCCAGGGCCAGCTGCACTTCCCCGATGCAGGCCGCCAGCGGGGTGCGCAGTTCGTGCGAGGCGTTGCTCACGAAGGCCCGCTGCGCCGCGAAGCTGCCTTCCAGGCGGTCGAGCAGGCGGTTGAAGGTGCCGGCCAGCCGCGCGATTTCGTCCCGCTCGCTACCCGACACGCCGGGGTCGACCCGGCGATGAAGGTCGTAGGCGCTGATGCGGTCCATCTCGTCGTTGAGGGCGGCAATGGGCGCCAGCGCCCGCCCCGCAAACAGGTAGCCCACGCCATAAATCACCAGCAGGCTGGCCACGAACACCGCCACCAGAATGGTGGCCAGGTACTGCATGCGGGCCCGGCCGTACACGTTTTCGGCCCCGGCCACCACCACGAACGAGCCCTGGTTGTCGCGGTAGAAAATTCCCACGGCCAGGCGGGGGCCATCCTCGAAATAAGCCTGCTCGCCCGCCACAATACGGGCCAGCACCTCGGGCGGCACCTCCAATCGCAGGTCCTCCCGCAGGAAGCGCGGCTCGCCCTGGGCATCGTAAATCTGAATGATTTCCTCGGTCAGCGTGCGCTGGTACCGCTTTTGGAATTCGCGGAAGGTATCGGTGCGCAGCTCGTCCTTTTCCAGGAAAATAAACGCGGCCACCTCGGCCCGGTCCCGCAGCCGCTCGCGGAATTCGCGCTGGCCGTACTCGTATTGCAGCGCGAAGGCGGTGGTAAGTACGGCCAGCAGGATGACGGCCACCACGGCCACGAAAAGCCAGGTCAGGCGGTTGCGGATGGTCATGGGCGAGTTAGTGGTCAGTGGTTAGTGTTTGGTAGTCAAGGAGTTGCAACCCAAAAAAACGTCCAGTGGTGTTTTTTGCCAGGTTTACCAATCAAATCTGCTCATTACAGCCTAATCACTGACCACTAATCACTGACCACTAACCACTGACCACTAACCACTGACCACCCGTTTATTCCTCCTGCCGCAGCACGTAGCCCGCCCCCACCACGGTGTGGATGAGCTTGGTGGGAAAGCCGTGGTCGATTTTCTTGCGCAGGTAGTTCACGTACACGTCGATGACGTTGGAGCCCGCTTCGAAGGCTTCTTCCCAGGCCCGCTCGGCAATTTCGCTGCGGGTGAGCACCCGGCCGGGGTGGCGCAGCAGCATTTCCAGCAGCGTAAACTCGCGGGTCGTCAGGCGGATGGAGTGGCCGGCCCGGCTCACGCCGCGCGTTTCCACGTCCAGGGTCAGGTCGGCAAAGGCGAGCCGGGTGCCCTTGGCCTGCGGGCTGCCGCGCCGGGTCAGGGCCCGCACCCGCGCCACTAGCTCGGCAAAGTCGAAGGGCTTGACCAGGTAATCGTCGGCCCCGCCGCCGAAGCCCAGCAGCTTGTCGGTGGTGGTGCCCAGCGCCGTGAGCAGCAGCACGGGCACCTGCGCGTCCTGCACCCGCAGGGCCGCCAGCACCTCCAGCCCGCTCTGATACGGCAGAATGATGTCCAGAATAATCAGGTCGTAGGCCTGCGACAGGGCCAGCTGCTGGCCGTAGCGCCCGTCGTAGGCCACGGTCACGGTCATCTGTTCTTCTTCCAGGCCGCGGCGGATAAGGGCCGAGAGCCGGGGGTCGTCTTCCACCAGCAGAATATTCATGGGCACACGCGGATAACGGGGGGGGCGGGCATCCCTGCCCCGGATTAAAAAGTTAGCCTGGCTCTTTCGGCCGGAGCGCTAGAGCGGTTTCCAAGTCCGTGTACAGAATTAAAAATGAAGAATTAAAAATTAAAAACTTGTACGTCAGAGTTTTGATTTTTAATTCTTCATTTTTAATTCCTTTTGAACACGTACATCAACCTAGAAACTGCGCTAGTGGCCGGGGCCGGCCGCGTCTTCGGCCGTACTCAGGCCGAGCTTTTTGACCAGGGGCCCAATGCTGAGCCCCTGCACGATGATGCTGAAAATAACCACCACGTAGGTGATGCCCACAATCAGGTCGCGGGGCATCGAATCGGGCAGCGACAGGGCCAGGGCCACCGAGATGCCGCCCCGCAGGCCGCCCCAGGTCAGTACCCGCAGCGTTTGGCGGTCGAAGGGGTAAAAGCGCTTCAGCAGCAGCAGGGGCAGGCCCACCGAGGCCCAACGGGCCACCAGCACCACCACAATGGCCACCCCGCCCACCACCAGGGTGGTGCGGCTGATGTCGAGTACCAGCATTTCCAGGCCGATGAGTACGAACAGCACCGCGTTCAGGATTTCGTCCAGCACTTCCCAGAATTTGTCGAGGTACTCCCGCGTCACGTCCGACATGCCCAGCTCCCGGCCCTTGTCGCCCACAATCAGGCCGGCCACCACGATGGCCAGCGGGCCGGAGGTGTGCAGGCGCGAGGCCAGGGCCGTGCCGCCCATCACCAGGGCCAGCGTAATCATCACCTCCACCTGGTAGCTGTCGATGGTGCGCAGGGCCCAGAACGTGGTGTAGCCGAGCACCGCGCCCAGCACAATGCCGCCCCCCGCCTCCTGCAAAAACAGCTTCCCAATCACGGCGGGCGTGGCCTGTTCCGCCCCGAATTGAGCAATCTGAAACAGGCTCACGAACACGACCACGGCAATGCCGTCGTTGAAGAGCGACTCGCCCACGATGCGGATTTCGAGGCGCTTATCGATGCGCGCGGCCTTGAGAATGCCCAGCACCGCAATGGGGTCGGTGGGGGAGATAAGCGACCCAAACAGCAGGCAGTAGATAAAATCGGTGGGCCGCCCAAACAGCGGCAGCAGGTAGTAAAACGCCGTGCCGACCAACGCCGTCGACAACAGCGTGCCCGCCGTGGCCATGGCCCCTACGGCGGTGCCCTCTTTGCCCAGGGCGCGCACGTCTACGTGCAGCGAGCCGGCAAAGAGCAGGAAGCTGAGCATCACCTGCATGAGCACCGTGTGGAAGTCGATACTGCGCACCAGCTGGCTGGCCGTGAGCACCCAATCCACCCCCAGCTTCCCCAGCCCAATGGCCAGCAGCGACGAAGCCAGGGCCAGCACCATCAGCCCGATGGTGCCCGGCAGTTTCAGGAAGCGGTGGTTGAGGTAACCAAAGACGGCGGCTATCGCAATGAGCAGCGCCAGGGTATTGTATAATTCCATCGGTAAGCAACGCGTGAGGAGCCCGCAAAGGACGCTATTTCACCCGTTATCCGAGACCATGAAGCCCCCGAGGAATCGGCCGGCCTTCCTGAGCGGGAATTTCTGTTCCTACTCTCGTATGATTGCGTGGCCTCAGGGTGAGGCCGGCCGGAAAAGGAAACGGGAACATCACAAGCCCTGGCTGAAAGAGATGTGGTGCGTTGGCACGATAACGGGCGAGTACCTGGCCAACCTGGAAGACGTGCTCGGCGTGTACGCGCAGCCCGTGCAAGCCGGTGTGGTGCGCCTGTGCTTTGGTGAGCGGCCCTGCCAGTTGCTCGGCCAGGTGCTGAGCCCGATTCTACCCAAACCTGGGGCCACCCAAAAAGAGCACCAGGAATACGGACGCAACGGCGTGTACAACGTCTTGCTGGCCTACAACATCGACACGGACCAGCGCCATTTGCAGGTCACGACCACCAAAACCAAGGCCGATTATGCCCGGTTCATGGACTGGCTCGTGCAGACCCACTACCCCTAGGCACCCAAAATCAAGCTCGTGCAGGATAACTACAGCACCCACACCTACGGCGCTTTTTACGAGCATCTGCCCGTTAAAACGGCCCGCAACCTGCGCCATCGGCTTGAATTTTATTACACCCCCAAGCACGGCTCCTGGCTCAACATGGCTGAAATCGAGTTTGCCGCTCTTTCCCGCCAGTGCCTCGACCGCCGCATTGACTGCCCGCAACAACTCGAACAAGAAGCCCCGATTTGGCAGGCCAAACGCAACGAGGCTGCCACCAAAATCAACTGGTCCTTCACCACCGAGAAGGCCCGCGTCAAATTGAAGAATCGATACGCCGAACTAACCAAAATAACTACTAAAAATTAAGTTGGTAGACCACTAGCACTAAAGTCAAGTTGCTTTTTTATCGAATGGAAGTTGTTTCGCTCATTCAAATCCCAAAGGGCCATGCCCAACTCAATTGGGCCGCCGTTTTCTCGAATCCAGCTATCAACGATATCGTAAACGGTCTGTGCCGGATGCTTGAATGTGAACTTGGAATCAGTTGTCTTGCTGCTTTTCTTTAAGAATATACCCTTTTCATACAGGGCAAATTGGCGATACTTGCCCGGTACTGTATTCCTGATAATGCTGCTTTGGGCATTTCACCACAGCTTCTTAACTAATGCAGGGTCTTCAGCACTGTCGAGCAATGAAGCAACGTCGGGGTCGAGTTGCGCCTCCGCTTCATCAAATTCCTTCTGCCCGAGCAGGAAGTGCGCGCCGCCCTCGCCCGCAGCGAGAGCGTAGCGCTACCGTACCCGGAGCGTATCGGAAGCGTAGTGACGGTTGTCTCGTCCGGCTACAGCTGTAAAGGTGGGGGGGGGCGCCCTATTCCTGATTGGCCGTGTTGGTAATCAGAAAAAGACCCGCCTCAGATTTTTTCAACGAAATGTCGCTTGTCCCCTGGCTTGTTGCGGGTAGGAGACGCTGTTCCTTGGCTACCCCAGCAGGGGAGGTTGGCAGTGCTGTTCCCGCCTACAGCAAGGCAGGACTAGTATTCAATTCTGTCCCCTGACGTGTCCCCTCAAATCCTGGTAAAAGCAAAACGCCCTGTAAGTTAGATGCTTACAGGGCGTTAATTTGCAAACTGGCGGTCTGGACGGGACTCGAACCCGCGACCTCCGCCGTGACAGGGCGGCATTCTAACCAACTGAACTACCAAACCGTTTGCCTTGGTGGAGAAGCCGTGTGCTTTTCCGTTTTGGTGATACAAAGGTAGGGCAGAGAAATAGCGTCCTGCAAGCAAAGGGCTAATATATTTCTGAAAACAACCCGTTTTGGAGGCTTGAGGGTTGTTTCTCAAGGGGATTAATTTTTGCGAGGTATCGCAACGATGGATGATTTACCTTTGTCGACCGCTTTTGCAGTGGTATTTGGTGGCGTGCGGTGGCGGGTTCTCTCGGGACTAGCCTGTACGCAACCGTATTTTTAGCTTTCCCTCTTCACGCAATCCCCTCCGTGGCCCATGCTCCTCGATTTTGAACAACCCATTGCTGCCCTTGAAGGCAAGCTGCATGAAATGCAGAAACTCGCTGCCGAAAGTGAAGTAGACGTAAGTGAAGCTGTCGCGGCGCTCGAAGCCAAGATTAAGGCCCTGAAGAAGGAAACCTACGCTAACCTCACGCGCTGGCAGCGGGTGCAGCTGTCGCGCCATCCGGAGCGGCCTTACACGCTGGACTACATTGGCGGTATGGCCGATAAGTTTGTGGAGATGCACGGCGACCGTACCGTGGGCGACGACAAGGCCATGGTGGGCGGTTTCGGCGAGATTGACGGCCAGCCGGTGATGTTCATTGGCCAGCAAAAGGGCCACAACACCAAGCAGCGGCAGTTTCGCAATTTCGGCATGCCCAATCCCGAGGGTTACCGCAAGGCCCTCCGCCTGATGAAACTGGCTGAAAAATTCAACGTGCCCATTGTGTCGCTGATTGATACGCCCGGGGCGTTTCCGGGCCTGGAGGCGGAGGAGCGGGGGCAGGGCGAGGCCATTGCCCGTAACCTCAAAGAAATGTTCATGCTGAAGGTGCCGGTAATCTGCGTCATTATTGGCGAAGGTGCTTCGGGCGGGGCGCTGGGCATTGCCATCGGCGACCGGGTGCTGATGCTGGAGAATACCTGGTACTCGGTGATTTCGCCCGAGTCGTGCAGCAGCATTCTGTGGCGTAGCTGGGATTATAAGGAGCAGGCCGCGGAGGCCCTCAAGCTCACGGCCATCGATATGAAAAGCGCGGGCCTCATTGATGGCATTGTGAAAGAGCCGCTGGGCGGGGCCCACACGGCGCCCGAACAAATGATTGAAACGCTGAAAAACACCCTGCTCAAAACGCTGAAGGAACTGGCGGCCATTGCACCGGCTGACCGGATTTCGCAGCGCATCGACAAGTTTTCGGCGATGGGCGTGGTGGTGGAATAAATTCAGTGAACAGTTATCAGTGAGCAATGAACAGTCTTGTTCTGTTTTTTCAAAGTTGGCACTGATGCATTGTTCACTGTTCACTCATAACTGTTCACTGACTTAATGACTATTCATCCCATTGATACCGGGTTGTTCAAACTCGACGGCGGAGCCATGTATGGTGTGGTTCCCCGCAGCATGTGGCAAAAGCTGAGCCCGCCCGATGCCAACAACATGTGCAACTGGGCCATGCGCTGCCTGCTCATTGAGGATGGCGGCCGGCTGCTGCTCATCGATACTGGCATCGGGGAGAAGCAGGACGAGAAATTTCGGGGGCATTTTTTCCTGCACGGTGACGACACCCTGGAGAAGTCCTTGCGCAAGCTCGGTTTCACCAGCGCCGACATTACCGATGTTTTTCTGACGCATCTGCACTTCGACCACTGCGGTGGCTCGGTGGTGCGGCGGCCCGATGGGGTGCTCCAGCTGGCTTTCCCGAATGCCACTTATTGGAGCAATGAAGCGCACTGGGACTGGGCCGTGACTCCCAACCCGCGCGAGAAGGCCAGCTTTTTGAAGGAAAATATTCTGCCGATTCAGGAAAGTGGCCACCTGAAATTTATCGACCTGCAGGCCGGGGTGCCCGATGCGCTGCCGCAGTTCAGCGAGATTATTCGGTCCGATGGCCACACCGAGAAAATGATGGTGCCGCTAATGGAGTACAAAGGCCGTAAGCTGGCTTTTATGGCCGATTTGCTGCCCAGCGCGGGCCACGTTCCGCTGCCTTATGTGATGAGCTACGACGTGCGCCCGCTCATCACCATGACCGAAAAGGAAGCGGTGCTGCGCCGGGCGGCGGAAGAAAACTGGGTGCTGCTGCTGGAGCACGACCCTACGAACGAGGCTTGTACCGTGCAAATGACCGACAGAGGTGTGCGGCTGGGCGAAACGCTGCGTCTGGCCGATTTATAAATTCTGCGCCCGACGTCGGTTGTTGGGGAGGCGTTTTGCGTAACGGAGGCAGCGGCGGTGCGGCAGGCCCTCGTTTTTTCATCAAAAACAACTTTTACCATGGCCGAACTGGGTTTGGCTTTATCCGGCGGCGGGGCCCGGGGAATTGCGCACCTGGGGGTGCTGGCCGCTTTCGATGAGCTGCAGCTGCCCGTGGCCCGGCTGGCGGGCGTGAGCTCGGGAGCCATTGCGAGCGTGTTTTACGCGGCCGGCTTCGCGCCCCGTGAGATTTTGCAAATGCTGCTGACCACCAACGTATTCCGACTGACGCGGCCCGCGTTCAGCCGGTTTGGGCTGCTCCACCTCGATGCCGTGGCGCAGCTGCTGGCCCGGCATTTAGGAACTACGCTGACTTTTGAGGACCTGAGCCGGCCACTTACGCTGGTGGCTACCGATTTGATGGCGGGCGAGTCGGTGTACTTCAACTCGGGGCCGTTGCTGCTACCGCTGCTGGCCTCGTCGGCGGTGCCCATCATCTACCGGCCGGTGGAGTACCAGGGCCGGCAGCTGGTGGATGGGGGCCTGCTGAACAACCTGCCCGTGGAGCCGCTGCTGGGCCGCGAAAACCTGCGCGTGGTGGGCGTAAACTGCAACCCCATCAATCCGGAAGCCCGCATTCCCAATTTCCGGCGGCTTATTGAGCGTACGCTGCATCTGGCCATCAACGCCAACACTTCGTCCCGCAAAGGCCAGTGCGACCTGCTGCTGGAGCCGTCGGAGCTGCGCCACTACCGGCCGCTGGGCTACCGGCGCGGCCCCGAGCTGTTCGATATTGGCTACCGCTACACCATGAGCCAGGCCGAAGCATTGCAGGCCCTACTGTGAGCACAAATGCCCGATTTCGGGCCAATTGCTCATCTTTGCGCCACGAAATACCGGCCGGTGGCAACTACCATTGCTGAAACCAGCCAATTCCTTCTTCATTCTTATTAAGCACCTCTTCGAATGCCCGCTCGCAAAACCTCTACTTTCTGGTATTACATGGCCAAATTCGTTTTCTGGGTGGCCGGCTGGAAGCTGGGTGAGATTCACAACCCGGAAATCAGGAAGAGCATGATGATTGCGGCCCCCCATACCAGCAACTGGGACCTCATTATGGCGCGGGCCGCCTTCTATCTGATGGATGTAGACGTCCGCTTCACCGTGAAAAAGGAGTGGGCCGAGCACTGGCTGCTGGGTGGCCTGGTGCGGGCCATCGGGGCGCTGCCCGTCGACCGCAGCAAGAACAACAGCCTCGTTGACGGCATGGTGAAGCTATTTGACGAGCACGACGAGCTGGTGATTCTCATCACGCCGGAAGGCACCCGGGCCTACCAGCCGCGCTGGCGCAAGGGCTACTATTTCGCCGCGCTGGGCGCGCACGTGCCCATCCGGCTCGGGTATCTGGACTACAAGCAAAAGGAAGCCGGCATCGGCCCGGCCGTGTATCCCACGGGTGATTATGAAGCCGACGAAGCCAGAATCAAAGCCTACTACCGCACTAAAACCGGGCGTTTTCCTGAAAAGGGCGTGCGCTAGCGGCCCGGGATTCGGCGCGGGCGCTTGCCTGGTTTGGCTATGGAAAAGCGCCGTGCAGCCGCACCCGGAACGTGGTGCCGGTACCGTCTTCGCTGTCAACCTCGATGGTGCCCCCGTGGGTCTGCACGAGGCGGTTGATTAGAAACAGGCCCACGCCCGTGCCTTCGCCCGCCTGGGGGTGGAAACGGCGGAACAAGTGAAATAACTCGGGGCCGTGGCGCTCCAGGTCGATGCCCAGGCCGTTGTCGCTGACTTCGAGCACGGGCTGGCCGTCTGCTTTGTAGGTGCGCACCCGCACGTGCAGCGCGCGCTCGGGGTGGCGGTACTTGAGGGCGTTGCCGAGCAGGTTGAGCAGGATGGTGCGTAAGCTGCCGCTCACGTAAGGCAACTCGGGCAGGGCCGAAAAATCGGAAGCGAGGTGGGCCTGGGCGGCGGCAAACTGCGGCCGCAAATTGCCCAGCACTTCGGCCATTAGTCCCTCGAACGACACTTGCTCGAAGGCTTGCTCAATGGGCCCCCGCTGCTCCTGCACCACGGTGGCCAGGTCGGTGATGGTGGTGGACAGGCTGCCCAGGGACTCCTCAAACAGGCGCAGCACCACGGCCTCCTCGGGGTCGTGGAAGGTGGCCGTGCGGCGCAATTCGCCAAATAGCCCCGTCAGGTTATTCACGGGTTGCTTGAGGTCGTGGCTGGCCGCGTACACGAAGTTGTCGAGGTCCTGATTGGTGCGGTCCAGCTGCCGGTTGCGGGCCTGGGCTTCGGCATTAGCCAGGCGCAGGTGGGCGTTTTTGTCGTTCAGCTCCTGCCGCACCACGGTTAGCTCGGCCAGCGAGTCGCGCAGCTTCCGGTTCACCTGCTGCAGCTCGGCGTGATAGCGGCTGACGTACTGCCGCCACTCGTTTTTCTCGATGGCGTGCACCACGGTTTTGTAGAGCAGGTCGCGGTCAAACTGCTGCTTCACCAGGTAGTCGAGGGCCCCGTTGCTGAGGGCGCGCACGGCCAGGGTTTCGCTGCCGCCGCCGGTTATCATCACCACGCACAGGGTGTCGGCCGCGGCCAGCTGCCCAAATTGCTCGAGCAGGGCCAGGCCGTCGGTGTCGGGCAGGTTGTAGTCGAGCAGCACGCAGTCGGGCTGCTGCCCGCGAAACAGGGCGAGGCCCTCCTCGCCGGTGGCGGCTTCCACCACCTCCAGCCGCTCGAAGCCCTCGCGCGGGGCCAGGTAGCGACGGTACAGAAGCCGGTCGCCGGCGTTGTCGTCGATGAGCAGGACGCGCTTCACAGGGAGGTGGAAATGGGTAATTTGGAGGCGCTGAGCCAGTAGCGGGCCAGCAGGCCCACTTTTTCTTCGAGGGCCCCGTAGGCAATGGGCTTGGTCAGGTAGCTGTTGGCCCCCAGGCGGTAGCAGTCGGCAATGTCGCGGGCATTGGCGGAGGTGGTGAAGATGATGACCGGCAGCGACTGCAATTCGGGGTCGCCCTTGAGGGCTTCGAGCACGTCGCGGCCGTCGGTGCCCGGCATGTTCAGGTCGAGCAGCACGAAGGCCGGTAGCACGTTGGGCCAATCCGGGTGCTTGCCGTAGCCCTGCAGGTATTCGAGGGCCTGGTCGCCGTCTTCGCAGCGCAGCACGGGGTTGGGCACGGCATTCTTCTGAAAGGCCCGCTTCAGCGCCGTGAAATCTTCCAGGCTGTCTTCCACCACCAGGATGGGTACGGTGCTAAGAAAGCTCATTTACAAGTGTTTGGAGATGGAGAAGTAGAACGTGGCTCCTTGCCCGTACACCGAATCAACCCACAGCTCGCCCTCGTGCTTTTCCACCATTTTCTTGGCAATGGCCAGCCCGGCCCCGGCCCCGCCGCCGTACTTGTCCTGCGCGTGCAGGCGCTTGAAAATCTTGAAGATGTTTTCGTGGTGCTTCGGGGCAATGCCAATGCCGTTGTCGCGCACGAAAAACACGTAGTAATCGGCCGGGTTGCCGGTGCCTCGCGGGCTGCGTACATCGGCCGGGGCCAGCCCGATGACGATTTGCTTATCGGCCTGCTCGTTGTAGCGCATGGCATTGGTAAGCAGGTTGTTGAATATCCCGCTCAGGCGCACCCGGTCGGCCCGGAAGGTGGGCAGCGGGCCGGCTAAGGCCACGGTGGTATTGGTTTGTTCGATGCGGGGCTGGAGCATCTCCACCACGCCGGCCACCACTTCGGTCAGGTCAATGGGTTCCACGGTGAGCTCCAGGCGGCCCACCCGCGCGAGCTGCAGCAGCGACTCAATCAGGGCTTCCATGCGCTGGCTGAGGCGCACCAGGGTTTGCAGCTTGCTCACGCCGTCGGTATCGAGCCGGTCGGCGTAGTCTTCCAGCAAAAACACCGAGTAGTTGTGGATGCCCCGCAGTGGCTCCTTCAAATCGTGTGAGGCCACGTAGGCAAACGAGTCCAGCTCGTCGTTGCTGCGCTCCAGCTCCAGGTTGAGGCGGGCCAGGCCGGCGGCCTTGGCCTGAAGCTCGTTAAAAATGCGCAGCCGCACCTCCGTCACGTGCCGGCGAATTTCCTGGGCGGCTTCCAGTTCCAGTGGCCGCCACGGGGTGGCGGTGTGCTCCACGGTTTGCTTCCAGGCCTCGAACGACTGGCGGGGCGAGAGAAAAATCTGCCCGTCGACGGTAGTTTGGTTTTTTTCGTGGCGGCCCGCCCAGGTCACGCTTTGCACCTGCTCGGGCCGAAACCAGAGCAGGTATTCGCCCAGCTCGGGGCTGAGGGCCGCCGCCAGCACGCCGCTGGCCGTGGCCCGCATGCTCAGGCCCACCGGGTTGAGGGTAGCGTAGGAGCTGGTGGCGAAAATCTCCTGCCGGGGCTGGTTGCGCAGCCAGGCCACCAGGTTGCCAATCTGGTACTTGGTGGGAGTTTGCCCGAGGCAGATAATCTCGTCTTCGAGGCAAATGGCCACCCCGCCGCAGCTGATGACGTCGAGCAGCGTGGTGGGTTGGCGGTAGAGGCCCTCGATGAAGTTCTGCTGCGCGTTCATTTGCGCGAAGAGCTGGCCCTGCACCCGGCGAATGCGCTGCCGGTACTCCAGCTCATCGTGCTGCTCCTTGGTGTTGAGCAGGGCCGACATGGCTTTGGCCAGAAACTGGCACAAGTCGCGCAGCTCGTAGCTCACCAGGCGGGGGGTCTGGTGGTGGCAGGTAATCATGCCCCACAGCTCCCCGTCCCGAATCAGCGAAATCACCATGGAAGCTGCCGTGCCCATGTTGCGCAGGTACTCCAGGTGAATGGGCGACACGCTCCGCAGCACCGAGTACGTCATGTCGGGCGGACGGCCGGTGCTCGGGTTCAGGGCCGGCACCAGCGGCACGGGCACGTAGTTGGCATTGGCGATGAAGCGCAGCCAGTTTTTGAGGTACATGGCCCGGGCCTGCTGCGGAATGTCGGTGGCCGGGTAGTGCATGCCCAGCCAGGGCGGCAGGTCAGCCCGCAGGGTTTCGGCCATCACGTAGCCGCTGCCGTCCTCGGCGAAGCGGTAGAGGGCCACCCGGTCGTAGCCGGTGAGCTCGCGCACCTGCTCCACGGCCACCTGGCCCATTTCCAGGGTGGTGGTGGCCGTGAGCAGCCGGCCCAGGGTCAGGTTGAGCACGGGCAGGTCGAAGCTGCTCACCGAGGATTCGTCCACGGCTTCGCCTTCCACCCACAGCAGGTGGTCGTAGCGGTGCAGCACCAGCTTGTAGAACGGCCGCTCCGCCACGCCGTCGAGGCGGGCCCCCACCAGCCGGGCCACCTCCGTGAGCGTGGGCCAGATGGCTTCAATCTCGGCCAGCTTGTCGGGCCCGAGCAGCACGTCGAGCCCGGCCCCGAGCAGGCTTTCGGCCGCCATGCCCAGCAGCGTTTCGGTGTTGGCACTGGCCTGCACCACGCGTTTGGTATGCTCGTCGAGCCCCAGCATAAAGCCGTAGGGCTGAATCAGGCCGGGGATGTGAATCGGTTCCCGGTCGCAGTTGGTCAGGTTGATAGAAGTTCCGACGAGGCTTTCATCGGTGTAGGCTACGGCTGGCTGAGCCATGTGGCAAGAGTTTGAAAGGTCTGCACGGCCGATGAAATAATCGCCGCGTGGTCGCTGGCTGGGGCAGCTTCGGTTAGTTGGGCACAGAACACCTTCCACAGGGGTCCGGTTTGGTCGGCGCGGCCCGTAAAATATTTATTTGCAGAAATATCTGATTTTATCAGTTGGCGCGCAATTACCTGCCCGCCCAGAGTCGAGCCTTCGAGCACGTATATAGCGCCCAACAGCTGCGGCCAAGTGGCCAGCGGCGGCAGCGCCGGGCACAGCGGCGGGGTGCCGTCGTAGCCCAGCCGGGGCAAATCATCCAGAATCAGGTGGGCCCGGTAGCGCCGGTCCAGCTGCCAGGCGGGCCCAAACAGGGCAGCGTGGGCGCGCAGCTGCTGCTCGTAGGGCTGCACCACGCCGTACATCCGGGCCAGAAACCGGGCCGTGTCGGCGGCCGTCACCGTGCCCGCCGCCAGGGCCCGGTTGAAGGGATTCTCTTCTACGGCATCGTGGTAGGGGCGGGTTTCGGCGCGTAGGCGGGGCAGCAGCGCCAGACTCTCGGGAGGAGTAGAAGACATAGTGGGAAAAAGCAAAGGCACTGAAGCCACAGACCAGCGAATGTACCACCAATACCCCGCCAAATGCCCAAAGGGGCCTCAATCCTGGGTCAGGGCGTAGCTCACCAGGTTGGCCCCCATGCGCAGGGCGGCATCGTGCGCGGCGGGGGAGTCCTCGGGGTAGGTGCCCGCGTCTTCCCAGCCATTGCCCAGGTCGCACTCGTAGCTATAGAAGCACACCAGCCGGCCCTTATACAGCAGGCCAAAGCCCTGGGCCCGCTTGCCTTCGTGCTCATGCACCTTGGGCAGCCCCCTGGGGAACTGGTATTTCTGGTGGTAGATGGGATGGGAAAAGGGCAGTTCCACGAACTCCAGCTCGGGGAATACCTTTTTCATCTCGGGCCGGATGAACTTATCGAGCCCGTAATTATCATCAATGTGCAGAAAGCCGCCGCCCGTGAGGTAGCGGCGCAGGTTGCGGGCCTCCACAGCCGTAAAGCTCACGTTGCCGTGCCCGGTCATGTGCACGAAGGGGTAGGAAAGCAGTTCGGGCGCGTCGAGCTCTACGGTGGCCTCGTCGGGCGCGATGTTGGTTTTCAGGCTCTGATTGCAGAAGCTGATGAGGTTGGGCAAGCTGGTTTTGTTGGCGTACCAGTCGCCCCCGCCGCCGTAGTGCAGCTTGGCAATGCGGAAGCTGGGCGCGGGAGCCGCCGCCGTGAGGGTGAGTAGGAGAGTAGCAGTAAGCAATAGGTTCTTGAGCATATATTCGTGAACTCGAAATGAATGATAAATAGTTTACCCCAAATACTGATGTTACGTACTCTCCTTGTTAAAGCGCCTCGGGGGATGTAGCGCGGACTTTGTAGTCCGCGCCCCGGTGCCGTTACAACCACTAAACGGCGCTGACTCGCGGACTACAAAGTCCGCGCTACACTTTACTGCGTAACAGCAGTTAATTAGCGCCGCGCCGCTAACATAATCTGTGCGGTGAACACCGCCGCCAGCGCCGCCGTTTCCGTCCGCAGTCGCGAGGCTCCCAGCGTCACCGGCCGAATGCCCCGGCTCAACGCCAGGCTGATTTCGCCGGGTGTAAAATCTCCCTCCGGCCCGATGAGGACGCAGCAGCCCGGCCCCGCGCCGGCTACCTGCGCCAGGTCCGTGCGCTCGCCTGCTTCCAGGTGCGCGATAAACGTGGTTTCCGGCGCTACGCTGGCCACGAACGCGGCATAATCCTGCAGCTCATCCAGCTGCGGCAGCCACGCTTGGCCCGACTGTTTCAGGGCGCTGATGGCAATTTTCTCCAGCCGCTCCAGCTTCAGTTCGCGGCGCTCGGAGCGGGCGCAACGCAGGAAGCTGATGCGCTCCACGCCAATTTCCACGGCCTTTTCCACGAACCACTCCATGCGGTCGAGGTTTTTGGTAGGAGCCACCGCTACGTGGGTGAAATAGGGGCGGGGAGGCACGGTTTCGTGGTGCGTGATTCGAAGCTGGCAGCGCTTGGGATTAGCATCGGCCACGGTAGCCATGTAGAGTCCACCGCGCCCGTCGAGCAGGTCTACGGCATCGCCCACGTTCAAGCGCAGCACGCGCACGGCGTGCTTGCTTTCGTCTTCAGGCAGGGTATAAGTCTGACCAGCGAGGTCGGCGGCGTAAAACGTATGCATGGCGCAAAGAACGGGAAAACGGCCCGGTGTGGCCTCTTACAACAAAGCTGAACCATAACCGGGGCTACAAAGACGGCGTAACCTGAAGTACCACATTTCAGCGTACCTCGTTTCCCCACAACATAAAAGTCAACCTCAAGAAACTTCCCGAACAGGTCATTGTCATCACCGGCGCTTCGTCGGGCATTGGGCTCGTTACGGCTCGAATGGCGGCCAAGCAGGGCGCAAAACTCGTGTTAGCCTCGCGCAGCGAAGATGCTCTCTGCCAACTCAGCGATGAAATTAACCAGGCCGGTGGCCAGTCGGTCTACGTCGTGGCCGATGTTAGCCAGCAAGCCGACGTGCTGCGCATTGCCTAGGCTGCAACCAGCAAGTTTGGCGGCTACGATACGTGGATTAACAACGCCGGCGTGTCCATTTTCGATTCTGCACGCCTGCGTCATGCCCGAGCGCGCCATTGTGGTGGGCGGTGGCGGTCGCGCCTTTATCGGCATGGAGAACCGGACCCCCCGCGCTGCTGGACAAGTTTATGGAAAAATCGTTTTCCAAGCAGGAAAAAGCCGATTACCCGCCGCAGCCTTTGCACGAAAACGGCCTCGACCACGCCAACGGTGCGCTTATGGAGCGCGGCAACTACCCCGGCCACGCCCGCGAAACCAGTTTCTATACCGCGGCCGTTACCGCCGGCAGTCCCGCCATTCGCACGGCGGTAATTGCGGGTGCGGGCGTAGCGCTGGCCGCGTGGCTGAACCGCTCCGCCATTAAAAAACAGCTCGACAAGCGTCGGTAACTTGTTTTAACTGCCGCATCAACGTCGCGTGAGGCCCTGCTTCGCGCGACGTTTTTTTTGTGGTCCCAGTTTCAGTGCGTCTGCATGGCCGCGGCTGAACTACCGGCAGCGGCATGCAGTTGCGTATACATTCTCCTCTTGCCGCTCATTTATGAAGCTTTTCTATACCCTGTTTCTGGTAATTATCGCACGGATGGCCAGCGGGCAGGGAAGTGGTTTGACGCGGCCCCATGACCCCGTAGCGCTCACGGGCGCCAGCTTGCCGGCATTGGCCGGAGCCGTACCAACCAGCCTGGTGGGATTCAAATTTGTGGGCGGCACCTGGCAACAGGTTCCCGTTCAGGTTGATGAGCGGGCCCTGCTCGACATTGTAAAGCCCTATGGTGCGCTGACCACTGGCACGCCCTACGCGCCGTCGCCCGCCAACCTCCGCGTGCTTTTTTACACCGATGCCGCCACCTTCACCGGAGCCGACCCCGAGGCGGGCTTTGATGCCGACGACGAGCTGGTATTCATGGCTTCGGATGCTGGCGGCCGGGCAACGAGCGTGCCCGCCCCGGCCGGTGTTGTGGCCAGCAGCGGCCAGGAAATCATCGTCACCGACCCGTTGGGGGGAGTTGGGTACGTGTATTTGTTTCGCAATGCCGGCACCTTGCTCCAGGGAGCGGGCGTCAATTACGTCACCTACACGTCTGACCTCGCCACCACGCCGGGCTTTCCGGCCAACCTTTCGGGCACCAACGCCGAAAACACCACCGTTGCCACCGCGCGCTATCAGTGGCATTTTTCGTCCGAATGGGTGAGCGACGAGTTGCGCCTGCTCACGGGCAGTGGCATCGACATTCTGGACCGCTACAAGAACTTCTTCGCCAATGGCAACTGCATCCGCCACGAAGACGCCTTCTCGGCCAGCGAAAACGCCTTCGTGACGGTGAAGGCCGGCCCCGTGCGGGTCATCCGCTCGTACATGGGCGCCGTGAGCGGCCCGCTCACCCAGCGCACGCACTGGTTTTACGCCGGGCGTCACGACATCGCCACCGACCTGCGGGTGCACAACATTCCCAGCGTGCAGGACGCTTTCGACTATTCCCCCGCCGCCACGGGCATGACCTATCGCAACAACCTGAACCTGGCCGGTGTGCCCATCGACGGGAGCCCTGACCCCGTCGTCCTGGGCAACCTCGCCTGGGAGCAAGTAAGCGGCTTGCCGGGTACGCTCTCCATCCTGCACGGCCGCGCTACCACCCTGATGGCGGCCGATGCCACGTTTGGCTCCTACTACGACGATAACCGCACAACTCCGGCTTCCAATTGCACCGGCGACGGGCAGGCCTGGGGCACCAGCGGCGTGAGTGTGCAGTTTCTCAACGGCACGGTGTGCACCGACCCCATCGTGGGGAGTGGTTGCGGCACCACTTCGGCAGCCTACCGCACGCTGCGCACCACCCGCACGCTGTACGTCGATGCACCCACAGCACCAGCCAGCACGGCAGCGGCCTACCAACAGCAGCGCGACAATCCCTTGCAGGTGGCGGTGGGCGCTTTTGCTGTGGTTTCGGCGGTGGGGCAGGGGGCCGTGCGGCCCAACGTTAGCGTGTATGTTCAGCCAGGCGCGGGCCGGGTTTCGGTAGCGGTTGGTCAGCCCGGGGAATTGCGGATTTACAATGCGTTGGGCCGCGCCGTGTTATCGGCGCAACTGGTTGCCGGCACCACTGAATTACTGCTGAATGAGCGCGGCCTCTTGCTTTTTGTGTTCCACAGCGGGGACCAGCGAACCGTAATCCGGCAAGTACTGGACTAAATGATAGCTGCAACTTTATCGTGCTAACTTGAGTGCTTGTATCAGGTGTTGCTTTTCTTTTGAAAGGAATATCAGATAAGAGGAATTAGCGTACTGATTATAACGCAAAAGCCCCGTCAGCTGCAACTGACGGGGCTTTTTGGTGAGTAAACGTGGAGTAATCTTAAGCTTCCACTGCCACTTTGGGAGCGCCGGCCAGGATTTCATCGTTAGCGAATTCCGCGTACTTCTTGAAGTTGACCACAAACTTCTCGGCCAGCGAGGCGGCGGTTTTGTCGTAGGCTTCTTTATCGGCCCAGGTGTTGCGCGGGTCCAGGATTTCGGAAGGCACGCCGGGCACGGCACCGGGCACTTCCATGCCGAAGATGGGGTGCTTGGTGAATTTTACCTGCTCAAGCTGGCCGTTGAGCGCGGCCGTAATCATGGCGCGGGTGTAGGGCAGCTTCATGCGCGAACCCACGCCGTAGCTGCCGCCGGTCCAGCCGGTGTTGATGAGCCAGACGTTGATGTCGGGGTTCTCATCCATCTTTTTGCCCAGCATCTCGGCGTACTTGGTGGGGTGCAGGGGCAGGAATACCGCCCCAAAGCAGGCCGAAAACGTCGTTTGCGGCTCCGTCACGCCCATTTCGGTGCCGGCCACCTTGGCGGTGTAGCCCGACATGAAGAGGTACATGGCGTGGCTCTTGTCGAGCTTGCTGATGGGAGGCAGCACGCCGAAAGCATCGGCGGTGAGGAAGAAAATGTTCTTCGGGGCATCGGCCACCGACGGCTCGATGGCGTTGTCGATGAAGTTGATGGGGTAGGCAGTGCGCGTGTTTTCGGTCACCGACTTGTTGGCGTAGTCCACGGTGTGGGTGCCGGGGATGAAGCGCGTGTTCTCCACGATGGAGCCGAAGCGGATGGCGTCCCAAATCTGGGGCTCCTTCTCCTTGCTCAGGTCAATCACCTTGGCGTAGCAGCCGCCTTCGAAGTTGAAGATGCCGGCATCGGGCGTCCAGCCGTGCTCGTCGTCGCCGATGAGGCCGCGGTTGGGGTCAGCCGAGAGGGTGGTTTTGCCCGTGCCCGAGAGGCCGAAGAAGATGGCCGTGTCGCCGGCTTCGCCCACGTTGGCCGAGCAGTGCATCGGCAGCGTGTTGTGCTCGTGGGGCAGCAGGTAGTTCAGCACCCCGAAAATGCCCTTTTTCATCTCGCCGGCGTAGCCCGTGCCGCCAATCAGAATCATCTTCTTGGTGAAGTTGAGGATGGCGAAGTTGGGCTGGCGGGTGCCATCCACGGCCGGGTCGGCCTCAAAGCCGGGGGCGCAGATGATGCTGAAATCGGGCAGCCAGCTGGTGTCAGCTCCGGCGGCGGGGCGCAGGAACATGTTGTAGCAGAACAGGTTATGCCAGGCCTGCTCGTT
This sequence comes from Hymenobacter antarcticus, assembly GCF_039539545.1. Taxonomy (NCBI): domain Bacteria; kingdom Pseudomonadati; phylum Bacteroidota; class Cytophagia; order Cytophagales; family Hymenobacteraceae; genus Hymenobacter; species Hymenobacter antarcticus. Next base: position 3,583 of record NZ_BAABDI010000046.1, on the reverse strand, counting down.
CACGATGCGCAGCTTGAGCTGGTAGTCGGGGTTGGCACCGGCGTAGGCTTCGCGCACGTACAGCTCCTTGTCGGCCAGGTAAGCCACCATTTTCTGGTGCAGCTGGTCAAACTTGTCGGCGTCGAAGGGGATGTTGATATCGCCCCACCACACGCTGTCTTCGGTGTTCTCGTCTTTTACTACGAAACGGTCTTTGGGCGAGCGGCCGGTGAACTTGCCGGTATCGGCCATCAGGGCCCCGTTGTCGGTGAGGTGACCTTCCTGGTTGCGCAGGGCGTGCTCAATGAGCTCGGCCGGCGTCAGATTGAGATGCACCGTAGCCGTATCGGTAAAGCCCAGCGGCTGCAAACGATTGTGGGAAGCTACGGCAAGGTTGGAGGCTTCTTGCATGGCTATAAAAAAAGTTGGGTGGGAGATGGCGTGAATGAGGATGTAAAGGTAGAATTATTCGGCGGCGGCGCAGTGAAACAATTCGTTTCATTAGCAGGACAAATTAAACCTAGTCCGGCTAATTCGCTACATTTGACGGAGAACAGAGGGGGTGAAACAGGTGTGAGGGAAGAAAGTTGGAATTTCCAGCTGCGCTAAGGTTTGCTTTGTCCCTGCTTTCAATTTCCAAAATGACTACCAGCATTGCCCGCTTCAACGGTATTTACGGCGACAGCAAGGCCCGGATTTCGCACGACTACCTGCAAAGCCAGTCCATTGTGCCCCGCCAGCGCCTCACCGACTGGGGCCTGAAGCCCCACCTGCACGAAAACCTGTTTCAGCTGTTTTTCCTCGAAGCCGGCCGCGCGTCCTTCGAGGCCACCGAGCCGCTGGAGCTGCACACGCCCTGCCTGGTCATTATTCCGGCTAATACCGTTCACGGCTTCACCTTCAGCCCGCAGGTGAAAGGGCGGACGCTCACCCTCTCAGAAGCTCTGCTCGACACTATTCTGCAGGCCACGCCCGGCGTACTGGTTGAGCTGAACTCGGTGCATATCCTGTCGGACTTCAGCTCCGAGGTCAGTTTTGCCGATTTACTGGCCTTGGAGCAGCAGATTCACGAAGAAATCTACTCCGACCTGCCCGGCAAGCAGCTCGCACTCAATGGCTATTTCAAGCTGCTGTTCGTGAAAATTTTCCGGCTCCTGCAACACAACCGCGGCAAAGAGGAGAGCCCCAACCGCGCCCTGCACTATTTCCGCGAGTTCCAGAAAGCCATTGAGCGCACCGCGCCTTTCGAAAAGAAAATCTCGCAGTTTGCTCACGAGCTCAAGATTACGCAGGTCCATCTCAACCGCATCTGCCAAGCCGTGAAGGGCAAAACGGCCCAGCAGATTGTGCAGGCCCACACCATTCGCAAGGCCCACAACTACCTGTTATATACGTCGCTCTCGGTGGCCGAAATCGCCTATGAGCTACAGTTCGTGGACCCCGGCTATTTCACCCGGTTTTTCCGCAAGCAAACCGGCCTTTCGCCCGGAGCCTACCGCGCCAAAGCCTACCGCAGCGACGCGCCGACCAAGCCCGCCAAGTCGGAACCGGACGAGCCGGTAAGCGTAACGGCGGCTTCATAATGCCGAAACTTTCCTAGATTTACCGTGCCCGTATTGCATTGCTTGCCCAACGGAGTCGGTTTTTCCTCTTACTCACTCATTTCTCACCCTAGTTTCTTCTATGCAAACCGTTCCTGCTCAAACCGAGCATCCGCGCTCCGCGGAATCCACGAGTCATCCCAAAGGGCTGTACGTCCTGTTCGCCACCGAAATGTGGGAGCGGTTCAGCTACTACGGCATGCGGGCCCTGCTGTCGCTGTACATGCTCAAGGCCCTGCTGATGAACAAGGAGATGTCGTCGCTCATCTACGGCAACTACACCTCGCTCGTGTACCTCACGCCGCTACTGGGCGGCTACGTGGCCGACCGCTACTGGGGCAACCGCCGTTCCATTCTGGTGGGCGGCCTGCTGATGGCAGCCGGGCAGTTTGCGCTGTTTTTCTCGGCTTCGATGTACACCACCGGCCAAACGGCGGTGCCGTCGTCGCAGCTGCTGTTGTTCTTTGTGGGCCTGGGCTGCCTTATTTTCGGCAACGGTTTCTTTAAGCCCAACATCTCCTCCATGGTAGGCTCGCTCTACCCCAAGGGTGATTCGCGCATTGATGCGGCCTACACCATTTTCTACATGGGTATCAACCTGGGCGCGTTTTTCTCGCCCCTGGTCTGCGGTACGCTCGGCGATACCGGCAATCCGGCCGACTTCAAATGGGGCTTTCTGGCGGCCGGTTTCGGCATGCTGATAGGTAGCCTCACGTTTGAGCTGCTGAAACACAAGTACGTGGTGACCGCCGAAGGCACTCCCCTCGGAGCCAGGCCCGAGCGCACCGTGGAGCATTCGCCCGTGATACCGGTTCAAACCGACGCCCCCGTGCGCGCCGAAACCATTGCTGCCCCCACCAAAAGCTTCGCCAGCAAGCTGCCCATGCTTATTGGCCTGTTTGTGGTGGTGTACGCCGCCATTGCCTGGCTCATGAACCGCGACTGGATTGGCGCGCTGGTGTTCTCGGCCATGATTGTGGCTCCGGTCACCATCCTCACCGACCCATCGTTGACAGCCCGCGAAAAGCAGAAAATCTACGTCATCTTCATCCTCAGCTTCTTCGTAATCTTCTTCTGGGGCACGTTTGAGCAGGCCGGAGCCTCGCTCACCTTCTTCGCCGACGAGCAAACCGACCGGACCCTGGGTTCCACGGTCGTGCCGGCGTCCTACTTCCAGTCGGCCAACGCGCTGTTCATCATCATCTTCGCACCGATATTTGCGGTGCTGTGGACCTGGATGGGCAAGCGTGGCACGGAGCCGTCGTCGCCGCTCAAAATGTCCATTAGCCTCATGCTGATGGCCGTGGGCTACCTCATCATTGCCTTCGGCGTGAAAGGCGTGGATGCCTCCACCAAAGTGAGCATGTTCTGGCTCATCACCATGTACATGGTGCACACGTTCGCCGAATTGTGCCTGTCGCCCATCGGTCTGGCCCTGGTAAACAAGCTGGCCCCCGCCCGTTTCGCCTCCCTGCTGATGGCCGTGTGGTTTCTGGCTACGGCAGCCGGCAACAAGCTGGCCGGCGTGCTCTCCGGTCTATATCCTCCCGGCCCCGCCGAATTCGCTAAAGCCACTAAGGAAGGCATCAATTTGCCCGGCATCCTCAACGGCGCCTCGCAGGTGACGGCCGACGTCAGCGCCAAGCTCACTTCCCTGGAACTGGCATCCAAATGGCCCACTTTCCTCGGCTTCCAAATCACGAGTCTCTACGACTTTTTCATGATTTTCGTGGGCCTGTCGGCTGTTGCCTCGCTAATCCTGTTCGTGCTTTACAAGAAGCTTAACACCATGATGGCCGAGCCCGTAGCGGCATAGTCAGTTTAATTATCAAGCAAAAAGCCCCGCTGGTAACGCCAGCGGGGCTTTTTGCTTGATAATGTCGGGTCCGGAAATAGGTTGACAGCTTTCCCAAAAGATGTCATGAAAACTGAGTTTGAGCCGCGTGTGCGGCGTAGTCAGCGCGACTACAGTTTGCCCTTTAAATTGGCCGTGGTGGGTGAAG
>NZ_BAABDI010000045.1:0-29021 GCF_039539545.1 Hymenobacter antarcticus | reverse complement strand
GACTTCACCCACCACGGCCAATTTAAAGGGCAAACTGTAGTCGCGCTGACTACGCCGCACACGCGGCTCAAACTCAGTTTTCATGACATCTTTTGGGAAAGCTGTCAACCTATTTCCGGCCCCGACAGACGAAACAAAAAGGGCTGCCCCAAGCGAAGCAGCCCTTTTCAAGCGGGAATAGTTAGGTTTCCCTATTCGAGCACGACTTTACGGGTGAGGATGTTGCCATCCACGGCCACGCGTAGGGTGTACACGCCCGCAGCCAGGCCGCGGGTCGGGAGTACCTGTTCGGCGGTGCCGGCCAGTGGGGCCGTGCGCACGAGCTGGCCGAGGGCGTTGAGCAGCGAAGCCTGACCCGGGCCGCGCAGGCCGGCCAGGCGCAGGGTGAGCTGGCCGGTGTTGCTCGGGTTGGGGTACACGAGCAGGGCGCTGGTCTCGGCCTGAGCCTTGGTGGCGGTAACCAGGCCGGAGCCGGCCAGGGTGAAGGCGCCCGTGACATCGGAGCTGCCGTAGCCGCTCACGGCCACGTAGTAGCGCTGCCCGGCCGTGAGGCCGGTGACGCTAATCGGACCGGTGATGGCCGTGTTGTTGGCCCCCGACGAGGCGCAGGTAATCAGGTTGAATGGACCATTCGCGCAGTTGGGGCTGCTGTACACGCGCACCATGCCGGCCGTGGTGCCGGTGATGTTGAGCGTGGTGCTCGTGCCGGTGGGCGTGAAGAAGAACCACACGTCCCTGGGCAGCTGGGCCGAGGAGCAGGCGGGCAGGTTGATGCCGTTCTGCACGCTGGTGGTCGCGCCCACGTTCGAGCCGGAAACAGTGCCGGTGCCCAGGCCCAGCGCGCCGCAGGGCTCGTCGTTGGCGGGAGCCGTGAGGGGCGTCGTGAACGAGAACGGACCTGCCTGGGCACTGCTGCCATTGAAGCCGCCGCACACCTGCTGCACATAGAACTGATAAACAGTAGCAGCTTGCAGGCCGGTGAGGGTCGTCGTCTGGGTCGTGATGCCCGACAGCGTGGTGCTGCCCGTGCCGCCCGGCGTGAAGCCGGTCGGGCCGTAGGTCACCGTGAAGGTGCTGCCCGCCAATGCGGGTGCCGACCAGGTGAGTACCGCCGTGGTGTTGGTGATGGTGCCCGTGCCCAGGCCCGCGGGCGTGGGGCAGTTTGGCACCGGCGAGGCGCAGATGGTGATGGGCCCGAGGTTGGTCTGGGTAGTGCTGTAGGTAGATACCCGCACGAGGTAAGTCGTGCCCGGAGTGAGCGCCGTCAGGTCGAGGTTGGGCGCGGTGGTGGTGCCGTTGGCCGCCGTGATGCACGAAACGAACGTCAGCGTACCAGTGCAGACGCCCGAATACGCCCGGATGGTGTTGGCCGAAGCCCCCGTCACCGTCAGGCGCACGCTGGTGCTGGTCGGGCCCGTGGCGGCCGTCGTGAACTTATACCACACGTCGAGAGGCGTCGCGGTGGGGAAGTTGGTGCAGGTGCCGGCGGCAACGCCCGTGGTAGCCGTAGCGCCCACCATCGTCGAGTTCAGCGGATTGCAGGTGTTGCTCACGGGCAAATCGATGGCCCCGCAGGGCTCATCGTTGAGAATCTGCGTGCTGAAAGTGGCCGGGCCGGCCGTGCCGGAGTTGGCCCCCGCGGCGCAGTTCAGCGTCACGTAGAACTGGTAGGTGGTGCCCGGCGTGAGGCCCGTGACGGTGTACGGCGGCGCAACAATGCCCGACACCGTGGTGCCGCCCGTGGCCGGGTTGAAGCCCGTGGGGCCGTACACCACGCTGTAGGTGCCCGTGCCGCCCGTCAGCCAGGACAGCGAAGCCGTCGTGGTGGTGGTGGTAGCCGTGAGCGCCGCCGGCGTGAGGCAGCCCGTGGCCGATTCGAGAATGATGTTGTCGAGGCCGATATCAGTCACGCCGAAGTCGGCGCGGCCGCGGAAGCGGATAACGGCCGTGGCCGAGGTGCTGCTGATGGGCAGCACCTGCGTCACGAAGCCCGTGGCCACCGTGCCGCTCTGGTTGAAGCCCGTCAGGCGGCTGAAGGTCGCCCCACCGTCGGTGGAAAGCTGCACCACGAGCGAGTCACTGCCGCTGGTGTTGATGTAGTCGAAGCTCAGGCGCTTGGCCCCGGCGGCGCTCAGGTTCACGAACAAATCGAGGGTGCCGATGAGGCCGCTGCTGGCCTGGCCGCTGTGGAAGCGGGCCGAGTGCGTGCCCTGGCTGCCGGTGGGCGTGTAGGCGTAGCTGGCCGGGTTCACCCAGGCCGCGCTCACGCCGTCGTCTTCCCGCCGCCACGAGTTGTTGCCCGTGGTGGGCGTGTTGCGCCAGTTGTTGGTAGGCACTTCGTTGGTAGCGCAACGGCTAATCCAGGTATTCTCGAAGCTTTCCAGCACGGGCAGCGTCGCGTACACCGGGGTAACGCAGGCGGTGCTGAAGGCTACCGGGCCGGCCGTGCCGGAGTTGGCCCCCGCGGCGCAGTTCAGCGTCACGTAGAACTGGTAAGCCGTGCTGGCCGTGAGGCCCGTGATGGTGTAGGGCGGCGCGGTGAGGCCCGACACCGTGGTGCCGCCCGTAGCCGGGTTGAAGCCCGTGGGGCCGTACACCACGCTGTAGGTGCCCGTGCCGCCCGCCAGCCACGATACCGTAGCCGATGTGGCCGTGGTGCCCGTCACGGTCAGGTTAGCCGGGGTGAGGCAGCCGGTGGCTGACTCAAGAATGATGTTATCGAGGCCGATGTCGGTCACGCCAAAGTCGGCGCGGCCGCGGAAGCGGATAACGGCCGTGGCTGAGGTGCTGCTGATGGGCAGTACCTGCGTCACGAACGCAGCGGCCGTGCCGCTCTGGTTGTAGCCCGCCAGGCGGCTGAAGGTCGCCCCACCGTCGTTGGAAAGCTGCACCACGAGCGAGTCGCTGCCGCTGGTGTTGATGTAGTCAAAGCTCAGGCGCTTGGCCCCGGCGGCGCTCAGGTTCACAAACAGGTCGAGGGTGCCAATGAGGCCGCTGCTGGCCTGGCCGCTGTGGAAGCGGGCCGAGTGCGTGCCCTGGCTGCCGGTGGGCGTGTAGGCGTAGCTGGCCGGGTTCACCCAGGCCGCGCTCACGCCGTCGTCTTCCCGCCGCCACGAGTTGTTGCCCGTGGTGGGGATGTTGCGCCAGCTGGTAGTGGGGATGTCGCGCGTGCCGCAACCGTTCACCCACGTATTTTCGAAGCTTTCCAGCACGGGCAGCGTGGCATATACCGGGGCAATGCAAAGTGTAGTAAAGGTAAACGGGCCGGCAACCTGGCTGGTAGCGCCGCCACCGCAGTCCTTGGTCACGTAGAACTGGTAGGTAGTGTTGGCCGTCAGGCCGGTAATAGGGGCCGACAGGTTGGTGGTGTTGATGGTGGTGCTGCCCGTGCCGCCCGGCGTGAAGCCGCTCACGCCATACTGAATAATGTAGTTGGTAGCCGTGCCGCTGCCCGCGCCGAAGGCCAGCGTGGCCGACGTCGTGGATACGTTCGTAGCGGTCAGGCCCGTGGGCGGCGCGCAGGCCGGAGCCGACCCAATCGTCACCACGAAGTCCTTGGTTTCGCCGCCGCCGAAGGTCGAGCAGGCGTCGCCCGCGCCGTTGGCATTGCCGGTGCCGCGGCTGCGCACACGCATGCCGGTGAGGCCCGTCACCGCGTTGGCAGGCACCGTAATATTCACGGTTACGGCCGTGTTGGCCGTGGTCGTGGTCGCAATCTGCGTCCACTCAGTTGCCTCAAACGTGCCGTTCTGGTTGAAGTCAATCCAGACCGAGAGGATGCTGTTGCCGTTGTTGTTCACCGTAACCGGGTAGGTCAGGCCCTGAAGCAGGGTGCCCGTGGTGCTGCCCGCTACCGGGTAGCTGGTGTAGGCGCTGGTGCCAAACGAGGTAGTCACCGTGCCGCAGGTGAGGCCCGTGGCGTTCAGGCCCGAGCCGCCTACGGTCACCTCCGTAACGTTGTTGGAACCGCAGAAGCCCGACAGGAATACCGTGCTGGGGTTGCAGTACACCGGCACGCTGTTGGTGGTGAAGCTCTGCACGCCGCAGCCCACGGCCGGGCCGTTGGCGTTGCGGGGCACAATCTGGTAGTAGTACGTAGTGGCGGCGGCCAGCAGCGCGGCGGGCGTGTAGCTGGTGCCGGGCTGGTTGGGGCTCACCAGCGGCGGCGTGGCCGTGGTGCCGAAGTACACGTCGTAGCCCGTGGTTACGCCGGTGCCGGCCTGCCAGGTCAGGGCGGTGCCCCGGCTTACGTTGGTAGCGCCGGCGGCCGGCAGCAGGTTGGTGGCGCAGGTGGGCACGCCGCTCAGCACGTTCAGGCGCACGTTGTCCAGGCCGATATCCGACGTGAAAGTGCCCGTCACCTTCGTGCGGAAACGAACAATTGTCGTGGCCGAAGTCGAAGTAATGCTCACGTTCTGGGGCTGCCAGCCCTGGGCCACGGTGCCGCTCACGCCAAGGCGCAGCAGCGGGGTGCCAAACGTGGTGCCGCCGTCGGTCGATACCTGCACTTGCAGCGAGTCGTTACCCGCCGTGTTCAGGTAGTCGAACTGCAATACCTTGTTGCCGGCCGCGCTCAGGTTAATATAAAGGTCGAGGGTGCCAAGGGCATTGGCCCCGGCGTAGTAGCTGTGGAAACGGGCCGAGCGGGCTCCCTGACTGCTCACCGGCGTATAAACGCCAATGGTGGGGCTGGTCCAGGAAGCACTCACGCCGTCATCGTCGCGGCGCCAGGAGGCATCGCCCGCCGACGGGATGTTGCGCCAGCTGTTGGTGGGCACGTCACGCGTGGCGCAGGCATCCGCCCAGGTTCCTTCAAAATCTTCAACCAATGGCAGGCTGGCGAAAGTGGCCTGGTTCACCGTCACCGTAACGGGCGTGGAGCTGGCCGACTGGCCGCCGCAGGTCAGTACCGCGCGAAAGGTGCGCGTAGCCGTGAGCGGCCCCGAGGTGTAGGCCGGGCTGGTAGCCCCGGTAATGTCCGCAAACGTGGTACCGTTGGTCGATACCTGCCACTGGTACGTCTGGCCCGTGCCAAATGACGCGCCCAGCAGTGAGAAGTTTACGGTGCTGCCGGCGCATACCGCCGCCGCCGACGCCCGCGTGGTGCCCGCCGTGGGCGGCGAGGTACAGGGCCCGCCGGGCGCATACGTCACGCGCAGCGTGGGGCGGCGGTCGCCGTACGACGCCGCTGTGAGGGCCGTTGTGTTGCTGAAGGCGGTACTGGCGGCCGTGCCGAGGGCAAAGCCCACGGCCGGGTTGGTCACGAAGTTGATAACGGCCGAGGCGGTGCCTTGCTTTTCGTGGTCGGCCAGCACCAGCAGGTTGCCGCCGGTGTACACGAACGGTTGGCTAAGGGTCACGCTGAAGTAGTCGCCGGCCACGCCGCTCACCTGCTGCGTGCTGGAGGTGTACACCTGCGTGGCCCCCGTGGTGAGGGTGCCCCAGGGTTGGGTCGTGACCAGGGTGGTTTGGGCCGAATTGGCCAGCAGCACAGTAAAGATGTTGTTGCCGGTGAGCGTGCCCGCGTCCGATTTCAGCCACGCCAACTCCGTAATTACCGCCCCGGTGGGAATGTTGAGCTCGGCCGGGGTGTAGAGGTGGGCATAGCGCGAAAAGTTGAATGCCGAAGTAGCCGTCGACCGGTAGATGGGCCCATAGAAATAGGAGCCGGTGGCCGGAGCGACTACCGGCACCGCCGTCGAGCCGATGGTGGAGGTTTGGGCCGCTGCCGTGCCGAAGCACAGCAGCCAAAGCAGCGCAAGCCACCCATAACGCCGCGTAGCGCTGGGTGGCCCTAATGAGGAGAAGTATTTCATATAATAATGAACGGGTGAAAAAGGAGAAAAGGGGGGTGAGAAATGAAGACTTGCTGAGCGTCTTATCGGGGCCCATGGTAGGGGTGGAGCCATATCCGCCATAAGGTGCGGATTCGCGATAAATACTAACAGCGCTGAAACTTACAAAGAAAAACTGGTCTGCAAAGTATAAATAAAATTAAGTTCAAATTCGAGATTTTTTTCGGGTTTATGGCCCTTAATTTGCTTATAATGACCGCAGAAATTTCCGGAATTTTGGTCTGCTGCCTATATCCCCGTATCTTGGTTCGCTAAGCCGGAGCCGACCACCCAGTCGCATTTTTTCACCCCCTCTCTCACCCCTGTTACCTCCAACTTCTTCACCCATGAAAAGAATCTTACGCTCTTTCACCCTGCTCCTTGTTGCGTGCTGCCTCCTGGGCGGGGTGCAGTCGGCGCACGCTTCCCACTTGCTGGGCGGCGACCTCACCTACACTTCCCTGGGGGGCAATAACTATCGGGTGAAATTCCGCCTGTACCGCGACTGCAGCGGTATCACACCAGGTACTTTCACGCTGGAGTGCCGCAACGGAGCCTGCAATACTGCCGCTAACGTCACGGCTACCCTCGTGCCGCAAGGAGCCGTGACGGCGGGTAACCCGTTCTGCGCGGCCGTGTCTTCGGGACCGTGCGTGGGGCCGGCCGGCCTGCCCAACTACGACGTGTATACCTACCAGGCCGACGTAACCCTGGCCCCCGGCAACTGGCAACTGAGCACCAACTCAAACGCTCGTCCTTCGCTGGCCAACATCATAGGCGGTGACCTGTACGTGCAGGCTACCCTCGACAACCGCGCCGCGCCCAACGGTTCGGCCGTTATCAACAACTCGCCGCAGTTCGACCCGCTCGATATTCCGATTCAGTACGTGTGCTGGAAGCAGCCCACCACCATCACCTACTCGTCGATTGAAGCTGATGGGGATTCCGTAGTCTACTCGCTCACCGCTCCGCTCGAAAGCTGCGGCACCCCGGCGACCTACACGGCTTATCCAGGTTCTACTGGTGGCGGCGTTATTATTCTGAGGACTAACCCATTGTGCGTACTGCGCCTGCCAGGTATTGGGGGCACTGGTAATTTTAGTCCTACGCTGCCCATTCCGGTGGGTATCGACACGGTGGGGCAGTGCCCGATTCGTGACGCTGTTCCTCGTTTCATCTTTAACCAGCAGTCACGCACCATCTCCTTTACGCCCAGCGTGTTCTACGCCAACACGGCGTCGAACCTGGGCCGCAACAAGTATCAGATTGCCGTGCTGCTCACCGAGTATCGCCGCATCAACGGGGTGCGCCGCGTGATTGGCACCGTGCGCCGCGAAGCCAACCTGATTGTGACGGACTGCGGTGGCAACACCACCCCCAACCCCGTAGTGGTCAGCCCCGTGACGCCGGGTTCCAACACCAATGCCGTGAACACCACCGATACGACCCGCATCGACGTGTATTCGTGCAGCTTCTCGCGTGTGCAGCTCAACTTCACCGACCCCGACAACCTCCGGATTCCGAGCGCCAACCAGCTGCTGACCGTGAGCGTGCCCCCAAACATCAACAGCGACCCCAACCTGCTGGACTCGGGCGATGTCGGGACGTTCGTATTCAGCACCGCTGCCGCCACCGCCAACGGCTCGACCAATCCCCGGGCCACCTTCTTCTTCCAGCCTTCGCCCAGCACGGTGGGCCGGGTTATCCGCATCAGCCTGCGCATCGAGGACAACGCCTGCCCCATCAAGGGCATTCAGAACCGGGTAATCGTTATTCGGGTACTGCGGGGCAACTTTGCCACGGCACTGGCCACGGTAGGCGGCAGTGGCCTGCCCAACGTGACGCCGGTGACGCTGTGCAGCGGCTCGCTGAACCTACGCGGCTCGGTGGTCCGTCCGGACTCGGTGCGTAGCATTGCCACTGGCATCGTGCGCTTGCAGACCTACGCTTATCAGTGGAGTGTGGTGCGCGGCAATGGTTTCAATGCCACCACGGCTGCTCAGCAGAACATCACCGTGAACCCCACCGTGACCAGCCGCTATCAATTGCGAATCAGCCCGAACGGTGGCTTCGGCCCGGGCTGCGGCGATACGACCTCGATTCTGGTGCGCGTGTCGCCCCCGGTGGTGGCCCGCTTCGCCATCACAGATTCTATTTCGAGCCGCCCGCGCACCAACCCCAGCCAGCCCGCGGGTGGGCTGATTCCGCCCATCACCTACACCTTCAACAACCAGACGACCATCGACGGACTGCCGCCGCGCATCAATGGCCTGCCCGCCAATGGGTTTACCTCAACGGTATTCCGCCTCGACTCTATCCGCTGGACGTACCAGCGCATTAAGGATGGGGCCGGCCGCCTCGTGAGCGACGCTCCCAAGGTATTCTCGCGTACCTACAATCCCGGCAACCTGGTGCTGGCGCAAGGTGGCACCTACCTTGTGCAGCTGAGCTCGGCGTCGACGCTCATCACCCCCCAGGGTAGCACTGCCAACCGCGGCCAGTGCCCGGCTTCGGTTTTCCAGCGCATCGTCATCGTGCCGGAGCTGAGCGTGCCGAACATCATTACGCCCAACAACGACAACCTGAACGACGTGTTCGTGGTGCCGGTGGCCCAGCGCGGGGGCAAGCTGGAAATATATAACCGCTGGGGCCGCAAGGTGCAGGAATACGCCAGCTACCAGAATACCTGGGGTGGCGGCGAGCAGGTGGACGGGGTGTACTACTACTACCTCACCGACGCGAGTGGCAACAAAACCAAAGGGTGGGTTGAAGTTCGTCGCGGGCAATAGCCCGATTCGGAATACCCACAAAAAAGAGGGCCGCGAATTTCGCGGCCCTCTTTTTTGTGCGTTGCAAGCCGGGCCGGGGCCTGACTCGCGGGAGCGTGTACCCCGAATTTCCAATTCGGCCGCGGGAACGATACCCGAACAGCTCGTGCAGGCGGCCGAATTGGAAATTCAGGGTACACGTTCAGGCGGCCGAATTGGAAATTCGGGGTACACGTTTTAGCTCAGGTGATGGCGCTCGTTCTTCACGGCGTTCGTCACCGTCCAGACAATGGCGTGCCGGAAGGGATGCTGGCGCACGGCGCAGGCGGGCATGAGGCACAGCGAGCAGGCCGCAAACGTGCAGGGGTCGGCGTGCACGAACATCTCTACTTCCACCGCGAAGCGGGCCCGGATGAGCTCCTCAATGTCGTGCAGCTGGGTGTGCACCTCATCGAGGCTGAAGTAGTAGGGCATCTGCATGTGGCAGTCGATGTGCAGGTTGGAGCCGTAGCGCTGCACGCGCAGGTTGTGCACGTCAATCCAGGAGGGGCGGCGCTGGGCCTGCAGCTCAGCAATCACCTCGGCCACCACGGCGGTATCGGTTTCGTCCATCAGGCCCGACACGGCCCGGCGGAGCATGCGCCCGCCGTTCACCAGAATGAAGCCGCCCAGCAGCAGGGCCGCGCCCGCATCGAAACGCTCGATGCCGGTGGCCGCCACCAGCACCAGCGCCCCCGACGACACGATGGACGTGACCGCATCGATGTACAGGTGCTGCCCATCGCCCACCAGCGCCACCGATTTCAGGCGTTTGCCGGTGCGCACCAGCAGCAGGCCCACGCCCAGGTTCACCACGGCCGTGCTAGCCAGCAGGAGCACGCCCCAGTCGGGCCGGGCCACCGGGTGCGGGTGCAGCAGGCTCAGCGAGGCGCTATACAGAATAAAGACGCCGGCAATGAAAATCAGGGCCCCTTCGAAGCCGATGGACAGGTACTCCACCTTGCCGTGGCCGTACGGATGGTTTTCATCCTTGGGCAGGCTGGCCAGATACAGGCTGTACAGGGCGAAACCGCTGGTAAACACATTGATAATGCTTTCCAGCGCATCGGTGAGCACGGCCTGGGAGCGGGTGAGGTGGTAGGCGTAGAACTTAACGGCCACCAGCCCGATGCTCACCACGAGGGAAAGCAGGCCGAGGCGGTTCTTGAGTTGGGTAACGGTCATGCAGGCGGGTTTTCGGGGCAAAGGTCGGGCATGGCAAGCCGGGTCGGGCCCTTACGGCAGCCCCGGCCCGAAACCTTTTTGGGTCTCTCTGTTATTTGATGGTCCTGAAAATATCTCTCGGGCTAGTTGCTTTTGGCCAACCGCGGTGGCCGCACCGGCGAAAACCCGGCTTTTGCGTACAAGCGGCCATGAAACACTTTTTCGCCGGCTTATTTTCTGTTTTTTTTCTTACCCTCGATGCGGCGTGGGGCCAGGCCCCGGCCAAAACGTCTCCCTACGATTCGGCTCATTTCAACCTGTTCAAGCCGGTGCCGCGCAATCGCCTGCGCGAGCTGCAACCCGACCGCCCCGGCGTGACGGAAAGCCCCTTCACCGTCGATGCCGGGCACTTGCAGGTAGAGATGGATGCCCTGCGCCTCATCAACGGCGGTACGGGCAACGAGGACCGCACCCGGGAGCTGCACGCGGCCTACACCATGCTCAAGCTGGGCCTGAGCCGCCGCACCGATGTGCAGCTGGAAGCCCCGCTTTACACCGTGCTCAAGCAGCGCCCCAGCGGGGCCAGCGATTTTGAGGAACGCCACGCCGGCTTCGGCGACGTGACCCTGCGGGTGAAGCACAACTTCGTGGGCGACGACCATCTGGGCAGGTTTGCTCTGGCCATCATCGGCTACGCGCGGCTGCCCACCGGCGGCCCGGTGGGCGATGGCGCCGTCGAGTACGGCCTCGTGCTGCCGGTCGATGTGGAGCTGAGCGACAAGCTCAACCTCGAAGCTCAACTGCAATCCGAAGTAGCCTACGACCGGGAGCAGGACCAGCGCTACCTGAACATGGTGCCCTCCGTGGCCCTCGAATACGATTTTACCCGCAAGCTGGGCCTCATCACCGAGGCCGTGGCCCAGTGGAATACCCAGCAGCGCCGCTGGCAGTCCTCCGTGAACGTGGCCCCAATTATCAAGCTCAACGACAACCTGCAGCTGGATTTCGGTACCCACCTGGCCCTGAACCGGATTAGTGACCGGGAGTATTTCGTGGGCTTCACCGTACGCCGGTAGGTTCAGATAAGAGTTGAGAGTTAAAAGTTGAGAGTTACGTTATCTGTTGCCTAATCCTCAACTCTCAACTCTCAGCCCTCAACCCTTAACTCCCACCCCTTACCTTTGCCCTGCGATGGTGCCAACCCCCAATCGCGGGGCGCGGCTGAAAAGGGAATCCGGTTTAATGCCGGAGCTGTCCCCGCAACTGTACGCTTCATATCGGGGTGGGCCACACACGCCACTGTTTGCTGATTGATTATCAATCATCTAATGGGAAGGCGGCCCACCCGGCGGAGCAAGCCAGGAGACCTGCCAGCGCATTCATAGGTTCAGCATTCGCGGAGGACGGATGGAGAAAGAGAGCAGCGGCCGCCTTCGGGCAGCCGGTTTTTTCCTGTTTTTCGGCCTCGGCCCGGCAGCATTTTTCTTCTGAACAGGAGAGGAGCGCGGCGGGTTTTGAATCGAATTTTCTTTATCGAAAATTTGATTCGGATGCGTATTTTCGTTGTTGCCTGGGTGCCCGGGGCCTTTGCGCTGCTGGTGGCTGCGGGCCTGTGCCGGCCGGCCGCCGCCCAAACCCGGCCCGACACCCTCACCGGCCGCGTCCACCCGCTGGCCGAGGTGGCCGTGGTGGCCGAGCGCACCACCCGCTACGCCGTGGGCACCACCCGCTACGCCCTCGATTCGGCCGCGCTCAGCCAGTTTCGGGGCAGCTCGCTGGCCGAGGCACTGGCCGCCCGCACGCCCATCTACTTCAAGAACTACGGGTCGGGGCAGCTGGCTTCCATCAGCATTCGGGGCACGTCGGCGCGCCACACGGCGGTGCTCTGGAACGGGGTCAACATCAACTTTTCGTCGTTGGGCGAAGCCGATTTTTCGCTGCTGGCCGTGGGCGGCAACACGGAGGTAACGGTGCAGCCCGGCCCCGGCTCGGCCCTCTACGGCACGGGCGCGGTGGGCGGCGCGGTGCTGCTGAGCGGGCAGCCCCGCTTCGGCGCGGGCCTGCGGGGCAGCGTGCAGGCCAACGTGGGCAGCTTCGGGCTGGCCGCCGGCAGCGCCGAGGCCAGCTACGGCACTTCCCGGCTGGCTCTGCGCACCACCGCCCTCTACCGCACGGCTCAAAACGACTTTGTGCTGCCCGAGCGCTATACCGGCACGCCCGGCCTGCGCCAGCAAAACGCCGCCTTTCAGCAGTGGAATTTCACCCAGGATGTGCGCCTGCGCGTGGGGCAAAACGGCCAGCTTCTGGCCGCCGCCTGGCTCACCGGGGCCGACCGCCAGATTCAGGTGGGGCTGGGCATGGCCAACCGCCACGGCCGCGAGCTGGACCGCAGCACCCGCCTCCTCACCGAGTACCGCCACCGCCGGGGCCGCTACGAAGGCCTGGTGCGCGTGGCCTATGTGCAGGACGGCATTCGCTACGGCGACGATACGCTGGAACCCCAGGATTCGGACCTGCGCACCACCCAGGCTCAGACCGAGCACACGCTCGCCCTGGGCCCCCGCGCCAGCCTGCGCTTGGGGGCCGAGGCGCAGCACTTTGCCGCCACCGTGGACGGCTACGCCCGGCCCATTACCGAAAACCGGTTTGCCGCGTTTGCCCTGTTTCGGTACGACCCCCGGCCTGCTCTGCGCCTGAGCCTGAACCTGCGCCAGGCCGCCGTGCCCGACCAGCGCCCGCCCCTGGCCCCCGCGCTGGGCCTGGAGTGGGACCTGTTGCCCGAACCAATGGCCGACGCCAACGCGGCCACCAGCCGCCAGCTCACCTTCCGGGCCAGTGGGGCGCGCAGCTACCGGGCCGCCACCCTCAACGAGCGGTACTGGCCCACCGGCAACCCGTTTATTCTGCCCGAAACCGGCTGGGGCTACGAGGCCGGCCTGCGCTACGAAACCACGCCCACCGGCCCGGGCCGCTGGCGTACCGAGCTCACCGCCCACCGCCAGCTCGTGGATAATTGGGTGCAGTGGGTGCCCACGGCCATCGGGTTTTCGCCGCGCAACCTGCGGCTGGTGCTGGCGCAGGGCCTGGAGCTGAACACCCACCTGACGCGGCAGTGGCGGCAGTGGCAGGGCGCGGTGCGTGCCAGCTACGCCCTCACCGAGGCCCGCAAGCAGCAGGGCTACGCCGCCGATGCCGAGCCGGCGGGCAACCAGCTGGCCTACGTGCCCCGGCACGCCGCCACCGCCAGCGCCGAAGCCACCTGGCGCGGCCACTGGCTGCTGAGCGCGGGCACCAGCTTTAGCAGCTACCGCTATACCACGGCCGGGGCCGATGATTTTTTGCCGGCCTACTGGCTGACGCAGGCGGGGCTGGGCCGGCATTTCGACCACGGCGCGGCCCGCCTCACGCTGCTGGTGCAGGGCTACAACCTGGCCAATGCCCGCTACCAAACCTACCTCAACCGTGCCATGCCGCCCCGCTCCGTGCTCGTGAGCCTGCGACTGGCCCGGCGCTGATTTCCCCGATTTACACCAACCCTTTTTTGCCAAATACCCATTTTCCCAATGAAATACGCAATTCCCTCCTTTCGCCTGACGGCCACCGCGCTGGTGGCGCTGGCCCTGACCACCGCCTGCGACCCCGCCACCGAAATTGCCCCGATTCCCGCCGTCACGGTCACCAATTCGGTGTATGTGATTAACGAGGGCTCGACCAATGGGGCGGTGAGCCTCTACGACAAGGCCACCAAAATGGTGCAGGCCGACCGGTTTGCGGCGGCCAACAGCGGCCGTAAGCTGGGCCCCTTCCTGCAGTCGATGACCGTGGTGAACGACAACGGCTACCTCGTGGTCAACGGTGCGGATGAAGTTCAGGTAGTCAAAATGGCCGATTTTACGGCCGTAACCACCATCCGGGGGCTGTCGCAGCCGCGCTTCCTGGTAGCCGCCAGCGCCGACAAGGCCTACCTGACCGAGTGGCTGGGCGGTTTCCCCAACTACACCGGCCGGGTATCGGTGATTGACCTGAAAACCAACACCGTGACCAAGCAGATTGCGGTGGGCAGCGCCCCCGATGAGATGCTGCTGCTGGATGGCCGCCTCTACGTGACGGCCAGCTACGGCAATGCGCTCACCGTCATCAACACCACCACCGATGCGGTGGAAACGACCGTGGCCATGCCCGACGGCCCCAAAAACATTCTGCGCGACGGCAAAGGCAACATCTGGGTGCTGTGCAGCAAATACCTCGCGACCACCGATTACCTGGTCCGCTTTGCGCCTTCGGCTACGGCCGTGGGCCAGCAGGTGCGCATCGCCTTCCCCAGCTCCTACGTCAACGGGAACCTGCGCACCAACGCCGCCGGCTCAAAAATCTACGCTTCGCTGGGTAGCGGCACCTATGTGCTGGAGCCCACGGCTACGGCCCTGCCAGCCGCGCCGCTCATTCGCCGCAACTTCTACGGCCTGGGCATCGACCCGCAGGATAACACGATTTATGCCGGCACCGGCTTCACGGGCCGCGACAAGGTGATTCGCTACACCATGACCGGCGCGCCCATCGACTCCTTCAACGCCGTGGTGGGTCCGAACGGGTTTCTGTTCCGCTAACCCGGTTTTTTGATTTCGCCACTTTCCTTTCTGTAATCAAGTAAAAAGGCCCGTACCATGTTGGTGCGGGCCTTTTTGCTTGATGCTGGTTGCTCGGGTAATTGGAAGCGGCACCCGGAAAGGCACTCTTTCTATTAGTCGGCCAGGCCGTCGTGGTTGCGGTCTTTGGCGCTGCTGGCGGCTTTGTAGAGGTCTTTGCCGGTAACGTGGTGCGTGCTGTCGCGGGTGAGGCCGGCCGTGGCCGAGTCGCCACCGGCCACGCCGTCGGCAGCGGCGAGGCCTTTCTTGGTGTAGCCGCGCTCTACGTTGGTATCGCCTTCCTTGGTGCCGGAGCTGCAGGCGCTGAGCGAAACGGCCAGCGCGCAGGCCACGGTGAAGGGACGGAGGATGGAATTGAGGAACATGAAACGAAAGTAAGGGAGTTAATACGGTGCGAAGCTGCAAGGTAGAAAATTAACCTGCCGCCGTGCAACCGCAACTACCGGCCCGGAGTAAGGTTGTGACTGCGCCCCGCGCCATTTTCCTGATTCTTTTGTTACTGTTCCATGCCCAATACCATTTCTTCGCCCGTAGCCATGCCCACGCCGGCTTATTCCTACCCTGAGTTCCGGGCCCTGGTGGGCACTATGGCCGCCGAGCACCGCACCAGCGGCCCCGAGCAGTCGCCGGGCCTCATCCGCTACACTGCCCAGAACCTGACCCACCTCGACCGCGCCGCCGCCGTGCCGCTGCTGCCCGCGCTGGTCGAAACCCTTCAAAAGCTGCCCCAGCCCGAGCAGTGGCTGGTGCTGGGCGAGGCCTGGTGCGGCGACACGGCTCACACCCTGCCCATTCTGGCCAGCCTGGCGGCGCAGAGTGCCGGCCGCGTCACGCTGCACGTCGTGCTCCGCTCCGACCACCCCGCGCTGATGGCCGCCCACCAGACCGACGGCAAAAACAGCATCCCCAAGCTCGTCCGGCAGGCTGCCGAAACCGGGGCCAGCCTCGGCGACTGGGGCCCGCGCCCGGCCGCGGCCCAACTATTAGCTCATGAGTTGCACAACGATAAAACCCTGCATACAAACCAGGTAGTAAAAGGCATGAACGACTGGTACGAGGCCGACAACGGGCAGGCCGTGCAGCAGGAATTGCTAGCTTTACTGGGCTAGAATTGTGAGTGAGCCAAAAAATCCGTTATTTTCACCTCCCCGAATTTATTTTTTATGCCCTTGCCACTGCGCCTTCGCCTCCAAAAACACGCTGCTGCCTGGCCCTGGCGGCGGGTGGGCTGGTTGGCGGGCATCAGTCTGGCGCTGGCACTAATGCTGGTGGGGTACGTGTTTGGGGGGAGCGACCATTTTTTCGGCCGACTTTTTTCTGCCTTTCTCGTACTGTTCTGGCTGCTAGCCGTTACGTTCTTGGCCGTGGTTCCGTTCGTGACCTGGGCCACCGCGCATTGGTTCGGCCGCGACTGGGCCGAGGCTTCGACGCCGGTGGCCCGGCCCCGGCGGGCGGCTGCGGGTGCGGTTGTGCCACGTACTACTATTTCACCGGCCTCCTCGCGGCGGCCTCAAACACGTTAAAGCCCTTGAAAACTAACCTATTGCATATCAAAAATATGGTGTGCCCCCGGTGCGTCGAAGCCGTGCAAAACCTGTTGGAGCGCGCCGGGTACCACCCCACCACCGTGAGCCTGGGTGTGGCCGAGCTCGACGAAACCACTCCCGCCGACCCCGAAGACCTGGCTCCGCTGCTGCACGCTGCCGGCTTCGAGCTGCTGCGTGGCCGCGCCGAACAGCTCACCGAGCAAATTAAAACGGTGCTTGCTGACTACCTCGAGCACCTGCGCACGGCCCGCTCACCGCTCACCACCTCGGCTTTTCTCACCGACCGGTTTGCGGCCACGTACTCGCACCTGAGCAAGGTGTTTTCGCGCACGGCTCACCTCACCATCGAGAAATACCTCATCCGCCTCAAAATCGAGCGTGTGAAGGAAATGCTCAGCTACGGCGAGCTTACCCTCAATCAGATAGCCGACCAGATGCGCTACAGCTCGGGCCAGCACCTGAGCAACCAGTTCCGGCAGGTAACGGGCCATTCGGTGAGCGAATTCCGCCGTCTCATGCTGCCCGAGCGCTTGTCGCTTGATGCGCTGGCGTAGCAGGCTTTCCGAATTATTTATTGACGCAAAAGCGGCGGTCCAGAAACTGGAGCGCCGCTTTTGTTTGAAATCACTGCTCTCTTCAGTCAAAAGCTGTTAGGTTTACTGCCTCAACCTTCCTGTTTTCCCATGCTGCTTGCCATTCTGCTGCCCGGCCTTTCGATGATTATCAACGGCCATTTTCTGAAGGGTATCCTCTGCTTTATATTGCAGATAACGCTGATTGGGTGGATTCCGGCCGCTATTTGGGGAGTGGCGTCGCGGAGCCAGGACTTGGCCGAAAAGCGCCACCGCGAAACGCTGGAAGTGCTGCGGACCAGCCGGTAGCCCGGCCGCACGCACCTGGGGTGCGGGCATCGGGACTTTGCCCCCGACCTTTGTCGGAAATGAACCCTGGCCCCCCCGGCCGGGTTACTTGCCACTGTGCCTACTGCCTCGCCCCGCATCCTGCTTCTCACGCCGCCGCTCACGCAGCTCAATACCCCGTACCCGGCCACGGCCTACATCAAGGGATTTTTGGGTGGGCGCGGCTTCGATGTGACGCAGGCCGACATGGGCCTGCAGCTGGTGCTGCGGCTGTTTTCGGTGGAAGGACTAAAGCGGGTTTTTCAGGAAATCGAAGCCGGTAGCTTCGACCTCAGCGACAACGCCAGGCGGATGCTGCGCCTGCAAAACCGCTACCTGGCCACCATCACCCCGGTCGTCCGTTTCCTGCAGAATAAGGACCTGACCCTGGCCCCCCGCATCTGCCACGGCCGTTTCCTGCCCGAAGCCAGCCGGTTTGATAACGTGGCCGACCTGGAAACCGCCTTCGGCACCATGGGCCTCACCGACCAGGCCCGCCACCTGGCCACGCTGTACCTGGAAGACCTCGCCGACCTCATCAAGGAAACCGTGGGCCCGCAGTTCGGCTTCTCGCGCTACGCCGAGAAGCTGGCCCTCTCGGCCACCAGCTTCGAGCCCCTGCACGAGGCCCTGACCGCCGCCCCCAACCTGCTCGATACAATGCTGCTGGAGGAGCTGGAGCCGCTGCTGGCCCGCGTGCAGCCGGATATGGTGGGCTTCACCGTGCCCTTCCCCGGCAACCTCTACGGCGCGTTGCGCCTGGCCAAGCGCATCAAGGAAATCAGCCCCAAAACGGTAACCGCGATGGGCGGCGGCTACCCCAATACCGAGCTGCGCACCATCAAAGAGGTGCGGTTTTTCGATTACATCGATTATTTGACCCTGGATGACGGCGAAGGCCCGTGGTTACGGCTGCTGGATGCCTGGACCGACGCTCCGCCCGAAACGGAGCCAGCGGCAACGACGGTGGCTGAGCCTCGAAACAGCTTTGTACCCGCGGTAATGGGAGCCCCGGGGGTTCCCCGGAGCCTTGTACCCGAAGTGACGGAGGCAGCGGGGAGTCCCCAGGGCCTTGGGTTGATGGTGACGGAGACAGCTGGGAGCCCCCACAGCTTTGGGTTGGTGGTGACGGAGGCAGCGGGGAATCCTCAGGGCCTTGGGTTGGTGGTGACGGAGGCAGCGGGGAGCCCCCAGGGCTTTGTAGCGGAGGTGACGAAGGCCGGCGGTGCCGCCGGGCCGGTGCCGCCTGACGCCCCCTTGCAGCGCACCTTCCGCCGCACGGCAACCGGGGCAATCGAGTACGTCAACCATCCCTTTCCGGATATTCCGCATCCCGAAGTGGGCACGCCCGACTACTCCGACCTGCCCCTGACCGAATACCTCTCGGTGCTGGAAGTGCTGAACCCCATGCACCGCCTCTGGAGCGACGGCCGCTGGAACAAGCTCACCGTGGCCCACGGCTGCTACTGGAAGCGCTGCTCGTTCTGCGATGTCACGCTGGATTACATCTCGCGCTACGAAACGGCCCCCAGCGCGCTGCTGGTTGATAGAATCGAGCAGATTATTCAGCAAACCGGCCAGACCGGCTTTCACTTCGTGGACGAAGCCGCGCCGCCCCTGGCCCTGCGCGACCTGGCCATCGAGCTGCTCAAGCGCCGGGTGGCCATTACCTGGTGGGGCAACATTCGCTTCGAAAAGACCTTCTCGCCCGACCTCTGCCGCCTGCTGGCCGCCTCGGGCTGCATCGCCATTTCGGGCGGGCTCGAAGTGGCTTCGGACCGCCTGCTGGCCCTCATGGAAAAGGGCGTGACCATCGCGCAGGTGGCCCGCGTGGCCGACGGCTTCACCCAGGCTGGCATCATGGTGCACGCGTACCTGATGTACGGCTTCCCCACCCAAACCGCCCAGGAAACGGTGGATTCGCTGGAAGTAGTGCGGCAGCTTTTCGCGGCGGGCGTGGTGCAAAGCGGCTATTGGCACCGCTTTTCGATGACGGCGCATTCGCCCGTGGGCAAGAATCCGGCGAAGTACCAGGTGGCGGCCATCGGCCCCGAGCCCGCCGGCTTTGCCTGGAACGACCTCTGGCACGACGACCCGCGCGGCACCGACCACGAAGCCTTCGGCCCCGGCTTAACCAAGTCGCTCTACAACTACCTGCACGGCGTGGCCCTGGATGAGCCGCTCAGCTTCTGGTTCGATTTTAAAACCCCAAAATCCACTACTCCGCGCCAGCTCGTGCAGCAGGCCCTGCAGGCCCCCGAAAAACCCGATTTCGCCAAGCAAAACCAGCGGCTGTTCTGGCTCGGCAACGCACCCGAAATCCGTATCGAAGCCGGCAAAAAAGCCCCCCGCGCCGTGCTCACCTGCTACGAGCAGGCCGAAGATTTCGAAGTGAAAACCACCGAAGCTACCGGCCACTGGCTGCACCAGCTGCTCACCCAGCTCAGCCATGATTTCGACACCAAAGTGCTGCTGAAAGACGCGGCCGCCAGCTTTCCCAAATCGGAAGGCGCTTTCGAAGCCTTTCTGCAAAGCCCGGCCTGGCAGGTGTTGCGCGAAAAAGGCTTGTTGGTACTGTAGCCGCCGAGTACCCCGAATTTCCAATTCGGCCACCGGAACGTGTACCCCGAATTTCCAATTCGGCCGCCGGAACGATAACCTAACAATTCGTTCAGGCGGCCGAATTGGAAATTCGGGGTACACGTTCCAACAACCCGCACGGGCCGAATTGGAAATTCGGGGTACTCGGCCAATGGCTCGCCGCTAATCCCAATTGCTGCCCTGAGCTAGCGGCTACGCAGCCACTCCACTACGTCGGCGGGCAGGCCCGCTCCGAACCGCGGGCTCAGGCCGTCCGCCACCAGTAGGTCGGGACCAGCTGCGCGGTAGGCGCGCACGGTGTTGCCGCGCCGGCCGCCCAGCGCCTGGCGCATGGCCGCAGCCAGTTGGTTGGCCGCCGCGCCGCCATACAGGCCCAGCACGGGAAGCTTGCGGGTGCGCAGCTCGCGCCACGCGGCCCGGTCGGTGGGGGCAACGGGCGCGTTTTGGACGATTAGAAAATTCACCCGCAAGCTGGCATCGTCAACCAGCAGATGGGCCAGCAGGGCGGCCCGCGCCCCAACTGCCCATGTCCCAATCGTAGCTGAGTCGGCCCCGGCCGTGCCGTGCAGAATCTTTAAAGCCTGCGCTAATCGCGCCTTTTCCGCTGGTCCCGTCACCGAATCGACGGCGGGCAGGAGCAGTACGATAACGCCTTCCCGGGCCAACGCGTCGGCCCAAATGGCGGCGGCCGGTGCCGTTTCCGCGTCTGGCAGCAGCGCCAGGGCCGGGCCGGGCGTGCTGGTGTCGGCCGGCGCGAAGAGCCAGGCGCTGCCCTTGGCCTGCGGCAGCTCCTCGACGCGGTAGGTGCTGGGGGTGGGGCTGCCGCGTTTCACCAGCAGGGCCTGCGCTTTGCTCGAGTCCAGGGCCAGCGTGCCGCGCAGGAAGTCGCCTTCCATCGTCAGGGTCAATACCTGGCCGGCCCGGGCGGGGCGCTTGATTCGAAGTACGTTGTCGCGGAAAGAAATGGTGTCGGCCACAAAGCCCAGCGTGCCGGCACCCGGGGCCGTCAGCTCGGCCTCGTAGTGACCCACTCTGGGGTGGCGGATATCGAGCGCCGCGCGCACCGCCGGCTGTCCATTCAGGCTGATGCTGCCTTCGTAGTGCCCCACCGGTGGGGTGGTGGCCGCGTCCGTCTCGCTCTGCCCGGACTGGCAAGCCGTGAGCAGTAGCGCCAATCCCAGCAGGCCCCGGCGCGCAGCGCTCAGGTGATGGAAGCTCCTCGGCAGACGTGGCACAACGGGGTTAGGCATTGCCAAAAGTAGCCGATTTACCGTCCCGCCATGCCTTTGCGTAAAATCAGGTCGGTCTGCACATCCTGGCCCAGCCGGAATTCGTGCTGCCCAATCTCCCGGAACCCAAACCGCTGGTAGAAGGCGCGCGCCCGCTCGTTCTTTTCCCACACGCCCAGCACCACGGCCGAGCAGTGCAGCTGCTCGGCCAGGGCCAGAATGCCCCGCATGAGGGCGGCTCCCAGGCCGGTGCCCTGCCAGTCGTCGCGCACGTACAGGCGCTCCACTTCCAGCCGGCCGGCCGGTAGCTGGCTCTCGGGCAGGCCCAGCGCGGAATTATCGCGCAGCTTGGCGTAGCCCACCAGCTCATTCTGCATATGCGCCAGCAAAAACGTGTTTTCCCGGTCCTGTAATTCGGCTAGCTGAATATCGGGCCCAAAGTTTTCGGCCAGGTACGCCGCCATGTCGGCCGGGGTATTAGTGGCCGCAAAAGTGTCCTGAAAGGTTTGCTGACCCAAATCGGCGAGCTGAGCAGCAGTGGGGGCATTGGCCTTGGCCAACGAAATACGCAAAGGAGATGACATAGCACAAAGGTCGGGCAGCCCGCGCCGATTTACAGTATCTCGTTGGCATTGGGGTTGCGAAACATGCTGCTGCCCTGCCGCATTCGTAGGCCCCAGCGCATCAGCAGGCCGCTGGCCAGTAGTCCTAATAGGTTAGCAGACAGCAGTAAGAACGAGGGCGTTTCAATGCCGTTGGTGTACCAGCTGTAGGTGCCCACCACCAGCTTCAGCAGTAGTCCAATGCCCATTAGCGCGCCACTCACCATCAGAAGTAAGCCGACCAAACGGTTAGTAGTGGGAGGAAGGGGGGTAGTTGCCATAATACTGCGTACTACGTGCCCGCCAAAGCTGGGGTTGAATTCCCTGGCCGGCCAGAGGTTGATAATCCGGTTCTTTGCCGTAATTTCGTTTCACCAAAGTCACCCCGCGAGAGTAGCTCAGTTGGTAGAGCATCAGCTTCCCAAGCTGAGGGTCGCGAGTTCGAACCTCGTTTCTCGCTCATTGATTAACAGCCACTTAGCTTCATTGCTAGGTGGCTGTTTTGGTTTTGGTGCATACGCTGGTGCATACAAGTGCAGCAAGTACTAATATAACAGCTGTCGTATGCAATTGGAGTTGACTGGCAATTAAGCAGCATAAGAATCTTCCCGCTCCAGGTGGTGTGGCAGGCTGAGGACCGTGAGGGAGGCCAGCAGCGGTTGCACCTGAGTAGTGTGGATGCGGCGTAATCGAGCCGCTACCTGGGCGGCGGTAACCGGGGTGGCGGGGCAATGAAAACGGGCCGGTACCGACTGGTTGAGTAGATAAGACGGCTTGGCGGAAGAGCCTGTACTTGACGGATGTCATGCGATGCGGTAATTATTGTCATGGGGCGGGCAGGGAACGGCGGGGACCTTTGGGAAAGACCAGTTTCCACGCCTGCTCTTCTTGTCCCGCCCCAATCCCGCCCGCTCATGCCAACTGCCCAACTGCTGCCACCGCCCGCTCCCCCCCCCCCCGAGCGCGTGGCCGACGCCGACATCACGGCTGCCATCGAAATGCTGCTGGCCACCAAAAAAGGCCTCATCGCGCATCTGATTGCCGTGCATACCCGCGAGGGCATCGTGGTGCTCACCGGCTCCACCGATAACCTGCTGGCGCGGCAGCGGGCCGAGGAAATCACCCTGGCCGTGCGCCCCGCCGATGTGCCCGATGCCGAGCTGCAGCACGCCGGGGCCCGCGCCCTGTTTGTGGCCTATTGGGCGCTGGGCCACGAAATCCGCCGCGAGAAATTTGCCCCGAAAACGGATGCCGCCATCGGGGCCGCCGTGCGCGCCCCGCTCCAGCGGTTCCGCTACCCCTTCCCGGACTCCGGCGCGCTGATTTTTTCACCTCTTTTTTCATTGCTATGAAGCCTTCCATCGTTGTTCTGACCGATTTTTTCGCCGTTACCAATCGGGCCTTGTCGTACGCGGCCGGGCTGGCCGTGCCCCTCAAAGCCAGCCTTCTCCTGCTGCACGCCCGCCACGACGAGCTACTGGCCCCCGAAGAGTTTGCCAGCCGGCACACGGCCGAGGGCGAGCAGAAAACCGTGTATGCCCTGGAAAAGCTGGCGGCCGCCCAGCCCGTGGCCACGGCGGTGGATATTTCGAATTTTTCCCTGGCCGAAGCCGTGCGGGAAGTGGTGGGGCAGTGCCCGCCGCTGCTGGTAGTGCTGGGCCGGGCCGGGGCCGAGCCCGCCCCTGAAGACCTGGTGACGGCCACGGCCATGGACCTGTTGGGGCACACGCCCTACCCGCTGCTGGTGATACCACCGGCCGGCTGGGATGCCTTCCCGCCCCGCCGCCTGCTGCTGGCCGTGGATGGCGAGCCCTTCAGCCTGGTGGAATACCGCGACGTGCTCAGCCAGCTGCTGCTCGCCACCCACGGTACCCTCAGCCTGGTGCGGGTGACAGCTAATGGCGAAACGGCCCCAAGCGCGGCCGCCGTGCTCGATACGGTTCGCCCCAACGACCTCGTGAACGAGCTGGCCGAAGGCAGCCTGCGCCAGGTGTATCAGAACACGGTGGTGGGTGGCGTGCTTCAGGAAGCCGCTGATCAGCAGGCTGATATGCTGGTTATTATCGCACGTCGCCACAGCCTGATTGGCGGCCTGTTTCACCGCAGCGTGACGGCGCAGCTGCTGCGCGAAAGCGTTATTCCGGTGCTGGTGCTGCCGGCGGCTGATTAGGCCACTGGCGCTCTGGTTGAATAGAACGTCATGCTGAGCGAAGCGCAGCGGAGCCGAAGCATCTCTACCGCTTCGTTGAATCAATTGGATTAGTGACTGCGGTAAAGATGCTTCGGCAAGCTCAGCATGACGTTCTTTTTTAATACCTCTCTACAACTCCCTTTTCCCCATCCCATCATGGCCCTTACCCTCGTTGTTTTCGCCGGTTTCTACGCCACTCCCCGCCATACCGTGCACTACGCCAATACCCTGACCCAGGCCCTGCACGGCCAGCTGGTGCTGCTGCACGTCAACCGGGCGTCCCTGTTCGACCCCTACGCGCTGATGGCCGAAAGCTACCACCAGGAGGAGCTGGACCGCCAGACCGAAACCGCCGCCGCGCTCTACCGGCTGGCCGAGGAGCTGCCCACCCAACCCACCGTGGAAGTGGCCACCGACCTGCTGCCCGAAGTAGCCCAGGACCTGGCCACCCGGCACCACCCGGCCCTGTTTGTGCTCAGCCAGCCCGACCCTGAGCGGCCCGACAGCAGCGTGGCCCAGGCCTGCGCCGAGCTGCTGCGGGCCGGCCACTTCCCGCTGCTGCTGGTGCCGTCCACCGCCCCGGCCGACCAGCCCCCGCGCCGCATCCTCATCGCCGCCGACCGCGAGTCTTTCGCCCTGGCCGCCAATGCCCAGCCCTTGCGCCAGCTGCTGGCGCTGCCCGGCGCAGAACTCATCGTGGCCCACGTATCGAGCGGGGTGGAAGACGACGCCGGCTGTAGCGCTGCCCTGCGCGCCGTGCAGCTTAGTGGTCTGGTGAAGGGCCTGCCCACGCCCGAGCTGCGCGGCTACGAGCACGACAACTACGCCGAAGGCATACTGGCGGCCATACAGGATACCCAGGCCGATTTGGTCATCGTGCTGGCCCGCGAGCGCAGCTACCTCGGCGAGCTGTTTCATCAGAGCGTGACGGCCCACCTGCTGGCCCATTGCCCCGTGCCGGTGCTGGTGCTGCCGGTGGCCGCCCCGGTTGCCGCCCCCGATTCCGGCCAGCTCGCCGCCGCGGCCCTACTCACCAATTCGGTACTCACCGGCCTGGCCCCCGCCAATTGATAGCCAGCGGGTCAGCCGTTACGGCCGGCGTTTTCGCCTTCTCAATTCCACTGCTGAAATCATGAGCAAGAAACCTGTTTCTCCGCCATCCCCGGTGCCGGTACCAGTCCGGCCACCCGCCCGGCAACCCGTGGGCAGCAACCTGTCTGACCTGCGCAACGAGCAACCTATTCTGTAGTCCCTCCCCGCCATGATAACGCCCGGTGATGCTGGAATACCTGGTTTACGCCTTCGTTCGGTTCCCTGCTCAGCATAACGGGCAGCGCGGGAAACCTACTCCGATAAGCGCAGCCTGCGGGACTTATTGGTTGAGGGAAAAGGACTTATAATGCACTTCGGGCTGGCTGCGCAGGCGCTCGGCGGCCCACTCGGGCGTGATGTCGCGCTGGGCATTGGCCAGCAGCTCGTAGCCCACCATGAACTTGCGCACCGTGGCCGAGCGCAGCAGCGGCGGGAAAAAGTGCATGTGCAGGTGCCATTCGGGGTGGGCCTGGTCGTCGGTGGGCCGCTGGTGCAGGCCGGCCGAGTAGGGGAATGAGGTCTGAAACAGGTTGTCGTAGCGAATGGTGAGGCGGCGCAGGGCATCGGCGAAGGCATCTTTTTCGGCCTCGCTCAGCTGGGTAAGGTCACGCACGGCGCGGCGCGGCAGCAGCAGCGTTTCGAAAGGCCAACCGGCCCAAAACGGCACCAGCGCCACCCAATGCTCGTTTTCGAGTACCAGCCGGGTTTTCTCCGCGAGCTCTATTGCCAGATAATCGGTGAGCAGCGTGCGGCCGTGCTCTTCGAAATAGGCCAGCTGCTGCCCGCTTTCCTTGGCGGGCTCGCCGGGCACGGTGCGCTGGGCCCAAATCTGACCGTGCGGATGCGGGTTCGAGCAGCCCATCACGGCCCCTTTGTTCTCGAAAATCTGCACGTAGCCAATATCCGGCCGCGCCCCGAGGATGCGGAACTCCTCGGTCCATACGTCCACCACCCGTCGAATGTCGGCCTGGCTCATTTCGGGCAGCGTCAGGTCGTGGCGCGGCGAGAAGCAGATGACGCGGCCCACGCCGCTTTCGGCTTCGGCCCGCAGCAGTCCGCCCTGGTTGACGGTGCCCGCCGGCACGTCGTCGCGCAGAGCGGCAAAGTCGTTGTCGAACACGAACGTGCCGGTATAGCCGGGATTCTGCGCGCCGTTGGCGCGCACGTTGCCGGGGCACAGGTAGCAGGTGGGGTCGTGCGCCGGGCGGATTGCGGTGTCCGGGGCTTCCTGCTGGCCCTGCCAGGGCCGTAGCGCCCGGTGCGGCGACACCAGCAGCCATTCGCCGTTCAGAGGATTGTAGCGCCGGTGGGGGTGCTGCGCCAGGTCGAATGAAGAATGCTCAGGCATAGAAAAATGGTCTGGTGAGAAGTCCGGGTGGGTCATAGCGTTGATACGCCGCCTGCCGTATTTGACAGTTTTTGAGGGATGAGACCAATAACTGCTATGCAGCAGCAGCAGTGGGGGAGGAGCTGTGCTGCGGCGGCGGGAAGTTAGTTGGTGGTACACCCACTTAAATTCCTGCTTATTGTACGCGTCCCCAGCATGCTGGGCTGATTTTCAGCAAGCTGGGCAGGTCATTCCATAAACCAGCTGCCCCGCCAGTATTGCAGCCTGCTGCCCCAGATGCAGCAACACTGGCGGGAAAGTGTCATTGCCGCCTAATAGTGAGTTGGTACAACTGCAATAGTCATCGGCAATTCGCGCTGGGTTCGCTCAATTGGCCCGTTCTTTCTGCTCAGATGCAGCTTGTTGTATCACTAATTGACTAACAATAACTGGGCTATTCCTATTGAGCGACGTTGGTTATCAGTGGCAATGAGGCGTTCGGCAAGCCATTACCAGTTCATTATTGACCCATGAGAAATTTCCTGTTGGTACTGCTCTTGCTAACGGCTGGTTACCATGCCGGGGCCCAGGGCACTGCGCCACTCATTGCCCGCCAAGGTAAAGTCAGCCTAACCGTCGCCATCGGGGCCGACGGCCACCCCAACTACGCCGTTGCCTATGGCCCAAAACCGGTTATCACGCCTTCCCGCCTCGGCCTGTCTTTCGCCGATGGCAAGGGCTTTGAGGGCCCGTTGGTGCTGGTGGGCAGCGAAATGAAGGATGTAGACGAGACCTGGCAGCCAGTGTGGGGCGAGGTCAAAAACATTCGCAACCACTACCAGCAGCTCACGGTGCACCTGCGCCAGCCAGCCACCACCGGCCACAAGCTCGACGTCGTGTTTCGCGTATTCGCCGATGGCGTAGGCTTTCGCTACGAAGTGCCCGCCCAGCCCGGCCTCGCCTACTTCACGGTGCAGGACGAGTACACCGAGTTCAACCTGCCCGGCAACCACAAGGCTTTCTGGATTCCGGGCGACTATGATTCCAACGAATACACCTACACCACCAGCCGCGTGAGCGAGGTGAATACCGCGCACATTGAGGCAATCCAACTGAAGTCGGCGCCCACGCGGGTCCAAACGCCGCTCATGCTCAAGTCGGACGATGGCCTGTACGTCAACATCCACGAAGCCGCGCTGGTGAACTACCCCGCCATGTTCCTGAATGTGAACACCCAGACCTTCGGCCTCACCAGCCAGCTCGTGCCCGATGCCACCGGCACCGGAGCCAAAGCCTAATATCGACGGCTTTCGCTACGATTACGCCGATGCCGTACCCCCCACCTTCTGGCAGCAGACCACCGATACCCTGCGCCGAGTAGCCTCCCACAAGCTTCTGCTACTGACTGAGGGCAGCCGTAGCGCCAATTACCCCTCGGGATTCGACTACAATTTCGGCTTCAGCTTCTACGATGCCCGCAAGACGGTAGACCGCAGCGGTACCCCCGCCACCAACCTCGATGCCCTCAACACCAGCGAATAGGTAGGAGCTACCGGCACGCAACATATAGTACGCTACATCACCAACCACGATGTCAACGGCCCCGACGGCACCCCGGTAGCTTTGTTAGGCGGCCAGGCGGGAGCCATGTCCGCCTTCGTCGTCTCCTTATTAATAGGGAGAGCCCATAGTCTACAACGGTCAGGAGGCTGGCATGACCATGGCCATCCCATTCCCCTTCACCTCCGTGAAAGTCAACTGGGCCGCCCACCCCGAGGTTACGCGCGCTCACAAGCAGCTACTCGCCGCCCGCGCCGGCAGCCTAGCCCTGCAGCGCGGTACACCTACTCTATGTAGTACCGCCGATGTCTGCGCCTTCACCAAAGCCGCCGGTCCCGACCAGGCCCTAGTGCTGGTAAACGTCCGTAGCACACCCTCTACCTGTCTCCTGCCCGCAGCACTAGCCAATTCTCCCTGGACCAATATGCTCCAGGCCGGTACCCTCACCCTAGGCACCTAGGTTGTGCTGCCAGCCTACGGCTACACTATATTAAAGAAGCAGGCACCCTAAATCTGGTGCGCAATGCATGTCCAAAGCCGGAATACACCCTGCCACACCCTACAGCACCCTTAATACTCTGCCATCGACAAAGTGTATGCGACCTGTCCAATACGTTTGAATTGAAGCTAGAAATACTGCGAGCGGGCAGTGTCTTCATGCTTTATCTTCCTTCAGGCGCACTTTATAAGGTGCTCACATTTCACCATTCGGTCAATTTCCCCATCACTGGGTGCCATCTTCTGAAAAACGAGCAATCCCCTGTAGCCAACCAATCAGTCAATTAGCAGCTGTTCGCGCAAATGACCGACGATATTATTATCCAGTCTCTTGTTTACCAGGAAACCTCGCGTACTTTTGCACTCCCAAAACGAACGGGGTTGGGCACAGAGGCAAGCGAAAAAGAAATTTCTCTTCCGTCTTGGTTCTTCCAAAAAGCCCCGTACCTTTGCACCCCGCCACGAATCAACCGGATTAAGGGCCTCGAAATTCAAACCTGCCTCCGCAACGAAAGTTGTGAAAAAAGCTTGAAAATCAAAATAAGCACTTACCTTTGCACCCCGAATCGCACTAACCGAGTGCCACTCGCCGCAAAGCGAACGGATAAGGAAAAAGAAATTCTCTCACTTCCTTGCTGGTTCAAAACTTCTGCTTACCTTTGCACTCCCAATCGCAGGAAAGGGAATTGAAAGCAAGAAAAACCGGCTACTTCGGTAGCCACACGGCCACACCAACTGGGTTTGGCACACGTTCTTTGAATGTTTGGAAAAGACAAATAGTAAGGGTGGCTTGCCGCAAGGGAAGCCACAGAAATTACGAACGTAACATCAAATTGAACTCGTTAATACGAGTCGGATTAGCACTTGACATCAGCCCATGTTCGCATGGGTGTAGAATATTTTACAATGGAGAGTTTGATCTTGGCTCAGGATGAACGCTAGCGGCAGGCCTAATACATGCAAGTCGAACGGTTGTCAGCAATGACAATAGTGGCGCACGGGTGCGTAACGCGTAACCAACCTA
>NZ_BAABDI010000044.1:0-29030 GCF_039539545.1 Hymenobacter antarcticus | reverse complement strand
CCATGTCGTTCTGTGAGCCAAGGAGTTGGTCTTGTGAGTTGTCTTCCTAAGACCGCTTGGCCTCCGACTTCGCGTCCCCGCGCCATTCGGAATACGCCTCGGCTGCGCGGGGACGCGAAGCACCGCTTCGCGCTACATTACTACCCGCGGGGCATCGACGTGCCGGGCTTGCCCGTTTTGGCGGCGGGGTGGAACATGGGGTCCACGGCATCCATGTCGAGGAAGTGCGAGAACGTGTCGCCGCGCAGGCCCAGGCGAATGGTTTCGAGGCTGACCACTTCATTGGGCGCGATGTTGCCCAGGTTCACGTTGGCCCCAAGCAGCTTGATGAACCACACCTGCTGAGCTTTCTGCGGGGCTTCCCACAGAATTTTCTCGGAGGGAATCTTGGTCAGAATTTCTTCTACCAGACCCGAGCGCACCTCGCCGGTGCTGCGGAACAGGCCCACGTTGCCACCCTCGCGCGCCTCGCCGATAACCTTGATGGCCCCGGCCGCCAACTCGGCTTCCATCTGGGCAATCCACTTGTAGGGCGGAATGATTTTTTCGGCATCCTTCGAGCCTACTTCGCTCAGCACGCGCACGGCCTGGCTCAGCTCGCGGATGTATTCGCACTTGCGGTCGTGGTTGAGGTCGATACTGCCGTCCGACACCTCGGCGTATTCCATGCCGTAGGTATCGAGCAGGCGGCGGTAGTCGTCGAACTGATTCCGGATGATGAAGGCCTCGAACAGCGTGCCGCCGAAATACACCGGAATGCCGGCCTCGCGGTAAATTTCCAGCTTGCGCTTCAGGTTGGGCACCACGTAGGAGGTGGCCCAGCCCAGCTTCACAATGTCGGTATAAGGGCTGGCTACTTCCAGAAAGTCCTCCACTTCGCGCAGGCTCATGCCCTTGTCCATCATCATGGTGTAGCCCTGCTCGCGGGGCTTGGGCGTGCGTTCGGGAAGTTGAGAGAGGTCGTAATTCATCTACTTGTGAATATGAAAATGTGTTAAAGATGTGGAGATGTGGAAATCAGGCTCAAAAGGTTAGGCAATGTGCAGGCCCACAAAAAAACCGCCTGCGCAGGCGCAGGCGGTTGCAAAAGTAGTGCTTGGCATATTACGGAGCGTGTGTGGCGGAGTCAGGCGCTATTTTCACATTTGCACATTCCCCCGTATTTCCACCTCCATTTCACTTCCGGAACTGCTCAATCAGGCGCTTCAGGCCGGGTTGCTCGCGCAGCTCGGGAAAGTAGTCGAAGAGCAGCACGTGCTGGTCGAAGCTGAGGGTGAGGGCCGTTTCCAGGGTATTGTAGGCTTCGCGCATGCGGCCATCGGCCAGTAGGTACGCACACAGCATGTAGTGGAAGTGGGCTTCGTGCGGGTGCAGCTCCACGGCGTGGCGCACCAGCTCCACGGCTTCGGTAAAGTGGCCCTGCTCGTAGAGAATGGCACTCCAGCTCACCCAGCCCTGGGCATCTTCGGGGGCAACCTCGGTAGCTTTTTCGTAGGCCTCCAGGGCGCTCACCACGTTGCCCACCTGGTTTTCGGCCGCGCCCAGCGCCGACCAGTACTCCCCGCTGTCGGCGTAGAGCTCGGTGGCCTTGCGGAAGTAGTGGATGGCTTCGAGCCAGCGCTCCTGCTCCTGCAACAGCACGCCCTGGCCAAACCAGGCCTCGTCCATGGCCGGATTGATTTCCAGCGCCTGGCGGTAGTAGCGGCGGGCGGGCTCCCAGTCGCGCAGCTTCTCGTAGCACTCCCCAATGTTGCAGAGCGCCTCATCGGTGGGCTCGCCGGTGGGGTAGGCCAGCTCGAACTCCGGAATGGCCTTCAGGTACTCCTGCTGGCACACGAAGGTGTCGGCCAGCCAGTGGTGGGCATCGTAAAAATCGGCGCTGATGGTTACGGCGTAGTCGAACGCCTCGGCGGCCTTGGTGAAGTCCTCGCGGCGGTACCAGTACTGCCCCAGGTTGTACCAGGCCGTGGCCGAATACGGGTCGTCGTCGGTGAAGCGCTGGAAAAATGCCTCGTGCTCTTCCAGCCGCGCTGTGATGTCGAGGCAGTGCAGCAGCTCCTGCACCCCGGTTTCGTTGTCGGGGTTGAGGCGCAGGCTTTGCTTGTAGTGCTTGGCCGCGCTCTTGAACTTCTGCCAGCTCTGGAAAGCCAGGCCGAGGTTGAAGTGAATATCCTCGCGCTCGGGCTCCTGCTCCAGGCCCGCCCGGAAAAAATCTACCGCCTGCGCAAACTCACCGCGCTGCGTGCTGATGATGCCCCGCGTCACGGCCACGTCGGCGTTGGTGGGGTCCAGGTCGGCTACGTGGTCAATCTGGCGCTCGGCCTCGGTGTAGTCGCCGCGCATGGCCGTCACCTGGGCGCGGTCAATCAGCAGCTCGGTAGAGAAAGGGTATTGGCCCAACGCCGCCTCGCAAGCCTGCAGGGCTTTGTCGAATTCAGCGTTGGTAACGTAGTGGTCGATGATGTTCTCGAAGTCTTCCAGGTCGAAGAAGACAGACTCGTGCTGGGCTACCATGCGCTCGAAGCGGCGCACGGTATCCAACACAGCCCGGTGATTTTCAAAATGTTCGTTCATGCGCATAAATCACGGATTTAGCGGTTTTTTCACGGATTTCGCGGATTTCGTAGTCGACTCCGGGGAGTGGGTACGTCCGCTTTGGTCCGTTTTACCGGCTAGCTAAAGGTATGGTTATTTCAACTGCTTTTACGGCATCAATAGTACTAACAATTGTCCACGAAATCCGTGCAATCCGGGCAAAAATCCAGGAAACTCGTGGTCTGCTAAGGTACAATAACCGGCGCGGAGCCGGCGGGGTTTTCGACCAATCCGGCGGCGCACCAGGCCAGCGTTTCGGCCAAAGGCCGGAAACCAAGGCCGGTAGCGCTCTGCACTTTAGCATGGTCGTACACCACGGGCTGGCGGCCGGCCCGGGCGGTATCTTTGGTGATGAGCGGGCGGGCCCCCGTGAGCACGGCGCGGACATGCTCCAGCCGCCAGATGAGCTCGGCCGCCCAGTCGGGCACGGCCACGGTGGGGGGGCGGCGCTGCATGGCCGCCGCCGCCTGCCGGAAAAAATCAGCCAGCGGCACCGCCTCCGCGCTCAGCACATACCGCTCGCCGCTGATTTCGGGGTAGTCGAAGGCCAGCGCCAGCAGGTGGGCCACCACGTCGCGCACATCCACGAAGTTCACCAGGCCCCGCGTGTAGAAGCGGTGCTGCTGGTGGGCGTAGCGCAGCAGGCGGGTGCTGCTACGGTGCCAGTCGCCGGGCCCCAGCACCACCGAAGGATTCACGATGATGGCCGACAAGCCTTCGGCCAGGCCGCGCCACACCTCCAGCTCGCCCAGGTATTTGGACGTGGCGTAGGCGGGGTGGGCGGCTCCCAGGTCCCAGGTGGCTTTCTCATTCATGGGCTGGCTACTGCCCGCTGCCACCACCTGGCCGGCCCCCGGCCCGCCCAGCGCCGCTACTGAAGACACATGCGCCAGCCGGATTCCCGGATGCGCCAGGCAGGCATCGACCAGGGCGGCGGTGCCCTGCACGTTCACGGCCAGCAGCGCGTCCTCGTCCTGCGGCGCGTACGATACCAGGCCGGCGCAGTGAAATACGTGCGTTACGTCCGGCGTGAGGGCACTGCGTAGCAGCTCGGTATCGAGCAGGTTGCCGGCCAGCCACTCCACGCCCGGCGCGGCCCCGCTGGGCACGCTGCCCCGGTGCAGGGCGCGCACGGCCAGCCCCCGCGCCCGCAACGCGTGCAACAGGAAGGAGCCAATGAGACCAGTGCCGCCGGTAACGAAAATCATGCGTTTAGTGGTGAATGATTAGTGATTAATAATTAGTGGTGAATGGTTTATATGCTACAGTACTCTACCCCACAAAAACTTTGAACCTCGCGCCGCTGTCGCATTCAATTGGCTTCTGGAGTTTTCAATGGCACTTTTGGCCGGAAAATATTCGGTAGTCAGCCAGCATCAAAAGCTGCTTTTGACGCTGGGAAGGCACCTGAGAATTTTTTGTGGGGTAGAGTAATGCCACATCATTCACCACGAATCATTCACCACTAACCACTAATCAAAGCGTGTTATTCAGCAGTGGCAGGCGCAGCAGCTTCGCCAGGTGCGGCAGGGGCAGGGTGCGGCGCAGCAGGGTATCGGTGTGGCGCAGGTGGTGGGTGTCGGTCCCCACGAAGTCGACCAGACCGCCATCGACTAGCTGCTCGGCTACTTTTTTAGCCGCCGGCGAGTAGTAGCCCGCCAGCGAGTTCAGGTTGACTTGCAGCAGTACCCCGTGGTCGCGGCGCAGCGCTTCAATCTCGCCGAAGCGGCCGTACAGGTAGGTGTAGCGCTCCGGGTGCGCCAGCACCGGACGGTAGCCCTGGGCTTTCAGCTCAAACAGGATTTCGAACAGATTGAGCGGCTCGTTCATGTACGACGTCTCGAAGAGCAGGTACCGCTTGTCGCCCCCGAAGGTGAGCATTTCGGTGCCATCGGCCAGCTTGTGACCCAGAAACTCGTCGAGGTAGTATTCGGCCGCGCAGTCCAGCTCCACATCGCCCAGGCCGGCTGCCTGGGCAGCGGTACGCAGTAGTTGCAGCGCCGCCCGGATTCCCTCCGGGGTATTCTTGTAAAAGTCGCCCATGATGTGGGGCGTCATTATCAGCTTCCGGAAACCCAGTTCGCGCAGGGCCCGCAGCAGGTCGAGGGAGTGTTCCAGCGTTTCGGCTCCGTCGTCGAGGCCGGGGAGCAGGTGCGAGTGCATATCGGCCCCAAGCCCCGCGAGCGTGGGTACGGCGGCCGGGGTAGCTGCCGCGCCACCAAATAGCCGTTGCCAAAGCGAAGACATTGAACGAGCAATCGGTTAGGTGAAGAACTTCTTCAGCTTCTCGCCAAAGGTGAGCTTTTTGGCTTCGGTCTCCTCGTAGTAACCCTGCCCATAGGCCCCGTATCCGTAGCCGTACCCATAGCCGTAGCCGTAGCCATACCCGTAGCCAGCACCGGATTGGGCATCGTTGAGGATGGTACACATGCGCGTGAGGTTGTTGCTGCGCATGAGCCGGTTCATGTTGTTCACAAAGGCTTTGCGCGAATAACCGGCCCGCACGATGTAGAGCGGAATATCGGCCTTGCGCATAATCAGGATACCGTCCGTGACCAGTCCCACCGGTGGGGTATCAATCAGAATAACGTCGTACGTCAGAAACAGCTGCTGAATCATCAGGTCAAACCGGTCGCTGATAATCAGCTCTGAGGGGTTGGGCGGCGTGGGGCCCGCCGAGATGAATTGCAGCGACTCGATGGTAGTAGGCTGAATGCACTCCTGAATGGAATGGCGGTCGATGAGAATCGTGCTCACTCCCCGCGTGTTTTCGGCCCCGAAAGCCAGGTTCACCTTGGGCTTGCGCATATCCAGGTCCAGGATAATGACTTTCTGCCCCGACAGGGCGATAATGCCGCCCAGGTTCACCGTTACAAAGGTTTTGCCTTCGCCCGAAATCGTCGAGGTTACCGAAATCAGCCGCTTCTTCTTGGCCGAGCTGATGAAGTCCAGGTTTGTTCGAATGGAGCGGATGGATTCAGAAATAGCCGATTTTGGGTTTTTATCCACCACCAGCCGCGACACCTCCATCTTCTCCTTGTCGTAGGTCGGGATGATGCCCAGCACCGAGGCCTTGGCGTTGCGCTCCAGCTCCCGCACGTTGGTAATGGTGTTGTGCATGAAGTAGCGCACCGCAATCAGGCCCAGGCCCAGCAGCAGGCCGCCGGCCAGGCCGGAGGCGTATACCAACAGCTTGTTGGGGAAAATGGGGGCCATCGGTGGGGAAGCTGGCGATAGAATCTGGAAATCAGCAGTCGTACCGGCTTTCTCGATGTTAAATTCCATCTTCTTGTCCAACAACATTAGGAATGACTTCTCATACAGGTCCAGCGGGCGCTGCAAGCGGGCCAGTTCGGTGCCTTTGGCGGGCAGGCTTTGCAACTCCCCCGTCAGCAGCGCGCGTTGCCGATTGAGCTGTTCCATACCGCTGCGCAGCAGCTTCTGGTTTTGCTGAAGCAGCCGCTTAATGCTGTTGCGGGCAAAGTCAATTTTGGCTTTTTCCGATTGAACAGCTTCCGTCTTATCGGTATAGGAGCGAGTAATGCGCCGCAGGTTCCATTGCAGGCTATTGAGCTCGGAGAGCTGGGTGCTGAGCAAAGGGTCCTCAATGGACTCGAGCCCTGGAATGCTTTGCTGGATGGTTTGATTCTCGTCGCGGGTCAGGCGCTCCTGGCTGGCCATTTGCGCCACTTGGTCCAGCAGATTCGTTTTTTCTAACAGCTTGATGCGGTCTTCCTCCAGCTTTTCCAGCTTCGCACTGAGCGTGCCTACCTCAGCCTTTACATCATATGTGCCCGAGCGCTGTACAAAATTCTGGAGGTTATCCTCAGCATTCTGCAGACTCTTGCCGTTCTCCTCCATAATGGTATCCAGAAACCGGAGTTGCTTTTGCGTCGCCTCAGATTTGTTGGATATCTTTTCGTCCAGATAAACCCCGTCAATTTTATCGACGATATCCTGGGCTTTCAGCGGGTTGAAGTCGTTGAAGGAAATCCCAATAGTATTGGCATCCGGATTAACGATTTCGACAGTCAGATTCTTGTCAAGATAGCTGCTAATCGCGATATCGTTCTGAATAGTAAAGTGGTAGCTAGATTCCTGTACATCTGCTGTAAGTTGTTCGGTTGACATCACCTGCAGGGTAATGCCGGGCAGCGTGATTGGCTGCCCCAGTGTGTACTCTGCGCTATGAGGCTGGCCCTGACTCATAACTTCCAACTTAAAACGCTGGGGACCGGTGAAATTTATGTTGAACTTCCGGTTGTAAAAAGAATTATCCGTGATTTTGTATTCGACCCGGAAAGGCGAGGAGTCATACAGTTCTGATTCCAGCACCGTGCCCTGCACGTAATAATTCACGTCTAGGGCCAGCGAGTCCTTTAGGCGCCGATAGATAATATTGGATTTAATCAGCTCTACCTCACCAGCTAGCTTCGAGCCCCGTCCTTTGTCCACTAATGATGAGGGGGCCAGCCCGAGCGCGCTTCCTTGGTTGCTCTCATCAATTTTGAGCAGGGAAGAAGACTTGTACACCGGTTTGGTATAGCGCAAATACAGCCACGAGGCTGTCACGCCCAAGCCGATAAGCAGTAGCAGCCACAACAGGCTGCGGCGTGCCACCAGTACAAGTGTGGCGATGTCTAATCCTGGAGCCCCGTCCTCTTCCCCCTCGGCTCCGCTAGCGAGCGTGGCAGCCGGCGGAGCTGTAACGCCACCAGTGGCATTACGGATTAGTTCTTCCAGCTCAGTATTTTCGTTAATTGCCATTATAATGGAATTGCCAGCTCGTGCCCAAAAGGCGCTATACGCGTTTTATTGTAAATAAAGGACTTACCTTCTGAATTGGGTGATGAGGAAGAAGGTGGTGGTGAATATCAGCGTTGCAAAACTTATGATAGGGGCGGCATCGGTAAGCGCCTCCTGAACCGGGCGGCGCACGGGCTCTACGTAAATAATGTCGTTTGGCTCCATTTGCAGGTTGGCTCGCCGCATGCCATCCAGCGTGGTCAGGTCGACTTGCTGCACCCGCGGGTTCTTTAAATCGCCCCGAATAATACGAATATTGCTCGCCTTGCCGCCATAGCGGTACAAACTGCCACCGCCGCCGCCACCGCCACCGTCGATGCCACCGGCCAGCGCCAAAATTTCCAGCAGGTTCATGTTATCGTTGTCTAGGCTGATAACCCGGCCGCCGGGCGCACCCAGTACGAAAACTCGGTTATTCGTTACCCTGGTTGTTACGAACGATTCCTTGTAGTACTCGTCGTAACGTGTTTTCAGTACGCTGTCGGCCTGTAGCAGCGACAAGCCGCTGACTTTTACGCGGTTCACCATGGGCAGCATCACTGTGCCATCGGCTTGCACCAGAAACTCGCTGCCACCCCCCGAATTGCCCTGTCCTTGGCCAATGTTGCGCTGCGAGCCGCCAACGCGGGAGCTGTTACCGCCCTGGCCGCCTTGGCTGCCGGTCTGGCCGCCCGTTGAGCGGCTGGGCAGGCCACCGCTAGGCTGGCCAAACTGCAGTTCGCCGTTGGGGTCGAGTATCCGCTCGCCTTTGTTGGTGTTCACCCGTACTTCGAGGAAGTCGTTGGGTTGAATGAGGTAGTTGCGCTCGGTGCGGTTGACGGCGATGCGCAGCTTGGTGCTATCCAGCAGGCGGCCCTGTCTGTCGGTGAGCCGGAACATGGTGCGCTGATTGAAATATTTCGTTGAAGCGCACGACGAAAAAAGCAGCATTACCGGCAAGGCCAGCAGCCAAAGCCGCCCGAGGCGACGAAGAAGATAATTCGGCATAAAGGCCAATAAGTGCGAAGTCAATACGGAAAAAAAACCAAAAAAAATCGGTGGCGCTGGTCAGGTTCTCCCCAAAAAGCCTCAAAAGTAACGCTTTTGCGGTGCCCATTCAAGAATCATACCTTATAGTAACGCGTGCCGATGCCGTTTTCAACTGCCTGAATCGTACTTTTGTAGAGCCAAAACCCCGAATTATTTGTTACGGGAACCCTGCTCAACTGCCTTATCTCAAATCCCACCCTTACTTTCTTACAGTATAATGGAAGCCGTAGCCACCGAAAACCAAACCATGATTGCGCAAATGGTGCGCGACTTTGGTGCCCAGCACATCAAACCCAACATGATGAAGTGGGATGAAAGCCAGGAATTTCCCATCGACGTATTTCATAAGCTGGGCGAGCTGGGCCTGATGGGCGTGCTGGTGCCCCAGGAGTACGGCGGGGCCGGTTTTGGCTACATGGAGTACGTGACGGCCATTGCCGAGCTCTCCAAGATTGACGGCAGCATTGGCCTGAGCATGGCTGCGCACAACTCGCTTTGTACCGGCCACATCCTGCAGCACGCTTCCGAAGAGCAGAAGCAGAAATACCTGCCTAAGCTGGCCGCCGGCGAGTGGATTGGGGCCTGGGGCCTCACCGAGCCCAACACCGGTTCCGACGCCGGCAACATGCGCACTACCGCCGTGCTCGACGAGAGCGGCGAGAACTATATCATCAACGGCGCTAAAAACTTCATCACCCACGGCAAATCCGGTCATGTGGCCGTGGTCATCGTGCGCACCGGCGAAGTGGGCGACTCCCACGGCATGACGGCCTTCATCATCGAGCGCGGCACGCCGGGTTTCGCGGCCGGTCGTAAGGAAGACAAGCTCGGTATGCGGGCTTCGGAAACCACGGAGCTCATTTTCACCGATTGTAAGGTGCCCAAGGAAAACATCATCGGCAAAGTGGGCGACGGCTTCGTGCAGTCGCTGAAAGTGCTCGATGGTGGCCGCATCAGCATCGCGGCCCTCAGCCTGGGCATCGCCCAGGGTGCCATGGAGGCCGCCACCAAGTACAGCAAGGAGCGCCACCAGTTCAACCAGCCCATCAGCAGCTTCCAGGGCATTGCCTTTAAGCTGGCCGATATGGCGACCGAGATTGAAGCCGCCAGCCTGCTCACCTACCGCGCCGCCGATATGAAGGACCGCGGCCAGAACGTGAACCTGGAATCGGCCATGGCCAAGCTCTACGCATCGGAAGTATGCGTACGCGTCGCCAACGAAGGCGTCCAAATCTTTGGCGGCTACGGCTACACCAAGGACTACCCTGCCGAGAAGTACTACCGCGACTCCAAGCTTTGCACCATTGGCGAAGGCACCAGCGAAATTCAGAAGCTGGTGATTGCCCGGGCACTTCTTAAATAAATCACGGATTACGCGGATTCAAACGGATTTCACGGATTTTGTAGGCGGGCACAATGATGCAGAGTGATGATAGTATCGCTCCCAACATGGCGCTGGCAATGAATCGACTACAAAATCCGTGAAATCCGTTTGCATCTGCGTAATCCGTGATTATCTTTGCGGCCCGGTTTACACTGCTCTTCTGCGAGGGCGAAGCCGTTCCTCTGAAAATCTCCCTCATTCCCTGATATGATTATCATTCAAATCAAAGACAACGAATCGGTTGACCGCGCGCTGAAGCGCTTCAAAAAGAAATTTGAGCGCACCGGCGTTCTGAAAGAGCTGCGTCGTCGCACGTTCTTCCAGAAGCCCAGCATCAC
The DNA here is from genome assembly GCF_039539545.1 of Hymenobacter antarcticus. NCBI lineage: Bacteria > Pseudomonadati > Bacteroidota > Cytophagia > Cytophagales > Hymenobacteraceae > Hymenobacter > Hymenobacter antarcticus. Next base: position 18,878 of record NZ_BAABDI010000044.1, on the reverse strand, counting down.
CGAGCGCAAGATGAAGCAGAAAGCGGTTTATAAGCTCGCCACCTACGGCCAGCCGGGCGAATAGTCCGAAATCCCGCTCCACGTTAGCGTTGTAAAAAACCGGCTGGTTTACCTCTATTGGTAGGCCAGCCGGTTTTTTCGCGTCCATACGGCAGCGTTTTGCCAGAAGAAAGTAAAAAAATGCTACATTGGATGCCCGGCCCGGTCGCCGGGCATTTTCGGTGCTGGTATGGATGCTTTTCTCGATTTCTTACGGTTTGAGCGGCGCTATAGCCCGCATACGATTGTTTCGTATCAGACCGACCTGGGGCAGTTCGCGGCTTACCTGAAATCAGCCTATGAGCTGACTGATATCGCGCAGGCGACGCACCCGCTCATCCGCGGTTGGGTGGTGGAGCTGATGCAGGAAAACCTGGACCCGCGCACCGTGAACCGCAAGGTGGCCTGCCTGCGCTCGTACTACAAGTTCCTGCTGCGCACGGGACGCATCGAAGCTAACCCCATGTTGCGCATCAAAGCCCCCAAAATGGCCCGTAAGCTGCCCGAATTCGTGCCCGAAGAAGCCTTGAACGGCCTGCTGAACTCCTTCGAATTTGGCGAAGACTTTGCCGGGCAGCGCGACCAGCTGGTGCTGGAGATGCTGTATGGTACCGGTATTCGCCTTTCGGAGCTCATCGGTATTCACGCCGACGATGTGAGCCTGGGGGCCGGCACGGTGCGCGTAACCGGCAAGGGCAACAAGCAGCGCCTCGTACCGCTGAACCCCACGCTGAAGCTGGTAATTGAGCGCTACCAGGCCAGTCGCGCCCGCGAATTTGGCCCCGTGGCCGGGCCGCTGCTGCTCACAGACAAGGGCGAGGCCATGTATGAGAAGTTCGTGTACCGCACCGTGAAGCGCTACCTGAGCCAGATTACCACGTCGGGGGCGCAACAGCACCCCCACGCGTTGCGTCATGCGTTCGCTACCCATTTACTGGGGAAGGGGGCCGACCTCAATTCTATCAAGGAGCTGCTGGGCCACGCCAGTTTGGCGGCTACGCAGGTTTACACGCACTTGTCCGTCGACCGCCTGAAATCCGTATTTGAACAGGCCCATCCACGGGCCTGAGTTTTATTTACCCTTTACCCTCTTAATCAACTGCCTTATGAAAGTACAGATGCATTCGGTGCACTTCGACGCCGACCAGAAACTGCTTGACTTTGTTCAGCAACGCCTTAACAAGCTGGAAACTTTTTACGATAAGGTAACCGAAGGCGAGGTCATCATGCGCCTCAACAACAAGGACGGCATCGAAAACAAAACCGTTGAAATAAAGCTGCTGGTACCCGGCAACATCCTGTTTAGCCAGGAGGACGCGGCTTCGTTCGAAGCCGCCGCTGATGCCGCTACCGATAGTCTGCGTCGCCAAATCACCAAGCACAAAGAGAAAGCGCTGACGCATTAATAATTGTAGCACATGCTTTAGCTTGTGCCTGGTAGAACAAAAAGCCCCGCTTGCCTTTCGGTGAGCGGGGCTTTTTAATTCTGGTTTGCCGTGCACGGGCACAAGCTAAAGCATGTGCTACAAGCCGAACTCGGCTTTAATCTGGGGCACGTAGTCGAGCTTCTCCCAGGTGAAGGTTTCGAAAGTTTTGGTTTCGCCGCCGGGCATAGCTACCTGCACGGTGCCGGGCTGGCGGCCCATGTGGCCATAAGCAGCCGTCTGGGCAAAAATGGGATTCTGGAGGCCAAAGCGCTTCACGATGGCGTAGGGGCGCAGGTCGAACAGCTTGTTTACCTTTTCGGCCACTTCGCCATCAGACAGGAGCTGGCCACTGGGGCTTTTGGCTTTGGTGGTGCCGTAGGTGGTGACGAACACGCCCACGGGCTGGGCCACGCCAATGGCGTAGGCTACCTGCACCAGCACCTGGTCGGCCACGCCGGCGGCCACCAGGTTTTTGGCGATGTGGCGGGCCGCGTAGGCCGCCGAGCGGTCTACTTTGGAAGAGTCCTTGCCGGAGAAGGCCCCGCCGCCGTGGGCACCCTTGCCGCCGTAGGTATCGACGATGATTTTGCGGCCGGTGAGGCCGGAGTCGCCGTGCGGACCACCGATGACGAACTTGCCGGTGGGGTTTATGTGGTAAGTAATCTGGTCGGTGAACAGCGCCTGGGCATCCGCGCTCAGCCCGGCCTTCACGCGGGGGATGAGGATGGTGAGCACGTCAGCCTTAATCGTGGCCAGCATGGCGGCTTCCGACGGGTCGAATTCGTCGTGCTGGGTGCTGATGACGATGGTATCGATGGCCTCGGGCCGGTGGTCGTCGGAGTAGCGAATGGTGACCTGGCTCTTGGCATCGGGGCGCAGGTAGGTCATTTCGTGGCCTTCGCGGCGGATGGCGGCCAGCTCCTGCAACAGGCGGTGCGAGAGGTCGAGGGCCAGCGGCATGTAGTTGGCCGTTTCGTGGCTGGCGTAGCCGAACATCATGCCCTGGTCGCCGGCGCCCTGGTCTTCATCCTTGGCCCGCTCCACGCCCTGGTTGATATCGGGCGACTGCTCGTGCAGGCGGTTCATCACCTCGCAGGTATCGGCGTTGAAGAGGTATTCGGGCTTATTGTAGCCAATACGGCGAATGGTTTCGCGGATGATTGGCTCGGCATCGACGTGGGCCGTCGACTTGATTTCGCCGGCTACGAGGGCAAAGTCGGTGGTTACGAGGGTTTCGCAGGCTACCTTGGCGGTGGGGTCCTGTCGCAGGTATTCGTCGAGAATGGCGTCAGAAATCTGGTCGGCAACTTTATCGGGATGGCCTTCCGAAACCGATTCGGAAGTGAACAGATAGGGCATTGAAAGCGCGAAAAGAGCGAAAGAGATAAAACAGAGACGCCCGCCAGGCCGAAACCGGCGGGCGGGCGCGGCACAAAACTACGGAAATTCGGGCTATTAGCCTTGCCGCTGACAGCGGAAAAGGGTGTTTAGCTAGTCCGGTACACCCGTACTCATGGCTTTGCTACAGCTGCGCCAGGCGGCCGCCATCCACGACCAGCGTGGTGCCGTGCACAAAGCTGGCCTCGGAAGAAGCCATGAAGGCAATGGCGGCGGCCAGCTCTTCGGGCGTGCCGACACTGGCTTTATCAATCTTTTCGGCCCCGTTTTTTACGTTGGGGTTACTCCAGAGCATGGGCGTGTCCACGGCGCCGGGGGCCACGGCGTTGATGCGGGTTTGCTTGCGGTCGAGCTCCTGGCTCATGCCGCGCACGAAGGCTTCCATGGCTCCTTTGCTGGTGGCGTAGGGCACCACGTTGGCGGTGGTTTGGTGGGCGTGCACCGAGCTGATGGCCACGATGGCGCTGCCCGTGGGCATGTGCGGCAGGCACAGCTGGGTGAGCTGGGCCAGCGAGCGCAGGTTCACCAGCATCAGCAGGTCCCACTGGGCCAGGGGCAAAGTGGCCAGCGGGTCGAAGGTCATCATGGCGGCATCGCACACGAGCACGTCTACCCGCTCAAATTTGGCCAGCACTTTCGCCACCGTGGCCGATACGGCGCTGGGTTTGGCCAGGTCGCAGGCCATGAACATGGCCTGGCCGCCGGCTTGGGTAATGAGCCGGACGGTTTCGGCCCCGTCAACTTTGTCGCGGCCCAGGGCGATTACCTGGCCACCTTCGGCCCCCAGGCGCAGGCACACGGCCCGGCCAATACCGGAGGTTCCGCCCGTTATCAGGCATATTTTGTCTTTGAAACGCATGAAGGACAAACTGAAAATGGAAGTAATGGTTCGTTGGGCAACGTGTACGGGTTGCGCGCAAGGGCGGCCACCGGCTCGCCCCGTTCCGGCGGCGCAAGCCGAAGCGCGGGTGTACTTTGCCGCTTCATATACAGTAGTAAATGCCATTTATGCGTCGTTTTGGGGGATTAGTTGTTGGAGCATGCGTGCTGGCGAGTGCCGGGCAGGCGCAAGGCCAGGTTTTTGAGCGCGGCTACGTGGTGACCACCGCCGGCGACACGCTGCGGGGCGAACTCCAAAACCGCTTCTGGCAGAGCCCGCCCACCGAGGTGGCCTTCCGCCCCGCTGCCGATGCCCCCACGCGGCTGTTTCCGCGCCGGAGCCTGCGGGTGTTTCGCCTGGATGGCGGCCGCTACTTCCGCGCCGAAGTGCTGCCGCTGGACCGCAATGCCAGCACCAACGTGAACAGCCTGTCTATGCGGCTGAGTTACAATCAGCACCCCGACTCGCTGCTGGCCGAAGTGCTGGTGGACGGCCCGGTGCCGCTGCTGCGGGCCGTGGTCGACAACGTGACGCATTTTTTCGTGCGCCGCCCCGGCCAGCCCTACCTGGAGTTGGCCGAGCGCAAGTACCTGGCTCGAAGCAACGGCCGGCAAAACGTGGTCGATGCCAACAATTATAAAGCCCAGCTCAGCGTGTACTTTGAAGACTGCCCGGCGGCCGTGACGGCGGCGAACGCGGCACCGTTTTCGGCCAAAGGGCTGGCCGCCGTGGTGCAGGCGTTCGCGGTGCAAAGCACGGCGGGCAAGCAGGCGGGCGCCGAATTTGTTGCGCTGGCGCGGCCCAACCGGCCCATTGCCGTGAATGCCGGGGTGCTGGTGGGGAGTGTTTTTAACCCGCTTCGGCTCAACAACAACGAAACCGGCGAAGAAGAGCCGCTGTTCGATGGCGTGAACCTGGACGGCCGGCTGCACGCCTTGGGCGGTGCCTACGTAGACGTGTTGCTGCCGGGGCGCAAGTGGGCGGTGCACGGGGAGGGAGTGCTGAACTCCTACGGCCGTCGCGGCACGTTTGCGGTGCCAGGCGGAGCCGCTACTTACGCGTGGTACGGTACGAGAGTGGATGTCCGGCTGGGGCCGCGCTACGCGTTTGTGCAGCAGCCAACCCACGAACTGTTCGCGGGCGCGGGCCTCAATATGAACTTCACCACTAGTTCAGAGTCTGAAGCCCGGTACGGCAACGGCCCGGTGGGCACCACGCGCCTGACCAGCCGCAACGTGCGCCTGCCCACCCAATCGGGCTTTATCGGGGTACCCTCGTCCGGCCTGGGGCTGTATGTGGAAGCGGGACTGCGCCGTGGCCGATTCACCCTGAGCCTGGATGCGATGATAAAAGACGGGTTCGACTACAATGACCCGCTGGCGGTGCAAACGGGTAGTCGTAGTCCTCTCACGCCATCGGATGAGACTGCTATCTATAACAGATTCAACTACAGTGCATCATTGCTGACGTTCCGAACGGTGCTGGCATTCCGGCTCAACCGCCAGCCCGACCAAAGCCCCATTCGGTAAGCGCAGCTCCGGCCCCAGGGTCGGCCGGGATATTCCATATGTGTAGAGCGCCGGCTAGGCTGCTTTCTCACAAACCAGCACTACGGGGCGATTGCGCAGGTCAGTAGTGGCGAAGAGGTATACCTCGCCGCCCTCACGAATACCGGTGCGCCGCCGGAAATCGGCCACTGAGTCGGGGAAGTTGCGGGTGGTAACGTGGGCCCGCGCCTCCGGGCCCAAATGCGCCTTGAGCACCGCGCCATCGGCTTTTTCCACGGCCCGCACCCGAAAAATGCGGCCCGGAAAATCAAGGCGCAGCACATCCGAAGTATATAAGTGGCTGTGCTGGTGCAGCTTCAGTAGCTCGAACGCCGTGCCGACGCTGCGGAAAGCGCCGGCCTTGAGCACGGCCGCGTTGGGCTCGTAGAGGTATTGCTGGGCTTCTGCGTAGCGGGGCGTAGCGCGGGCCTCGCGGGCACGGTTGAGGCGAAATTCCTGCTGGCTGCCGTCGCGGCGCAGGTTCAGGGCGTAGCGCTCGGGGTCGACGGCGGGCTCCGGGCCCAACTCATAGAGCACTTCCTTCACTTCATTATCCACGGCTACTACCCAGAGGCGGCGGACGTGGCCCAGGCCCTGCACGGCGTGCTCAATATCAAGCATGGGCGAGGTTTTGAGCAGCACCTTATCGGCTTTGTGCAGCAGCAGGGGCAGGAGCTTCACCACGTCGGGCTCGCAGTCGTGGAGCAGGAAAATCTTGCGGGCGGCCGTATCGCGCCGGGCCGGGTCGAGGTATAGCCAGTCGTAGTGGTGCGGGGTGCTCTTGAGAAACGTCAGGGCATCGGTGGCATGCACGGCCACGTTGGCGAGGCCCAGCTGGGCAAAGTTGTAGCGCACCACTTCAGCCAGGGCCGGCGTGCGCTCCACGTAGTCGACCTGGGCCACGCGGGCCGCGAAAGCGGCCGAGTCGGCCCCAAAGCCACCGGTGAGGTCGGCCAGCCGCTCTCCATCCACCAGGTCGGCTTTGAAAGCCGCCGTGCGGGCCGAAGAAGCCTGTTCGACCGATAAGGCCGGTGGAAAAATCAGCTCCGCGTTATCGGCCCATTGGGGCAGCTTGGCGCGGGCTTTCTGGCGGGCCTGAATCTGGCGCACCAGCTCGGGCACGGGCAGGCCGGGATGGCGGCGGGCTTGGAGGGCCAGGTGGGCGGGGTCGTCGTGCAGGTGCGCGGCCACATAGCGCCTGGCCGCTTCGGGCAAGGGGTAGTCCATTGAAAAACCTATACGGAAAAACGCGGCAGTTAGCGCAGGGCCCAGCGCAGGGCCAGCAGCGGCTGCCCCGTGGGCGATGCGCCCAGCCCCATTGCCTCGGGAAGCAAGCGCGGCCATATGCGGTGGTGAGCGAGGCCGGTGTTGTAGGCCGTCACGGCGCGTTGCAGGTGCGAGTTGGTATTGCGGTTGATGACGGTTGAGGCGAGCATACTAGCGGCGAATACGCCGATTGCCACCTGCTGCGTCGAGTTGAAATACTGCCGCTCGCCATTGCCCAGAATCTGTTGGCCGTAGAGGCCAAACGCGCCGACAGCCACGAGGCGGTCAATCAGAAACAGGGTTTTTTGCCGACGGTAATCGTCGAGATGAGCCAGGGCTTGGGGGTTGCCAGCCAGGTAAGGCCGCAGGTTCTGACCAAAAAAACCGGCCGACTTGTAGTTATCGCCACCAACGCCGGGGGCCAGAAAATCGAAGTTGTGCTGCGGGCCATTCAGGCCGCGCTCGTCATCCTCGGGCAGTAGCCGAATGGAGAGCGGGGTGTGCTGCGCTAATGCCGAACTTAGTAAGCTGATTGACAAGACCATAATGGTCACGATACGGAGCCCCCATCGCGTAGGGGCTAGCCGGATGTTTTTATGCATAGTACAAAGATAATGGGGCAGTTGGGGCGATAAATGCGCAGCTTCCGTAACAATTTCTGCCGCGCAAGTCAACAAACTCCGGCGGCCCTGCGTTCAGTTCCGACCAGCCGGGTATTATCCGGCCGCACGATACCTCACTAACCACCCTTATTAACCACCGCCAATTTTCATGGAAACATCCTTCATCTTCCGCCGCGCCCTCCAAGCTCTGTTGCCGGCTACTTTGCTGCTGGCCTCCTGCGGCAAAGACGATGCGCCCGCTGCGCCGGCTCCCGACCGCGGCAAGGTGCTGATTTCGCATTCTGCCGCCGCCGCCAACACCCAAATCACCGCCTTTGTAACCGACCAGCAGGTAAGCCAGCTCAACTACGGGCAAACCAGTTCTTACCTGGACGTAAACGCGGGCACCCCGACGTTACGCATCAACAACGGTTCGCAAATAGTGGCCAGCCAGGCCATAACGGTGGCCAAAGACCAGAACTATTCAGTATTTGTCTATTCGCCTTCCGCCACCATTGGTAGTGCGGCGCTGCTTTCAGTGCCCGACGACTTGACGGCACCGCCTGCGGGCCAGATAAAGGTGCGCGTGGTGCACCTGGCAGTAGGTGCCCCCAGCCCGGTTCAACTAACGGTTCCCAACCCCGTTCCCGGTGCCAATGGCACCGACGTGAGTGGGGACGTCGCCTTTGGAACGGCCTCCGGCTTTCGGAATCTAACGGCCGGTCCCATCAGCCTGACTGTTACTGCCGCCGGTGCAACCCCTGTGGGCCTGCGTACGCAAGTGCTGGCCGTGGGTGATGGCACGGGTGCCGGTACGGGTACCAAAAACTATGAAGCCGGAAAAATATATACCATTGTGGTGCGTGGTATTGCCGGTAGCGCTGTCCCGGCCGCTCAGCAGCCCCAGGCCGTTATTGTCCAGCACAACTAGTTGTTCAAATGACTGCTGGGTTTAATCCAATGAAAAAACCCGCGTCATTCAGACGCGGGTTTTTCTGCGTTTACTGGTGAACAATTCAAGTATCTTTGTGGTTGAAACGCGAAACAATAACTAACCTGTATCATGGTGGAAACCACGACGAAAACGTACGTTCCGTACAAAGTAAAGGACATGAGCCTGGCCGAGTGGGGCCGTAAGGAAATCCGCCTCGCCGAGGCTGAAATGCCCGGTTTGATGAGCCTGCGCGAGGAGTTTGGCGCAGCGCAGCCGTTCAAAGGCGCGCGCATTGCCGGCTGCCTGCACATGACCATTCAAACGGCCGTGCTCATCGAGACCCTGCAAGCGCTGGGTGCGGAGGTAACCTGGTCGTCGTGCAACATTTTCTCGACCCAGGACAATGCGGCCGCGGCCATTGCCGCCGCCGGCACCCCGGTATACGCCTGGAAGGGCATGAACGAGGAGGAGTTCGAGTGGTGCATCGAGCAGACGCTGTTTTTCGGGGAAGACCGGCAGCCGCTGAACATGATTCTGGACGACGGCGGCGACCTCACCAACATGGTGCTGAACAAGTACCCCGAGCTGGCCGCCGGCATCAAGGGCGTTTCGGAAGAGACGACGACCGGCGTGCTGCGCCTGTATGAGCGCGTGAAAAACGCTACGCTGACGTTCCCTGCCATCAACGTGAACGACTCGGTAACGAAGTCGAAATTCGACAACAAGTACGGCTGCAAAGAGTCGGCCGTGGACGCCATCCGCCGGGCTACCGACGTGATGATGGCCGGCAAAGTGGCCGTGGTGGCCGGCTACGGCGACGTAGGAAAAGGCACGGCGGCTTCGCTCGCCGGGGCCGGTGCCCGCGTTATCGTGACGGAAATTGACCCCATCTGCGCCCTGCAGGCGGCCATGGATGGCTTTGCCGTGAAAAAGCTGGCTAACGCCGTTAAGGAAGCCGACATCGTGGTGACGGCTACCGGCAACTGCGATATCCTCACCGAGGAGCATTTCCGCAGCCTGAAGGACAAGGCTATTGTCTGCAACATCGGCCACTTCGATGATGAGATTGACATGGCGTGGCTGAACGGCAACTACGGCCACACCAAGGACACGGTGAAGCCGCAGGTGGACATCTACACCATCGAAGGCAAAGAGGTAATTATCCTCGCCGAAGGCCGCCTCGTGAACCTGGGCTGCGCCACCGGCCACCCTTCGTTCGTGATGTCGGCTTCGTTCACCAACCAGGTGCTGGCACAGCTGGAGCTGTGGGAGCGTGGCGACCAGTACGAAAACCAGGTGTACACCCTGCCCAAGCACCTCGACGAGAAAGTAGCTCGTCTGCACCTCGCCAAAATCGGCGTGGAGCTGGATGAGCTGACCGTGAAGCAGGGCGATTATATCAAAGTGCCGGTGGAAGGTCCGTTCAAGTCGGATTTGTACCGCTACTAGAATCCCTCGCAGGAAACAAAAAACAGCCGGCTCACTTACGTGGGCCGGCTGTTTTGTTTAGTGGCTGTTCGAGTTTGGATGGGCAGCAAAAGTGACTATTGCAGCACCACGCGGCCCGTTGTGTGGGCCGGCTCTACTTCACCGAACGAGCTAATTCCAATTTGCATGGGGGTGAATCAGTTTGGGGAAACAAGCTGGGAAGCGCTAGAGCGGCGAAATATTTCATCAAGAATGAGCAGATTGCTCATGCCAGTGTCATTCAGGACTTGGGTTTTGGTACAGGGGGTAAACGAGCCATATAAGCGCCTACGTACTCGTTTCTGGGGAAGAGCTTCAATGTACGCTTCCCATACTGACGACAGAGGGTAGGATTGCCCATTTCGGCGAAGCACTCTGTTTGGTATTGAAGAGCACTCTCATAAATACCATTCGCCTTCCATGCTGGTACCATATTGAGGATATAGAGGAAACGGGAGAGATTGTAAGCCGCCAGCTTCCATTGGTCATTGTCCATTTGCAGGGTAGCCAATTTATAATACGCCTCACTAAAAGGCAGGTAAATAGCACACGTAGCAGCATCTTCGTGGCCGTAGGAATCAAGCAGGGCAATTAGGCGCTGATAGGCAATGTAACTCTGAGGCTTTCCCCCCGGTACTCGGTACAATGCCCGAGCGTACTGGTTGAGAAGCCGAGGGGCAACAAGCTTTTGGTTGATAAACGGTTTAAGATGTTCTGCTGCTTTGGCAAACCGGCCCGCGTTGTAATCCTGCTCCGATTGGGCCACCTCGGCAGCATGAGGTTGGGGTAACGGAAATTTTGCCTTAGGTGAGCTTTTTCGCGGGTGGTCTAGGTCGGCATCGGTCACCGGATTTTCATCGGCTACGGAATTGAAATAACGTTTGCTAGTCGGAAAGGCGCAGTCGTCGTTGACCATTTTCCACTGCGCATGCCCTGACTGCGAAGCCAGTAGCAGCAATAGCAAAGCAATAACAGACCAGCATTTTTTTACGTAAGACATGGTTCCTGATTTACTGTTTCACCTCCGGTGTCACGCCCATATTTGCGTAGCAGAAGCTCCACACGTCGGCCCACTCGGCAATTTGCAGCTTGGTGCTTTTGCCGGCGCCGTGGCCGGCGTTCACGTCTACGCGGATTAGGGTGGGGTTGGGGCCGGTGTTGGCGGCTTGCAGGGCGGCGGCGAATTTGAAGGAGTGGGCGGGTACTACCCGGTCGTCGTGGTCGGCGGTGGTGACCATGGTGGCGGGGTACGCGGCGGGCTTCAGGTTGTGCAGGGGCGAGAAACTGAGGAGGTTTTCGAACTGCGCTTTATCGGCCGAAGTGCCGTACTCGGGGGCCCAGTTCCAGCCGATGGTGAAGGTCTGGTAGCGCAGCATATCCATCACGCCCACGGCGGGCAGGGCCACTTTGCAGAGGTCGGGGCGCTGGGTCATAACCGCGCCCACGAGCAGGCCGCCGTTCGAGCCGCCGGCCATGGCGAGGTGTTCGTAGTCGGTGTATTTATTGGTTTTGAGGTACTCGGCGGCGGCAATGAAGTCGTCGAATACGTTCTGCTTGCGCGGGGTCATGCCGGCCTGGTGCCAGGCCTCGCCGTACTCGCCGCCGCCGCGCAGGTTCGGGATAGCCAGCACGCCGCCATTCTCCAGCCACAGCATGCGCGCCACCGAGAAGCCGGGCGTGAGCGAGATATTAAACCCGCCGTAGGCGTAGAGGTAGGTCGGATTCTTGCCGTTCAGCTCCACGCCTTTTTTGTGGATGATGAACATGGGAATCTTCGTGCCGTCCTTGCTCGGATAAAATACCTGCGTGGTCACGTAGTCCTGCGGGTTCACATCCACTTTCGGGGCCCGGAACACGGTGCTGGTGTTGGTGGCCAGGTCGTACTTGTAAATCGTGGTCGGGTAGGTGAACGACGTGAAGGCGTAGTATACCGCCTTGGCATCGCGCCGGCCGCCGAAGCCGCTGGCCGTGCCGATGGCCGGCAGCTTCACGTCGTGCTGAAACTTGCCCAGCTCCGAATACACCTTCACCTGCGAGCTGGCATCGTTCAGGTAATCGGCCACGAGGCGGCCGCCCACCTGGGTCACGTTCTCCAGCTTGTTCTTGCTTTCGGGCAGCACGTCGTGCCAGTTGGCTTCCTGCGGCTTTTTGGGGTCGATGCGGACGACGCGGTAGTTGGGGGCCTTGTAGTTGGTGTACACCAGCACCTCGCCGCCCACGTTGCCGATGACGCTGTTATTGAATTCGTAGGAAGGAATGAGCGTGGTCCAGGTTGCGGCCTGCTTGGGGTCGGTGAGGTCGCGCACCTGCAGGCGGTTGCCGTCGGCTTTGCCGTCAGTGAGGCTGAGGACGAGGAACCGCTCATCCTCGGTAGCGCCCGCCATACGGAAACCCAGGGTCATTTTGGGGTTTTCGTACACCAGCTTGTCGGCCGACTGCGGCGTGTTCAGCTGATGGAAATAGACCTTGTGGAATTCGTTTTTGCCCGACAGGTTGTTCTCGCCGGCCTTGGGCGCGTCGTAGCGCGAGTAGTAGAAGCCGTTTTTGGTCCACGAGGTGCCCGATACTTTCACCCAATTCAACTCCTCGGGTAGCAGCTTGTTGGTGGTCAGGTCCATGATGCGGACCTTGTGCCAGTCGGAGCCGCCGCCGCTGGTGGCGTAGGCCAGGTAGCGGTGGTCGTTGCTGAACTCGGTGCCGGCCAGGGCCGTGGTGCCGTCGGCCGAAAACTTGTTGGGGTCGAGCAGCAGCTGCGGCTCGCCGGTGCCGCGCTGGCGGTAGAGCACGGCCTGGTTCTGCAAGCCGTCGTTCTTGCTGAACACCAGCTCCTGACCCACCTGCTCGGGCACACCGAACCGCTCGTAATTCCAGATTTTGGTGAGCCGCTCCCGGATTTTGTCCCGGAACGTAATCTGGTTCAAATAGCCAAACGTCACCTCATTCTGGGCCGTCACCCACGTCTTGGTTTCGGGTGAGTCGAGGCTTTCGAGCCAGCGGTAGGGGTCGGCTACTTTGGTGCCGAAATAGGTGTCGGTGAAGTCGGTGCGGCGGCTTTCGGGGTATTTCACGGGAGGATAGGCAAGGAGTTCGAGGCCGGTGAGGCGGCTGGGTTCGCCGTACTCGGGCACGGTGGTTTCGGTGAGGGCCTGGTTCCGGGGCAAGGTGTTGCGGGCCGGGGGCGAGGTGGCGCGGCAGGCCGTGGCGGCTGCCAGTAGGGCGAGGAGGGGTAGGGCAGCTTTCATAAGTAGTTGAGGGAAGATTACGAGGTGAAAAACAGGCGTGTTAGAGCGGTTTTCGCCCAGGTGTACGTAGTTAAAAGTTAAAAGTGAAGAGTTAAAATACAGCCTGAAAGGATTTTAACTCTTCACTTTTAACCCACTTAAAAAATGCACAGTAATCTGAAAACCGCTCCAGTCTTTGTTCAATTAGGCAGCCGCCGGTACAACAGATAACAAGTTAACGAGTCTAGTCCAGCTGCACATCATCAGCAATGGGCTGATTTGGCCTGGCTGATTCCGCTGCCGGAGCCACCTTCGGCTCATCATCGACGGCCATAGCCACCGGCTGCGCAATAGCCGAAGCCACCAGCTCGGGCAAGTTAGCGCGCAGCCATTTCAGCTCCTCGTCCACGCGCTGGCTTACGAGGCGCTCCACTTCCAGGCGCTGGGCGGGGCTGAGCTGGTCGGGTACCGGCTTAGCGGCCACCTCAGGCGCAGCGGCCAGCACCAGGGCTTCGGCGCGCTTCACGCGGGCTACCGAGTCGGCCACGGCGGCGCTGGTTTCGGCGGCGGCGGCCTGGGCGGCGGTGGCGGCCTGCCGGGCGGCCAGGGTTTCGCGGCGCTGCTGGCGGCGCCACTGGCCCAAGGTTACGCGCAGCATTATATAGAGCACCAGGCTCAGAATCCCGAGGATGAGGGCCAGCGGGGCAGCAAAGCGGTTGAGCAGGCTGCCCGGGCCGGTGCCGGGCAGGGCGGCGGCTGTCGTGGTGCCGGTGGCGTCGCGCTCGGCGGCGGCCTGGGCTTCGGCGGCTTCGGCTGGGCCCGCGGCGGTGCCGGGGGCGGCTGCGGTATCGGCCACTTCGGGCATCATGGCCGCCTGGACGTCGCCGGGCGGCGTGCCCGAGGTCACGTAGTTCGTCAGGGCCGTTTCGAGAGCTTCCACGCGGGCCATGCGGGCAGGGTCGCGGCGGCGGGCGGGCGAGCTTTTCAGCTTGCTTACAATGGCTTTGGTGAGGGCCGCCAGCCGGGCGGTATTATCCTTCTGGCCCTGATAGATGCTGCTGCGGCCCTCAATGGGCTGAAATAGCACGCTGTACACGCGCAGGCTATCAGGCCGGATGCTGGCCGTGAGCGCGTCGAGGTTGCCGCCCTCGCAGCGCACGGTGCTTTTGAGGTTGGGCCGGCCGGCGTCGTCGTACACGAAGCGCACGGTGGCGCACCAGATTTGCACCTTGGCCTCATCGAGCGAGGGCTGGCCGAGGGGCGTTTGGCCCACCGCGAACAGGGGCAGGGCAACAGCACAGGCAATAAGCAAACGGCGGAAAATCATGCGCGACAGAAGTGGTTAAGTCCCGAAAAGTACGAAACGACTGCCCAGCGTCTACCTGTTTCTTAGCTGTAGTCAATTTCCGTGTTGTCGCCGATGTTCAGCGAGTGGTTCATGCCCCGGAACGAGGCGTCGGAACCCACGATGCAGTCGTGCATCACGGCCGAGCGCAGCTCCGAATACGTCCCGATGATGGAATCGCTCAGAATGCAGTTGTGAATAATGGTTTTGTCGCCAATGGCCACGTTGGGCCCGATGATGGAGTGCGAAATCTGGCAGCCGCGCCCGATGCTGACCGGCGGAATAATCACCGCGTCGGGAAACTCGGAGTAGTCGCGCCCCTCCAGAAACTCGGGCCGGTTGAGCAGCCGGGCATTGGCTTCGAGCAAAGTTTCCTTGCGGCCGCAGTCGAACCAGTTGTCCACCGGGCAGGTCGTCATGGCTTCGCCTTCCTCGATGAGGTGCATGAGCGCGTCGGTGAGCTGCAGCTCGCCGTGGGTGCGCACGTCCGAGTCGTGCAGCCATTCCAGGGCCTGGGCCAGCTTTTCGGGGTAGGCCAGCTTGTAAAGGCCCACCATGGCATAGTTCGATTTCGGAATTTTGGGCTTCTCCACCACCTTGTTCACCCGGCCCTGGGTCCCGATTTCCACAATGCCGAAGCGCGTGGGGTCCTTCACCTCCTTCACGGCCAGCACCGAGCCGGGCGTAGCAATCAGGGCGGGCAGGTCCACGTCCACAATCGTATCGCCGAGCATGATGAGCACGCCGTCCTCGTCGTGGCGAAACTCCTCGCGGGCCAGCCACAGTGCGTGGCCGATGCCCTCGCGGGGTTCCTGCACCACAAACGTGGCCTGCAGGTCGGGGTAGGTACGGCGCACGTAGCGCACGATTTTATCGCCCAGGTAGCCCACGATGAACACAAACTCCGTGATACCGGCGGCGGTCAGGCGGTCAATAATGTGGCCCAGGATGGTATTGCCGGCTACCGGAACCAGGCTTTTGGGCTGGGTGTGGGTGTGTGGACGCAGGCGCGAGCCAATGCCGGCAACGGGAATAACGGCTTTCATTGTAATGAAGCGGGAGTGGTAGGCGATAAAGCAAGGACCGTAGCGGCAGCCAAATGCCGCCTGCTAAGCAGCAAGCTACAACTTGCTGGGCCAAGCTGCGTACTTTGCGCCGAACCCGGTGCCAAACCAGCGGCATGGCCGCTAAGTTTGTCGCTCGGCTGCCACCCGCCACCAATCCCCTCAAATACCCAATTTCCCCTAATCCATCACCATGAAACGTTTTCTTCTCTACTTCGCGGGCCTGGCCCTCTTGCTCACCCAGTCGTCGTGCGGCTACAACGGCATGGTGCAGCGCGACCAGGCCGTGAAAGCCCAGGCCGGTAACGTGCAAAGCTCCTACCAGCGCCGCAACGACCTTATCGGCAACCTGGTAAACACCGTGAAGGGCGCCGCCAAATTCGAGCAGGGTACCCTCACCAGCGTTATCGAGGCCCGCGCCAAGGCCACCAGCGTGCAGCTGAACGCCAACGACCTCACGCCCGAAAACATCAAGAAATTCCAGGAAGCCCAGAGCCAGATGTCGGCCGGATTGGGCCGCCTGCTGGCCGTGTCCGAAAACTACCCCGACCTGAAGGCCAACGCCAACTTCCAGGAGCTGCAGGCCCAGATTGAGGGTACCGAAAACCGCATCAACGTGGAGCGTAACAAGTTCAACGCCGTCACCAACGACTACAATACGTTCACCCGCTCGTTCCCGAATAACCTGTTTTCCGGCATGTTCGGCTTCCAGCCCAAGCCGTATTTCGAAGCCGACCCGGCCGCCAGCAAGGCGCCTACGGTTCAATTCTAGGGTTGGTTTTTGGTAAGAGAACGTCATGCTGAGCGCAGTCGAAGCATCTCTACCGCTTCGTTGTGGTAGCATTTATTACTACAGCGGTAGAGATGCTTCGACTTCGCTCAGCATGACGTTCCATTAGTTTTGAATCCATCAGAATGACTTCCCCTCTCACTCCCGCGCAGGATGCGGCGCTGGTCGCGGCCATCCGGCAGGCCGAAATCACGACCTCGGGCGAAATCCGGGTTCATCTCGAAGACACCTGCTCCACGCCCGAGCCCCTCGACCGGGCCGCGCAGGTATTCGCCGAGCTGAACATGCACAAAACGGCCGCCCGCAACGGCGTGCTGTTTTACCTGGCCTGGCACAGCCGCCAGTTTGCCGTCATTGGCGATGCCGCCATCAATTCCGTCGTGCCCGACGATTTCTGGGAAACCACCAAGGAGACCGTGCTGGAACAGTTTCGGCGCGAAAACTACGTGCTGGGCCTGGAGCGCGGCATCAAAATGGTGGGCGAGCAGCTGCAGCGCTACTTCCCCTACCACGCGCCCTCCGACCAAAACGAGCTGGACGACGCTATTTCTTTCGGCGGCCCCAAGCCGTCTTCCGACAAATGAAAATTCCCGTGGCTGATGCCAGGTTAGATACTTCGCCCCGCGCAGCAACCCGCCCGCCCGCTGGCCGCCGACTGGCGTGGCCGCTGCTGCTGGCCCTGCTGTGGCTGCTGCCACTGGTGGGCACCTGGGCGCAGGGCCTGCCCCCGCGCCCCAATCCGCCGCGCCTCGTCAATGACCTGGCGCGCCTGATGCAGCCGGGTGAGGCCGACGCGCTGGAACAAAAGCTGGTGACGTACAACGACAGCACCTCGTCGCAGATTGCCGTCGTGACCGTGCCCACGCTCGATGGCGACGAAATTGCCGACTACGCCCAGAAGCTCTACGAGGCCTGGGGCATTGGCCGCAAAGGCAAAAACAACGGCATCCTGATACTGGTGGCGAAGCAGGAGCGCGCCGCCCGCATCCAAACCGGCTACGGCCTGGAAGGGGCCGTGCCCGATGCCCTGGCCAAGCGCATCATCAGCAATACGCTGGTGCCCGCTTTCCGCCAAAACCAATACTACGCCGGTCTCGACCGCGCTACCGACCAGCTCATTGCCCTGGCCAAAGGCGAATACAAGGCCGACCCGGCCGATGCCCGCCCCCGGCGCTCGCGCGACAGCTCGGGCTCGGGCATTCCCTTCTGGTTGATAATTGGGGCAATGGTCATCATTTTCGTGCTGCTTCGTAACCGGGGCGGTGGCGGCGGGCGCGGCAACCGCGGCGTCGGCGGCGGTGGTTTCTTCCCACCTTTCCTGCTCGGCACCCTGCTCGGCGGGAGTGGCGGCGGTGGCGGTGGCTTCGGTGGCGGTGGCGGCGGCTTTGGTGGCGGAGGTGGCGGCTTCGGGGGCTTTGGCGGCGGCAGCAGCGGCGGCGGCGGGGCCAGCGGCGACTGGTAAGCCGAACGAGGCGCTGAGCCGAACAACCCACAAGAACGTCCTGCCGAGCCCCGCTCAGCAGGACGTTTCTTTTCTAAGGCGCATGCTCCGGCCCGACCGCCCTACAGCAGTTTCCAAGTCCATGTACAGAGTTAAAAGTTGAGAGTTAAAAGTTAAAAATCAGACGTATTGGGTTTTAACTTTTAACTCTCAACTTTTAACTGTTTTAAAAAATGTACACTGACTCGGAAACTGCTCTAGGCGGTCGGACCGGTTGTCGTTGTTAGGCAGAATGTGCGCCCGTCGGTTCCGGCTGCACAACTACTTTCGGCTCAATGCTCGCTCCGCACTCCCACCGGAATGGCTACCGTCAGCCGGTTTTCGGCCGGTGGCACGGGGCAGGAATAGCCGTGATTGTAGGCGCAGGAGGGGTTGTAGGCACGGTTGAAATCCAGCGTGAGCGTACTGCTGCCCGCTGGCGGCATGCGCAAATCGAGGTAGCGGCCCCCGCCGTAGCTGCCGTGGCCGTTGGTGAGGTCGGTGAAGGGCACGAACAGGTAGTCCTCCAGGCCGGGCTGCTTCAGCAGGTCGATGCTCTGGTACACGCTCAGGCGTTGCGCCTGGCCGTTCAGCACGAAGCGCAGCTCGCCGTACTTGCGGTACAGCGGCCGGCGCGTGGTGCTGGTTTGCATGGCAAACGGCCGGGAAGTGGAATCGCGCAGCAACTGCGCCTGCACCACGTAGGCGTAGCGAGTGGGGTAGAAGGGCAGCGTGGTAAAAGCCTGCCGCTCGGCCGCGCTGAGTGGCGACTCTTTGGGGTTGGCAAACTCCCGGTTGAGGTCCTGCTGAAAAACCTGCACCAGCTGGCGGTGCGCAAGGCTATCGGGCAGGGCAATGGCCGCATGCTGGGCCAGGGCAGCCCGGCTCAGCAGCCAAAGCAACGCGACTGGTACGTATCGATTCATGGTCCAAAGCTAGGCCGGGGCGGCCCGGAACGCCTCCGCCGAAGCGCCAGCGCCAGGTTTTGCTCAACCTTTTCCGGCAAGGCTTAGTATCAGGACGTATTCGGCCGTGCCAAAGCAGCCGGCCCCTTTTTTCACACGCTTCTTTCACACGCTTCTTTCACCCTTTGCCATGACTGCTTCCCGCCTTTCCCTCTTCGCGTTCTTTCTGGCGCTAGCCACTACCCTCACCAGCTGCGATGCCATTGTCGGTATCTTCAAAGCAGGCGCTATCACGGGCATTATTGCCGTGCTAGTCGTGGTGGCGCTGCTGTTCTTCGTCGTGAACAAAATGCGCGGCCCGCGCTCCTAGTGCTGCGCCAGCTGCTTGTGTCTCGTCCGGCTATATGTTGACAGGAATAAGGCAAGGGCCCTGCTCGGATTTTCCGGCGGGGCTTTTTCCTTGCAAATGGACTTGATTGGGGGTTAAGTAATTCAGGGCCAGGTGGGGCCGTT